>JBCCOO010000009.1:0-99856 GCA_039025345.1 Cyanobacteria bacterium P01_D01_bin.105 | reverse complement strand
GCCGAAAACTCAATCAGCACCTGCTTGAACGCTTTATTCACAACTTAGACTTGGACGAGACATTAATTAAATCGCATCACAACTATCAGAACCTCTGTGAATACGGTGTCCTCGTCTCGTAATTATGTCCGGAGTATTGATCTATTTGATATGCAAATAATTCAACGGGGCCGTTTAATTGGGCTGCTCAGTATTTTGGTCGCTGGATGGGTTATCGCTAGCTGCGCTCCGGCCTCAACCGAGACCGCAACCGACGGCAGCTCAGACAATGTGGCTGACAGCGCCCCTGCTCAGTCTGGCTCCGCTGAGCAAATCGTACTGGCCATTGGCGGAGAAAGTGAAGAAGGCTACGACCCGACCCTGGGCTGGGGCCGCTACGGCGCGCCGCTGTTTCAAAGCACGCTGCTAAAGCGCGATGAGAATTTAGACATTGTTAATGATTTAGCCACTGACTACAGCGTCAGTGAAGATGGCTTAACCTGGACTGTCATGATTCGAGACGATGCTGTTTTTTCAGATGGTGAACCCCTGACAGCAGCTGACGTTGCCTACACTTTCAATAAAGCCACCGAAAGCGGTGGCCTTACCGATGTCACGCAGCTAGAGCAGGCTACCGCAGTTGATGCAACAACTGTGGAGCTGACGCTAAAGCAGCCGCAAAGCACCTTTGTTAATCGCCTGATTACGCTTGGGATTGTGCCAGAACATGCCCATGATGACGACTACGCCCGCAATCCGATTGGCTCTGGCCCCTACAAGTTAGTGCAGTGGGACGAAGGGCAACAGCTAATTGTAGAAGCTAATCCTGAGTATTACGGGGAAGCCCCTGGCATCGAGCGGCTGGTGTTTTTGTTTGTTGAAGAAGACGGCGCGTTCGCAGCAGCGAAAGCGGGTCAGGCGCAGGTGGCAGCAGTGCCTCAGTCGCTGGCAGTACAAGATATTGAGGGCATGACGCTGCGGGATGTGGTCAGTGTCGATAACCGAGGGCTGATGTTTCCCTACCAGCCTGCTAACAGCGGCACCACGCCAGACGGTGACCCGATTGGGAATGACGTTACGGCTGACTTAGCGATTCGGCAGGCGGTGAACTACGCGGTTGATCGGCAGGCTTTGGTGGAGGGCATTTTAGAAGGCTATGGGTCACCCGCTTACGGCCCGGTCAGTGGGCTGGCTTGGGAAGAGCCTCAGGCCAATATCGAAGATGGTCAGCCGGAGCGGGCGAAAGAGATTTTAGCTGAGGCGGGCTGGGCCGACAGCGATGGCGATGGGATTGTTGAAAAAGACGGATTAGACGCTGAATTTACAGTCTTGTACAAGGCCGATGACAGTATCCGCCAGGCGCTGGCGCTAGCGACCGCTGAAATGCTGAAGTCCGTTGGCATTCAGGTCAATGTAGAAGGAAAAAGCTGGGATGATATTGAGCCGCTGATGCACAGCAACGTGGTGGTGTTTGGCTGGGGCAGTCACGACCAAACCGAGATGTACAACCTGTACCATTCACAGTCGGCACAGGGCGACTACTACAACACAGGCTACTACGCGAATGCAGCCATAGACAGCACGCTGGATCTGGCGATGGGTGCACCGTCAGAAGCTGAGGCCATCACCTATTGGAAAGCGGCTCAGTGGGATGGGGATGAGGGCGTTACAACGAAAGGGGACGCCGCTTGGGCCTGGCTAGTCAATCTTGACCACACCTATTTTGTGGATGATTGCCTGGATGTTGGTCAGTCGCAGGTAGAACCCCACGGTCATGGCTGGCCGATTACCGCCAATATTGCTGACTGGCAGTGGACATGCGAGTAGACCCACCCCGTCCGCGTCTCATGGTTATGTGTATACGGTAGGTCGCTAGAAGAGATGAAACTAGGAGAGATACCCATCAAAGCTTTGTTGGTGTTTATCGCCCAAAAACTGTTGCGACTCGGACTATTGCTGCTGGCGGTAGCTGTGTTTACCTTTGTGCTGCTAAGCTTTTCACCGATTGATCCGGTGCGGGCTTACATCGGTGCGGACATGATGCAAATTAGCGCCGATCAGCAGGCGTTGATCGCTGAGCGCTGGGGGCTAGACCAGCCGATGTGGAGCCGTTTTTTAGATTGGTTAGCTCAGCTTTTGCAGGGTAACTTGGGGACTTCGCTGGTGTTTAATCAGCCAGTGAGCGATGTGATTGCATCGCGGTTTCAGGCATCTTTGCAAATGCTGGCGATCGCATGGCTTTTATCCGGTCTACTCGGTCTAGCCCTGGGCATTGTGGCCGGGGCGCTCAAGGGGCGCTGGCCCGACCGACTCATTCGGCTCTACGCCTACACGCTGGCCTCTGCGCCCACGTTTTGGGTGGCGCTGTTGTTGTTAATTGTTTTTGCCGTCTCGTTCAAAATCGCGCCGATTTGCTGTGCCGCGCCGCCCGGTGTGCTCGCGCAAGAGGTGACGTTGTGGCAGCGCATACACCATTTGTTGTTGCCCGCAGCAGCTCTCAGCATTATCGGCATTGCCAACATCACGCTGCACACTCGCCAAAAGCTGATTGATGTGCTCCACAGCGACTATGTGCTGTTTGCCCGCGCGCAGGGCGAGAGTCTATGGAATATTGTGCGCTACCACGGATTTCGCAACATTCTTTTACCGGCGATTACGCTACAGTTTGCCTCCCTAAGTGAGCTGTTCGGTGGGTCGGTGCTGGTCGAGCAGGTGTTTGCCTATCCAGGACTCGGAGAAGCCACCGTGCAGGCCGCGCTGCGCAGTGACATTCCTCTGCTGGTGGGGATTGTATTTTTTAGCGCTCTGTTTGTGTATACGGGCAATACGCTGGCTGATTTGGCCTATCCCATCATTGATCCGCGCATTCGTTTAGGAGATCGCTCGGCATGAGGCCCACGGTATACACGCCGCAGACGTTACCTGTATCACAACCGCTAAAACAACAAAACAACCGCCGACAAAAGACGTTGGCGGCGATTGTTATCGGCAGCATTTTTCTGTTGGCAATTATCGTTAGTCCATGGATTTTAGGTGATGCGGGACTCTCGACTGCGCTCACGCAGCGCAATCAGCCGCCGTCATGGGGCCATCCTTTTGGCACCGACTGGCTGGGCCGCGATATGTTGAGGCGATCGCTCCACGGCCTTTCATTAAGTCTGCGGGTAGGACTGCTCGCCGCCAGCGTCAGTGCTGTCATCGGCACAGGATTGGGCTTAGTCGCCGGTACCGTCGGCGGCTGGGTCGATGCGGTCATCATCTGGATTATCGATGTCTTTTTTAGCCTGCCTCATCTTGTGCTGTTGATTCTGATTGCCTTTGCCGTGGGCGGCGGCACTCGGGGCGTTATTACTGCGGTGGCGCTAACCCACTGGACTAGCTTGGCAAGGGTGATTCGCGCTGAAGTGTTGCAGGTGAGGAGCGCTAACTATGTGCAGCTCTCTCGCCAGTTAGGGAAACCGCCACTGTGGATTGCTCGTCACCATATGGTGCCACACGTAGTGCCACAGCTCTTAGTGGGCTTAATTCTGTTGTTTCCGCACGCGATTTTGCACGAGGCGGCGTTGTCGTTTATTGGCATTGGCCTGTCGCCCCATCTGCCAGCGATTGGCATTATTTTAGCCGAGTCGATGCGCCATCTTTCGACGGGCTATTGGTGGCTAGGCGTAATGCCTGGTGGATTGTTATTGCTGTCGGTAAAAGCCTTTGACTGGCTAGGAGAGAATGTGCGCTCGCTCCTCGATCCGAAAACGAGCCAGGAATAAGCTCCCAATTAATATGAGAACGACAATGCTATCTATCTCTAACTTAGGGGTGACCTTCACACAATACGACCAGGGGCTACGCCGCAAGCAGCTCTGCGTCATCACCGATTTAGACCTAGACGTGAATGCGGGCGAAGTTGTGGCGGTCGTCGGTGCGAGTGGCTCTGGGAAAAGTCTCTTAGCCCATGCACTGCTGGGCATTTTGCCAGAGAATGCAACCATCAGCGGCACCATGCAGTTTCAAGGAGAACCGCTCACGCCAGAGCGCTGCCGCGCACTCCGTGGTCAAACCATTGCGCTTATCCCGCAGTCTGTTGGATATCTCGATCCGCTAATGACGGTCGGCTCACAGGTTCAGCGAGTCGCCCAGCGCGGAGGCCGCACCACAGCAGCAGCCTCCGCGAGCGTCAACAACACCTTCGCCCGCTACGATTTGCCTGTCAGCATACGTGATCGCTATCCTTTTCAGCTCTCCGGCGGCATGGCCAGACGGGTACTCGTCTCTACAGCAGTGGTCACGCCAGCCCAGCTCGTGATTGCCGATGAACCTACCCCGGGCCTCCATCCCGAAATTGTGGTAGAAACCCTCAGCCATCTCAAGGCATTAGCCAACGAAGGGCGAGGCGTTATTTTAATCACGCACGATATTGAAGCGGCGTTGCAAATTGCGGATCGGGTTGCTGTGTTTTACGCAGGAACTACGGTCGAAATTGCGGCTGCGCAAGACTTTTCGAGCGGGAACCTGCGACATCCTTATACGCAAGCGCTGTGGCGATCACTGCCGCAAAATGACTTTTTGCCGGTATCAGGTAACCAGCCCAGCCCTGAACAGCTACCCTCGGGCTGTTTGTTTGGTGATCGCTGTCCGTGGGTAGATGACCAGTGCCGAACGGAAAGACCTCCGCTCAGACATGTGAAAGATGGCCTAGTGAGGTGCGTTCATGCTGGAGGGTAACAATCTGTGGTTTCGCTATGAAAAACAGTCACCTTGGGTAGTGGAAGCGCGTAGTTTAGCGGTCGCACCGGGTGAAATCTTGGGGCTAATGGCACCTTCTGGCTATGGCAAAACCACGCTCGGCAAACTGCTAGCAGGCTACCTGCGACCCAGCCGAGGCACGGTGAGCGTCGATGGAAAAGCACTGCCAAACCAGGGCTATTGCCCGGTGCAGCTCGTCTTCCAAAACCCTGAGCTAGCCGCTAATCCCCGCTGGCGCATCCGTCAGATCTTAGCGGAAAGCCATTCTCCTGACCCTCACTGGCTGGAGACCTTTGGCATTCATCCGGGCTGGCTCAGCCGTTACCCGCACGAACTCAGCGGTGGCGAATTGCAGCGCGTGGCGATTGCTCGTATTCTCAACCCTGCAACCCGATATCTTATTGCAGATGAAATGACTGCCATGCTCGATGCCAACACCCAAGCGCTGATTTGGCAGGGCGTGCTTACGTTTGTGCAGCAGCAGCAGGTCGGAATGATTGTGATTAGTCACGATGAGCCTTTGTTGCAGAGAATTTGCGTTGGCGGAGCCTCTCCAAGGAAGAGTCATATTTTAGACTTGAGCAGTGACTCAACTGCTACAGGCGTTGTACACTATGAATCCATAGCGTGACGGCTCACTCTGCCTGTAGCAGCTTGACTCGCATGACTTAATTCAAGAGCGTTTCTTCGCAGTGACCTTCTCCTACATGCCCCAGACTGAGCAATAGTGCTTGCAACGTTTTACAGTCTTCTTTGCTGAGGCTTTGCGCTAATTTCTTCGTATTTACTTTGGTTGATATTTCATCAGATCACTCATCACCCATTCCTTCCTCGGAGTTATCATCTGTTTCTTCTGCATTAAGTGCATGTATTACGCGAGCGGTCGATGAAGGCAAGATTGAAGGAGAAGTTGAAGCCCTGACAAAGGCGCTAGATTGCTTTATTGTTTAGCGATCCCGCTCTGTAGTCTGACTCATGTGTAGAGTTAAGCTCTTACACCAGCCTACAATCCATCTGAGTTGTTGAAGTGACAGCTCCATACCTTGATCGCGTTGATGGCTACGGCGCTGGGATGACGTTGAATACTGAGCAGCCTGATTCAGGACTTGAACGAGGTCGTTACCTTCTCTATGCTTGCGCTGCTGTGTGCCCGAAATAACTGTTAGCACTTTACCTATCTGCTTGATGTTTTGCTCACTTAGGCGATCACCCCCTCGTTTTGCAAGGGTCTTCGTTATCAGATGCTCTACCACTAGCAACTAGCGAATGGTTGGTCTAGAGGCACTCACCTGACTGGCAATGTCCTCATATTGTGGCCGTCTGCGTCTGTCTACCAGCTACTAGCTTCACGTCCGCCTCGATACGTAGAATAGAATTGCTCAAGCTCTACATCGCGCCGCTTTCATCACTCCATCTTGCGAGGTTGGATTCAAGCCAGCACTGTTACAAACTCGCAATGTATGACATTCAGTCTTTTGCAACACCTATTGCATATTTCCTAGAATGCAGTGCAATCTGTGGAGAGAATGCCTTAATGAAGAAAGTAACGGCTGTACTGAATATTATCTTTGGTGTGTTGTTGTTTTTGTCGCCACCCGCATACGCAGGTGATATTGAACTAGGTAAGCAAGTGTTTACAGCAAACTGTACAGCCTGCCATGCGGGTGGTCGTAACGTTGTTCAGGCCCAGAAAACGCTAAAGCAAGACGCCCTAGAGGCATATCTAGATAACTACGGTACAGAGCACAATATCAGCGCGATTGTCTATCAGGTCACTAACGGCAAGAATGCAATGCCTGCCTTTGGTGGTCGTTTAACTGCTGAACAGATTGAAAATGTTGCAGCCTACGTCAACGATCAGGCTGAGAATGGTTGGACAAGCTAACGTTTTACTCATTTGCTGATTACTCAGTCGCTAAATAATTCAAAAACTGGGCCTCCCTTTTCCTTAAGGGTGGGCCTTATGTTTATGGTGTTTTTCTGTAGTGCTTATGCTCTTTTTGCGTACTAGCCTTTTATTGCTCAGCATATGCTTTTGGCTGACATTTAGCTTGCCAGTGATGGCAGCTACGCAAGATAGCCATCCACAAGATGCGACGACACATAGCGCCTTGACGTATAGTGCTTTGCAAGCAGGGGCAACGGCCTTTTCTGAAGGTAAATACAATGAGGCGCTGCAATACTTTACGCAGAGTATTGAGTCCTCACCGGCTGCTGGCTATGGCAACCGATGCTTAGTGCAGCTACAAATGCAGAACTATGTGGCCGCGATTGAAGATTGTACGCAGTCGCTGGTGATTAAAGAAGATTCGGAAGTGAGGCTGAACCTGGGGTTAGCGTATGAGCGAAGCGGTGAACATATGCAGGCGATCACCCAATATGAAAAAATCATTGCTGCGAACTTGGCAGACTATCGCACTCACTACAATCTAGCGCTCTCTAAAGCCGCTATCGGCAGCCATCAAGATGCAGTTGAAGCCTACACGTTAGCGCTGCATGCGCTGCCAACTGCAATTCAGCCGCTAGAGCAAGCTGAAATATATCGCGATCGCGGGGCCTCTCATCTCGTCTTGACCAACTATATGGCAGCCGTCACTGACCTCAACGCCGCCATCAGCCACAACCCTCACGATACATGGGCCTACTTTAATCGTGGCTGTGCCTACCACCGCAACAACAACTTTTTACCCGCTCTGCAAGATTTTAGCTGGGTCATTGAGCACGATCATCAGAATGCTCGCGCCTACTTCAATCGCGGCATTATCTATGCGCGGCTCCATCAATCAGAGGCCGCGATTGAAAATCTAACGCAAGCAATAGAACACTTCCCAAAAGACTCACCCCCTGAAGAGGTTCGTGTATCCATTGCACAAGCACATCAGCTCATTGCGCATCTTCAGGTGTATCAAGTATCAGAACAGCCCGTTTTTTCTTGGCCATTTTCTCTCACTTTAGAGGTTACCTAACAAGCCTCTCAATGAGGACGAACGAGAAGCGTTTTAAATTTTGTATCTAAACTTTGCAAGTGGCCTTTCTTAACTGCCATTTAATAGCCACCAGTGGCGTATGTGCGTACCTCAGAAACTCTAAGGGCAACCATCGATTTGCTGCCAGAGATTGCCATGCTAAGTCCAATAGATAGGCAATCACTGAGCTATCTACAAGTAGGCTTCAGTAGTCCCTAAGTTGAGCAGTAACTTTAGACATTTTTGGGTTTAAAACTGGTCGGGAATTGGTAGGAAAATATTTTCATAAGCCTTATAACCCTGAATAATAGAAACATTACAGAGTCTATTGACTTCGTTCGGGAATAAGGTGGTGAAAAACCTCAAAGAGATAATATAGTGCTTCAAAACTGCAGTGATATCTCTTTGAGGTGTCCGAGTATGAAATGCCTTATGTATTAAGTCAGAAAAAATCTCCTAAAATCCAACCATAACTGCCGATTTTTGAATCACAGAAGCATAATGCTTAAACAGAATCTGTGGATCGTGCCCTGTTTGCTCAGCGACTGCCAGTGGATTCGCTCCATTCGCTAAGGCATGGCTAATGGCGGTATGTCTAGTTGCATAAGGCTTACGATATTCAATCTCTAACTTCTCTAACACTTTCTTCCATGCCCGTCGTCTAAAATTTTTATCATTTATCTCCTCGCCCTGCGGCGCTGGAAACACCACATCATTCGGCTGACATGCCGTCGTTTTTCTCGCTTTCAGCATTGCAACGACTTCTTCAGGAAGCATCACAGTTCTATCTTTTCCAGTTTTCGTAGACTTCCTCACACCCCGCGATACGGACTCCCCAATCCAAACCGTAGAGAAATCATTGGCAAAGTGCTTCCATCTCAATGCCGCTGCTTCTCCAAACCGGCAACCTGTACCAAAAAGGAAAGTGACGAAATCTGCATAGTGCTTGTAATGGCGATCGCACCGGAACCCCTCTAAAATCCGCTGCACCTCCTCAGCCGTAAATGGCTTTACCTTCTGCTTAGGCATGGGCTTCACCTGCTTCAACACCATCTGCCAAGGATTTTCAGGCAATGACTTCTCCGCCCACACCCAGCAAGATTGAACCAAAATCATGTAGTCCTTTACCGAGCGCTCAGAGACCTTGGTGCGCAAGTACTCTACAAAGGCTTGAGCATCTGCGTCACTAACAGCCTCGGCCTCCTTACGTTTGAAGAACTTTTCTAAATGCTTAAGGGTTGCGTTGTAGCGAGATAAGCTGCCGGACTCCAATCCTTTAATTCTTGTTTGCTCCGCCATAAATTTCTGAAAGAGTGGAACAACTTGGCCCTCCGAAGCTTTTTTACCTGTTTTAGGCGGTCTGTATTTATCAAGCGTACGGTCAAAATTACCCGAGGCAATGTCCAACTCAATTTGAGTCGCCTTTTGTTGGGCCACCTTTCGGTTCACCACAGAATCTGGCAAACCCACTGCGATCGCATAGCGTTTACCGCCATACCTAAATCGCAGTCGGAGCCGCCCATGATGATTCTCAACACTAACAAAACCGGGTTCAGATTTAATCACTATGGATGTGGATCTTGAATGAGAAGCAAAGACTTTGCCCATCCTTATTTTTTACCTCAGAATACGTTTCGTACCCAATTCCGTACCCAATCCGTACCCAAAGGGTGGCTAAAACCCCCTAAATTCGTCCAACGCTTCTCACACCTTAATGCAAATAATCAAGGGCTGAAAGCGTTGTATGACGGCTAAAAAGCCTTTATTTATTAGGGTTTTAATTGAATCGGGATGACTGGATTCGAACCAGCGGCCCCTTCGTCCCGAACGAAGTGCGCTACCAAACTGCGCCACATCCCGCAATGCGTGCTGATAAGCTTCTGCGCTTAATTTAGCTTATTGGCCTAATAAGGCTATCACACCTACAAAAGCGTTGGCATTAAAAAAGTGGAGCGGTGGAGAGCACCGGCATAAAGGCGCTACAGGAGAATCGCCCGTCCTGATTTGTGTCCTGGAGCCTTGAAGTAAAATACACATCAATTTAAGTTAGTGGGAATGCTAATCAAGGTCATTCGTGCCTTACTCAGCATTTGTCCGGTCTAGTCCTAACAGCAGTCTATATACCTTCAATCATGGCTTCAGTTTCCCCTTCTACATTTGTCAGCAAAGGTATTAAGTTTGGTACGGATGGTTGGCGAGGCATTATCGCAGCGGATTTTACCTTTGACAGGGTCGGGAAAGTAGCGGCATTGGCAGCGCAGGTGCTAGAGCAGACCTATGGAGCCAATGGCAGTCAGACGGTGATTGTGGGCTACGATCGCCGGTTTTTATCCGCTGATTTTGCGCGGTATGCCGCAGAATGTGTGGCGGCGGCGGGTTATCAGGTGAAGTTATCTGAGTGCTTTGCACCTACGCCCGCATTCAGCTGGGCAGCTTTTGACCAAAAGGCGCTGGGCGCAATTGTGATTACAGCCAGCCATAACCCAGCAGCGTATAACGGACTAAAGGTGAAAAGTGCCCACGGTGGCTCTGTGCCACCAGAAGTAACCCAAAAAATTGAGGCGCGGCTACATGAGAATGCGCCCGCAGCAGAGACAGCTGGCAGCATTGAAATGTTTAATCCGTGGCCTAGCTATTGCAGTGCGCTGCAGTCAATGGTGGATATTGAAGCGATTCGCAAGGCTGTGGATGACGGCAAGCTGACAGTATTTGCGGAGGTAATGCACGGCGCTGCCTCAACAGGGCTAGAGCAATTGTTAGAGCGGCCCGTAAATGAGATTGATGGAGAAGCCGATCCGCTATTTGCAGGCGGAGCACCGGAGCCGTTGCCAAAGTACATTCCGAATCTGTTTGAGGCGGTGAAGAATAAAACTAATGATGGCCTGACAGTGGGGCTCATTTTTGATGGGGACAGCGATCGCATTGCTGGCATGGATGGACGGGCCAATTTTCTAAGTTCCCAGGTTCTCATTCCAATTTTGATGGAACACTTAACCCAACGTCGCGGCATGAAGGGTGAAGTGGTCAAAACCATCAGCGGCTCTAATCTATTCCCGGCCCTTGCAAAGCTATATAACTTACCTCTACACGAGACGCCAATTGGCTATAAATATATTGCCGATCGGATGCTGGAAAGCGAGGTTCTCATCGGCGGCGAAGAATCTGGCGGCATTGGCTATGGCCACCACATTCCGGAAAGAGATGCGTTGCTCTCGGCGCTGTATCTGCTAGAGGCAGTGGTGCAAAGTGGAAAAGATTTTGGTGAACTCAACGATGCGCTGCGATCGCAAACTGGCTTTAGCGGCGCGTATGATCGCATTGATTTGCCTTTGGCCAATATGGACGTGCGGGCAAAGTTGTTGGCGGCGCTGAAAGAGAGTACGCCAACCAAAGTCGCTGGGCAAGCAGTGGCTAACTGTCTGACAATTGATGGCTATAAATTCAATCTAGAAGATGGCAGTTGGTTGTTAATTCGCTTTAGCGGTACCGAGCCCGTCCTCAGACTATATTGCGAAGCTGCCAGTCTTGAGCGTGTACATGAGGTTTTGGCTTGGGCCAAAGATTGGGCAGAGTCGGTATAACCATTAGTGGATAACTTTATGGTTGTTGATGAATGATTTTTATTGAATACCCTCGTTCAATCACCTTCGTTCAATCACCTTCACTCAATCGCTGAGCTAAATGGCTCGAAACTACAGCGAACTAACGTACTCTGCCGCTAGCTTCAACACTAAAGCAGTGGTGACAATCACAAAAATCGGGCGGATAAATGCTGCCCCTTTTTTTGTGGCAAAGCTTGCGCCTAAATAAGACCCTGTGGCAACACCAACCGCTCCATAAAAGCCTAAAGAATAAACAATGGTACCGGATATAGCAAAAGTGATGAGGGCCGTCACGTTTGTTAAAAAGTTGAGTAGTTTAGTTGTACCAGTTGCCAGCAAAAAGTCCATTGGCCAAATAGAGAGTAGTGAAAACACTAAAAATATGCCTGTTCCAGGGCCAAAAAATCCATCGTGAAAACCGATAGCCGTCCCTGCAACAATACTCAAAGCAATTTGAGTAAGGGGTGGTTTGCTGTCTCTGTTCTTTTCATATCTGTTCTTTTCGTCACTTCGTTTTTCATCACTGAGTTTTTCATCACTAATCTTCGCCTTTGTTAGCTCCGATCTGTCTGTTTTCTTCACACCAAAGGCAGGGTTCAACACAACAAATGCTGTGATGATAACAATGAGTAAAATCACTAGAGGCTCTGCCCACGCTGCGGGCAAGCGATCTATGCTTTGACTCCCTATCGCTGCCCCAGCGACAACAGGCAGCGCCATCCATGCACTGACCAGCCAGTTGACTTGCTTGCCATGCGCAAATTTTAGGGTGCTGGTGAAAGCACCAAACGTGCCACAGAGTTTATTGGTCGCGATCGCACTACTCACCGGCAGCCCGGCAAATAGCAATCCTGGCAACATAATTAACCCGCCGCCGCCAGCAATAGCATCAACAAAGCCAGCCACCAATCCTATTCCAAAAATAAGCAGTGAAATCAAGATTGCATCCTACGTTGTTGCCATCATTGCTTGTTTCAGAATATCGCCTAGCACTTTGATGCCACGCTTAGTTTTATCGGGGGGTAAAGAGAAATTGAGGCGCATAGCGGGATAGCCTTGCTGAGTAGGGAAAAACGCAGCGCCAGAGCCAACCAGCACTTTTTGAGCGATCGCTGCGTTGCACACGTTACTCAGAGAAAGCGCATCTGGAAGCTGAATCCATAAAAAGGTACCGCCATTAGGAACCGTCCAGGTGACTTCAGTTGGAAAATAGCGTACGAGCATTTCTATCATGTGGTCACGGCGATCACGATGCAAGGTTCTCAATTTGCTCAAGTGGCGGCGATAGTGTCCGGAAGAGAGATACTCTTTCAAAATCACCTGGGATGCTGTAGAGATATGAAAATCGTGGAGCAGCTTACGCTCAATTAGCGCCTGACGCTGCGAGCCTGTGATAGCGGTGTAGCCTACCCGCAGTCCAGGCATCAGCGTTTTAGAAAAGGTACCAACATAAATAACGCGGTGATGGGTATCAAAAGCTTTGATAGGTGGCGGTGTCGTGCTAAAGCTAAGCGGCTCGTAGGCATTGTCCTCAACAATCAGGCAGTCATATTCTTCAGCAAGAGATAACAGCTGGCGGCGGTGATTAGCAGACGTTGTAATACCCGTCGGATTTTGCAAACTGCTCATGGTGTAAATCAGCCGAGGGCGATGACTCTGGAGGTAACGCGAGAGCAAATCTAGATTCATGCCATGGGGCGTCATAGGAATGCCAATGATCTGTGCACCACGCTGCTGCAAAATAGAGAGAAAACCGTGATACGTTGGGGCCTCAACGATGACCCAGTCGCTAGGGGAGACAAAGTGAGCAGAGAGCAGAGAGAGTGACTGCATAGAACCGCTAGTCACCAACAAATGATTCGGCGAGATTTCGAGCCCCTGCTGAATTAACAGCTGAGAGATTTGCCCCCTTAGTTCCAGGTCACCCTGGGGATCACCCGGGTGAAAGAAGGTATGAGCCTCTTTCATGGCACGACGGGCAATGCGAGTCAAATCGTCGAGGCCAGTGGGTTGAGGAAACCCCAAACCAAAGTCAACATAGTCTTCGAGGGTGTGGGAGTGTAGGGAAGCTGCATAAATATCAGAGAAAGCGCTAATGCCTTGGGTTGGGATAATAACCGTTTGAGCAGGATTAAAGCTTCCTTTGTGCAGGGCGCCTAAAGCACTTTGCGGATGGCTCAACAACCGCTGCGTGTCCTGACCGGTAAAGGAATCGGTGGATTGATCTAGAAACTTGCCGGTTTTAGCACGCGCTGCATCGAATGGATGGTTGGTCAGGTGGCTAGTATTAATGGGGTTGATAAAGTAGCCAGCACCTTTCTTCACGCGTACGAGACCGTCCGCTTCTAACACGCTGTAGGCTTCTAAAACAGTGAGCTTATTGACGTTCACAGTGCGAGCAAGGGTGCGAATAGACGGCAGCTGAGTATCGGTCGCCAAATGGCCCGTTTGGATAAGATGGCTGATGCGATCGCGGATCTGCAGATAAATGGGTGTTTTAGCCTGACGATCTAGCGGAATTTTCATCGCAAACGCTCCTACAGCAGACTGTTCACAGTCCGAAGTCACTATCCGAAGTCACTATCCGAAGTCACTATCCGAAGTCACAGTCTGCCAGCTCACAGACCACATTCACAGACCACATTCACAGTCCGCAAGCTTAGCGCTCACTCACGCATAGCCTGATCAGTAGTCCATGCCGCAGCCCACCGCTAACAACGGTTACTTCTAACTTACAGAGCTCACAGCATCAGCGCCCGGTACAATTTTCGGAACTTTCGCTAGAACACTCCTGCAGGCCAGTTGTCCATAGGAAAACAAAGTCAGACTCGCCGCCAGCTACCGTCAGCTTCTATCCGGGTGTTTTTTCAAAAAATTTACGTACATCTCTCTAAATGACTCCGTATATATTCTGAGATTTGAATTACGATCTTACGATACGTACGTTTTTACTGGTTCATGGACTACCTAGAACTCCTCAAGAGCGGCATCAACCATTGGAACGAATGGCGATCGCACAATCCCGATGCGGACTGTGATCTCTCAGGCCAGGATTTATGCGAAGCCTACCTATTCGGTGGAAATTTCAGCCATGTGAAATTGAGAGGCAGCAATTTACAGCGGGCCTGCCTCATCGGCGCTGATCTGCAAGGTGCTGATCTCAGTGGGAGTGATTTAACGGGAGCCTACTTGGGGGAAGCCAATCTATCAGAAGCTGATTTAACAGGCGTGACCCTCACAGGTGCCAACTTAAACCGCGCTGATCTCAGAGGTGCAAAGGTCAATGAGCTTCAGCTTGCCGAAGCCAATACCTACAGAACGCTGACGAAGCTGTCATTTGTTGGGGAGCCCGCTGCTGCTGCACCGCCTAGGGCAGCAGAACATCGATTCAGTGACATTAGACCTAGTGATATTAGACCTAGTGATATTAGACTAGGCGAAATTAAGCCGGCAGAGCGTGTCACAGATACGCCAAAGCATCAGGCGAGCGATTCTCCCGCTTATCTGCCCACCGAACAGCCCATCCAAAATCCACATGCCCAAAATCCACAAAACCAAAATCTAACAGAGCCAACGCACGCAGACCAGCCTATAGAACAACACACAGCTCCAACCACTGTCGGCTGGCTGGCTGTGGCGTGGGCTATGACAGGCTTCGGTGCAGTGGCTTGTTTAATTGGAATCTCTTTAGGATCTGCTGCACTGTATATGCCAACAGAGGCTACAACAGATTCGGAGACACCCTCTGCGCTTGCTGACGATGAGGCAGCTGGGCCAGTAGACCCCTTATCAATGGCGCATTCGTTAGCCAGTGAGGGCCAAGTTTGGGCGGTAGCGACCTCAGCGTCTGCAGGCGATACGCCGCTTGTGGTTGCGGGTGGCGAAGGCGGTTCTATTCAGGTCTGGGACAGACGTACAGGCGATCGCCTCTGGACACTCCATGGTCATGACGGTACGGTGAGGGATCTTGCCATTACCCCGTCAGGAGAGCAGTTAATAAGTGCCAGTGACGATGGCATCAAGGCTTGGGATTTGCAAACAGGGGAGCTGCTATATCAGCTTGCCGCAGAGGGCGCGCCAGTTGACTCTATTGCCATTAGCCCCAACGAGCGCACTTTTGTCAGCAGCCGCTACGATGGCCAGATTACGATTCGACGCATGGAGGACGGTGCGCCCGTTTACAGTGTCGAGGCGGGTTCAACTGTTTGGTCAGTGGAAGTTGCCCCAGACGGTCAGTCTTTCTTTAGCGCCCAGGGCGATCGCACCATCTACGAATGGGACTTAGTCACTGGCCAGCCCATACGCTCACTAATAGAACATCAGGATGCAGTGCGCACATTAGCCGTCAGCGCTGACGGCACAACGCTGGCCAGCGGCAGTGTAGATAGCACGATTAAGCTGTGGAATCTGAAAACAGGTAAGCTACAAGCAACGCTTGCTAGCCACGAAGATAGCGTCGTGAGCATAGCGCTCAGCCCTGATGGAAATACCCTCGCTAGCAGCAGTCAAGACAACACGCTAAAGCTCTGGGATATTCCTCGTCGCGAACTGGTAACAACCTTAGATACCAGCGGTGACGAAATTCTCTCTCTAGCGTTTTCAGCAGACACCGCTTCGCCACAAACATTAGTCAGTGGCGGCAAAGCTATGATCGTTAACGTTTGGCAGTAGCTGTCAATCTCTGGCAACTGTACTAGCAAAAGCGATTAAAACTGTACCTTCCGCCCAGTCACTGTCTGGCGTCATAGTGAGTTTGTTGTTGTTAGACAGCCATCGCTATGAACTCAGATGCAAAGACTTACCTGCAGCCTAAATCACTAGAAACAGAATTTAGAGATATTCTTTCTCAGCGATATCCTCAACGTCAGTCACGTTCTTGGTTAAAGCAGGTAAAGAGCGCATTGTTGCTTTTTCTAACGGGCCAGCAGACCATCTCTATCAGAAAAAAGATCATCAATCAACAGAAAACCGGCGATAGTGAGGTGAAATGGATTGTCTACGATTCACTGAATAATCGTCGCAACGTGTTTGAGACAGAACAAGCCGTGCGCGTTTGGCTAGAGCAAAAACCACATCGGTAGCCCTATGATGCGAGATAAATATGCAACGAGATAACCCCTATGACTCGTGAGACTTTAGCTGCGCTTTGTCTATTTTCTGTGATTACTTCTATTACTCCTGGCCCTAACAACATCATGCTTTTGGCATCTGGCGTCAACTTTGGTTTCCGGCGCACGCTGCCGCATACATTAGGCATCTCTACAGGGCTCTGCACGTTGCTGCTCTCTGTTGGGTTAGGGCTCGGCACACTCTTAAGCGCGTTCCCGCCGCTACACACAGTGCTCAAAGTCTTAGGATCTGCGTACATGCTCTACTTAGCTTTTCAAGTTGCCAGCAGTCACCAGCTCACCTCAGTAGCCACGCCAGCTGGCCAAGCAACAACCCATAGTCAGCCGCAGGAGACGACGCTGAGTCGTCCTATGACTTTTTTTCAAGCGGTGCTTTTTCAGTGGGTTAACCCAAAAGCTTGGGTCATGGCAGTGTCTAGCATGGCACTTTACACTAGCGCCTCTCGCCCTTATGCCTCCGTGCTGACAGTCGCGGCTATTTTTAGCTTGCTTAACTGGCCAAGCTGCTCTACTTGGGCTGTCTTTGGTCAATCTCTGAGAGGTTTTTTGGCCAGTCGTACCCGCTTAAAGTGGTTCAATATTGCGATGGGTCTATTGCTCGCCGCTAGCGTTGTTGTGATGATCAGATAAGCTCTTGTATTAGAAGAAATAGGCATTAGAAGAAATAGGAGAAAAATTGTGGGCCTTAAAATTGTTCAAGTAGACGCATTTACCAACCAACCTTTTAGTGGCAATCCGGCCGCCGTTTGTGTTACCGAAGCACCCCTAGCAGCAGAAAGAATGCAGGCGATCGCCGCCGAAATGAATCTCTCCGAAACCGCCTTCTTACATCGTTTAGGCGATACCGAAGAAGAGGGCTTTAGTATTCGCTGGTTTAGCCCTGAAATAGAAGTGGCTCTCTGCGGTCATGCCACTTTAGCGAGTGCCCACACCCTATGGAGTGAAGGCCATTTGAGTCAAGGCGCAGCCGCTAAGTTTAAAAGTCAATCGGGTTGGCTAGGGGCGCAGCAAAAAGAAGGCGGCTGGATTGAGCTAGATTTTCCCACACAGCCGGTAACACCAACTAACATCATGCCCCAGCTGATAAAGTCTCTCGGCTGCCAGGGCGATATTCGCACCGTGTCTAAAAACTCTGTGAACTATCTAGTAGAAGTCCAATCCGAACAGTCAGTACGGACCATGAGTCCTGACTTTGAAGCGTTAAAACAGCTACCTATACAGGGTGTTATCGTCACAGCTGCGGCCAAAGATGGGATGTCGTACGATTTTGTCAGTCGCTACTTTTGTCCCAAAATTGGTATTAATGAAGACCCCGTAACCGGCTCGGCCCACACATCCTTAGCCCCCTACTGGCAAGCAAAACTAAGCAAGCCTGTGATGTTAGCCCAACAGATATCAAAAAGAGGCGGTGTGATTAAAGTAGACTGCACTACCGCAGATAGAGTGCTGATTAGCGGTCAGGCCATTACCATCCTGAAAGGTGAATTGATAGTGGCTCATTAATACTATAAATCTGATGAATCAGCGTTTTAATCAGATTGACAAGTCCATACGTTATTGTCCCTGCGTTATGGTCCATGGAGCTTGTCAACAAAAGATAGCGGTCTGCTCATGTTCTCGGCAAAGCCAAGGATATTGCGATCGCGCCACTCATACACAACCTTGTCATCTTCAATGACAAACGTCGCCCCTCGCTGGGTCAAATACGCCGCATCCGGCACATAAGTCTTCCAGTTGCTCAGCACCTCACCCATATTTCGCAGCCGCAGCGTCGCCAACTCAAACGGCCGCTGAAAGCCCTTACCGCCCGCCCGCTGAAACACTTCGCCTTTCAACACAGGTAAAGGAGCTGCTTTCACCTTTTCGCTATCATCAATGAGCTGAGGGGCAGACTTATCACCTGTATACCCCCGAAAAACTTCCTTGAGCGTGCCGGGGCTTCCCATCCCCGCGCACATCAGCAACAGGTTTAAATATCCATTTTGCTGTGGCGTGAAACCAGGCAGCTTGGCGGAGAGCCCTGGGTAAAGGTTCAAGGCAGCGTGAAGTGAAGCATCCGGGTCTATATGCAGATGCTCTGTGGGGAAACCGGTGTAAGCACAGAACTTTTGAGCCGCGTCCATATCACCAATGCCCACGGCCCGCACATGAATATTCGCAGCCTCTAGCTTCGCCTTGTCCCGCTTTATCCACCACGCATATTCCAACGTGTCAAAGTCACCAAACTGGGGCCAAATGAGAATGAGCGATCGCTGGCTGGCATCACAGCTATCCAACAGCGAGGTGGCTGCACCATCGCTAACACGTTTGAGGTGAGTGCGAGTTAAAGTTGAAAAAACGTCCATCAATCATTCGCGATTGTCATTCGCGCTTAGAACTGGTTGCACAAAGTTAGTTGCACAAAAGTTGGTTGCACGTTGCGTAATTAGTTAACTTATCTGGGCACGGGGACGCTTTGCAATAGCCCTTTAATCACATCATCTGCGGTGGCCCCATCAAGCTGCGCTTCTGCGCCCAAAATCAGACGATGCCGCAGCAGAGGGGTCGCAACGGCCTTGACCGCATCGGGTGAAACGTAATCTTGCCCCTGCAGCCATGCGTGGGCTTTACTAGCCCGTAGCCACTGCACGACGGCACGCGGAGAGGTACCGACATCTAAATCGGGGTGCTGTCGCGTTTTTTGGGCGAGCGCTAGCAAATAGTCTAAGACAGGCTCTTGGACGGTGATTTGTTTGACCGCTTTACGGACGGCCAAAATATCGGTAGCAGTAGCAACAGGCTTGAGCCGGCTGAGGTGCGATCGCTTCGCTTCAAACCCGGCCTGCGCATTCAGCAACATTTGCTTCTCGGCTTCAGGCGCAGGGTAATCAACCACAAGCTTGAACAAAAAGCGATCGAGCTGCGCTTCCGGTAGCGGATAGGTACCTTCGTATTCCAGCGGGTTTTGAGTGGCCACCACCCAGAACAAATCAGGCAGTGCATAGCTAGTGCCATCTAAAGTCACCTGCTGCTCTTCCATCGCTTCCAACAGCGCAGCCTGGGTTTTAGGTGGGGTGCGATTCACTTCATCGGCAAGCAGCACCTGGGTAAAGACCGGGCCTTTTTTGAGGGTGAAATCTTTGGTGTTGAGATCGAAAACGTTGGTGCCCAAGATGTCTGACGGCAGAATGTCGGGGGTGAGCTGTACGCGACAAAAATCGGCCTGGAGGAGTTGTGAAATCACCTTAACGAGTAGGGTTTTACCAGTGCCAGGCACACCTTCTAAAATGACATGCCCTCCTGCCAGCAAAGCCACTAATAACTGGTTAACCAGCTTTTGTTGGCCAACGACAATCTGATTGGCGGCTTTGCCAATGTGGCTTAGGTTAGTTTGCAGGGCGTTCATAACGATTACTCAGGGTGACGGCTGCTGGCTAGCATACATTCTGTTGTTCTTCCTGTTTTATACAGCCTTTCTGACACAGATCATTCAGCGTTGCGATAGGTAACAGTACCTTGTCAGGCTCACACTCAGATCAAGAACGCTGACTGGCTTGGATATGAAGTTGTTGAATGCGCTTAAGCCACTGCTGAATGGCGGTATCTCCTTGCGGTTTGGCTTTGAGAATGTTGAGCTCGGCCGGGCTTTGGCCAGTGGTTTGCTGCCATGCGGTTTTTAGCGTAGACAGTGATACCGGCGCATCGCCTAGACCCAGCGATCGCTGAAGGGCCTTTTGCTCAGCTTTAGCCAGCGTTTCAATCAGAAAGTCTTGACTGTTCGCTTTGTGTAGCACTCCTGCCAGCGCTGTGATGTAGGCCTCACTGTTGTTTTCTTGAGAGCGTTGGAGCGATCGCGCTAGGCCCGGTCGCCGGTTTTGTGCCACCAATACAACCACTAAAACAACAACACTTTGCAGCGCCGTCACTATCAGCGGCGTTTTTGCCAAGTAACCAAACCAAGTGCCGGCCACTTCTTCTACAACAACATCTTTATCTTTGTAGCCATGTAGATATTCATCTACAAAGATAGGCCCGCTGCCTTGCTGAGCCAGCTTTGCCAGCAGCGTAAAGTTACCGGGCGAGGCTAAATAAGCGTTCGCCGAGAGAAACGGCGTCGCCGCTTGAATGAATTGGCCTGCCTCTAGATTATCGCTGCTCACACTGCCGCTGCTTATCTTGCCATCTGTTGTTTCTTGCCACACGACTGCGCCATAATCGTCAGCTAAGACGGGGGTGAAGTTTAAAGTAAACGCATCATCTTGATTGGCACGGCGACGGGTTTGAACAGTCACGAGGCCATGAGGAGACGATATTTCAGAATCAAAGGGCGCATCGGTTACGGGGCGCTGCTGACTGAGCACAATCACATGATTGCCCTGCTTCACCCAGTCGTTGAGTTCGTAAGGAAAGCTACCTGTACCTATAGCTGGGGGCACAATTCTGATGAGGGTAGCGGGCTGGTTGGCCGTCTTTGGGTCTGAAGTTTGCGCCGTTAGCTCATCCAGCGATCGCTGCCAGCGCTGAATCGGTGCGCCTTGCTGCTGCATGTACTCATACCAAGCGCCATAGCCATCTGGCGCTTTACTCCACGTAGAGCCCGATTGAATGCGGTTGTAGGTGGGCGCTATCGCCAAGCCAATCAGCAGCAACAGCCCCAGAACGGCAATTGTCAAATAGCGACGGTTCAATTTAGTAACGGTCATCTCTTTTATGCCTCTTTCCTGACTGTCTTAATTTCTGGATGTCTGTTTCTTGACTGTCTTATTTCTGACTATCGGGCTGTTGGCTATCGGGCTGTTGGATACGAGTTCTCTGTAGCGCTTGGTAAGCTAAGCTACAGCGTTTGAACATTTCCCCTGAGGCTTCCGCAACGCCAAAAACAAGTCGCTCGTGAGTGCCAATGAGTAACTGATAAGGCCGAGGCACAGATGTTTGGATGCTACGGCCAATGCCAACTAGATACTCACCATCGGTTCGGCTAGCGTCATGGGACACAATTTGACCGTCGTGGAGCTGCTGCAGGGTCGCGCGGTAGAGCGCTTTGCACGCGTCTGTATAGTTACCTTGCTTGGCCAAGGTTTGGGCCTGTTGCCACCAATATTGAGCGCTGCGGTCTTGCCCCAAAGTTTGGGGGCGATCGCCTAACGTCGTCCAGCCCTGCGTTCTCTCTAACCAATCTCGAATCGGCTGCTCCAAAGCACGGTATAACAAAAATGCCAGCCAAGCACCCAAGGCTATAATCAGCCCCCAAAAAAGAAGCTGCTGCACTATTTCTGGGATAGACCAATCAGGCAATTTCGGTAAATCAGGCCCGTCAATATCGAGCTGAGACAGCCGATACTCTAACCACTCACGAAACCGCCGCACAAGCTGACCTGCTTGCCATGAGAGAGAACTCGTACGATAACCCTCTAACATAAAAACAAACATACAGGTCGAAATCGCTGAAAGTCAGCGTTGTGATTGAGCATAGGCACATATTGCTTCTGTCGAGTGAGTTTAGGACACTAATGATCGCTAGAAGTCTTAGACGACAACAACTCACTCAACTAGCAGCGATGCGGCCCTGGCGAATCGAATTCGCCTAAGGAATGCGCATCAAGACAAAGTTCGTAGGCGCTAGCCTTCTCTGCGAGTATGCATCCGCACTTTGCCATATCAAGGTAGCATCTCTTCACGCAAGCGTTCCTGAGGTAAAGACCTAAGCAAGCGAGTAATAATAGTTACGTGATTGTCTATGAGAAGTAAGAAGACTATGACAGTCTCTAAAACTGTCCTACGAGCCACACCAGCGCATGTCGCCTCATCTGAAGTAAACCTCTCTTCTGATTTCTGCCGTCTGTTCTCTCATAATTTTTATGTTGTTTATGCCCACGTTTCGGAGCCTTAGCGCTTTCTGATTCTCCCCTCAATTTTTCAGGCCTACAGTCTCTTAACGGCCTGTTCAATTTGCTCAATAGCCCTGGAAATATTTTCTAGAGAATTCACATAGGATAGCCGCAGGTAACCCTTACCATAGGTGCCAAAAGACGAACCGGGTAAAGTAGCCACACTCGCTTCTTTCAACAAGTAGTCTGCCAGAGCCTTGTCTTCTAGAGGCAGTTGCGACACATTAGGAAATGCGTAGAACGCACCGGCAGGCGACAAACAGGAAATGCCCGAAATCTGGTTAAGCCCAGAGACAATAGCCTCCCGCCGCCGTCGAAACTCGGCCACCATGGTATCGACAAAATCTTGAGAACTCTGCAAAGCCGTTACGCCAGCCATTTGAACAAAAGAGCAAGCGCAGGAATTAGAGTTAATCATCAGCTGGGTCAGCTTTTCGGCAATGGCCACTGGTGCAACGGCATAGCCCAATCGCCAACCGGTCATAGAGTAGCTTTTAGAAAAACCATCCAGCAAAATCGTTCTCGGCTGCATATCTGGCAAATTGAGGATGCTGTAGTGGGCCTGATCGTAGAGCATCTGGGAATAGATTTCGTCGGCCAGTATGTAAAAGTCATACTGTTGAGCTAATTGAGCGATCGCCGCCAGATCGTCTAAGGTGAGCACACCGCCAGTGGGATTCTGAGGTGAGTTAAGAATCAACAGCTTTGTGCGCTCTGACACTCTCGCTTGCAAATCCGCCAGCTGAAAACGAAATTCCATGGATTCTTGCAGCGGTAACGGCACTGCTTTCGCCCCCACAAAGTTGACGACTGACTCGTAGATAGGAAAGCCCGGATCGGGATAGATCACTTCATCCTCGGGATCTACTAGGGCCAAAATAGTGAAGAAAATCACGGGTTTGGCCCCGGGCATCACAACGACTTGGTCAGGTTGCACCGCAACGCTGCGGGTGGTAGCGATGTGCTCAGCAATGGCAGCTCGCAATTCAGGCAATCCCGCTGCCGGGCCATAGCCGGTATAGCCTTCCTGCATCGCTTGATATGCGGCATCGCAGATATGGGGGGCTGTCGGGAAATCGGGCTGACCAATTTCTAGATGGATAATGTCTTGGCCCTGGGCTTCAAGCTGCTTAGCCTTAGCCAGATACTCAAAAGCCGACTCGGTGCCGAGGCGAGTCATTCTGGTGGCAAAAGAAGTCATTGGGATAGCCTCATTCTGTACGTGCAAACATCAGCCCAAACAGCATGGGAGTCGTGCTATCTCGTCAAAATCGCCATTCGCAACTATGATGCCATTTGCAACTATTGGTGCCATTCGCAACGATTGGTAAGGATGTATGCTGGAGGCAGCATAGCTCTCTAGTTTGAACTGTTTTAGTAAACCGTATTAGTTCTTATCGAAAAAGAATGAAACCAGTTGCCATCGCTGTATTTGATATTGATGGGGTCATTAGGGATGTGGGCGGATCTTATCGTCGGGCGATCGCAGATACGGTAGAGCACTTCACCCATCGCCGTTACCGCCCAACGATAGAAGATATTGATCAGCTTAAGAGCGAAGGCATCTGGAATAACGATTGGAAAGCATCAGAAGCGATGATTAATCGCTTCTACGAGACAGCGGAGCAGCCCCGGCCACCAGCGACCTACGCAGAGATCGTGGATTACTTTCAAAAGCAATATCGTGGCCCTGATACAGAAGATCCTGATCAGTGGACGGGCTATATCTCCCATGAGCCGCTTTTAGTCGATAAAGCCTATCTTCAACAGCTGTCAGCCTCGGGTGTGCCCTATGCTTTTTTTAGCGGTGCTACCCAAGGGTCGGCAAACTTTGTCCTACAGCGCAGAATTGGGCTAGATCATCCTATTTTGGTAGCCATGGAAGATGCACCCGGCAAGCCAGATCCCACCGGACTGATGCTTGCTGTCGAGCAGATCGAGGCACGGCTTACTAGCAAACAGCTGACTAGGGAACAGCTACCAGCATCAGCTCATTTACCGGTTATTTATGTCGGGGATACGGCAGCAGATATGAAGACTGTGCTCGCAGCCCACAAGCAGTTTCCCCATCGGCAGTGGCTAGCCATCGGCATTTTGCCGCCTCACGCGCAAGCGGACCAAGACTATGCCAAGCAGTATGCTGCCAAGCTGATGGATGCGGGCGCTTTAACGGTGTTAAAAAGCGCTCAGCAAATTACCCTTGAGATGATTCAAAAACACCTGATAGCCTCGTAACGGTGCTGAATAGCCGTTTGACTACCAGCATAGATATAGCGGCCTAGATATACCGGCCTAGATATGCCGGCTTAGATATAACTGGGCGAAGCCTTGCGATCGCTTGCGTGTGAACAACGAATTGGGAACGCTAATGACAGCTTTAAGGTTGGCAACTGACTTGCGCATACCCCGATAGCTTGAATTCCTTAGCTTTCTCTCAGCGAGACTTCACATGAGTACTTCTGCGCTTAGCACAGCGCTATGTTTACCAGCACTAGATATTGAGGCATTGCTGCAAGGACGAACCATTGCGGCCATCTCCGATACGTTTCGCAACCCTGCCAGGTTTTTACTGCTGCCGACCGATCTACCTTTGCAACCAGGGCAGTTGGAGGCAAGGTATCAGGCCCAATTCCTTAGCAGCTTTAAGGCTACCTACACATCTGTAGAAGATCCGGATACTGTGATGATACAAGCCTGGGCAAGATGTGGAACCTGTCGAATTTTTAGCGATAGAGACGATTTAGCGGCGCTGTCAACGCTAACCGCTTGGACGCCAGCGCATCTACAGCAGCTCGTACAGGAAAAGCACAAAATCTTTTTGCTATTTCTTAAAGTGCACCGATTTGCCGAGCCGCTCAAACTCATCATGCCGCGGGTAACCCCTGACAAAATGCATACGTATATTCGGGTTCCAGGAACTTGGTCAGATCAAGGCGCGCTGTCTTTATTGGATGACGAAACCTTTGTTAAACGGCAAACACAACTCATCAAGCTGTCGCCACCTCAGTATCCCGAACTCCAGGCACTGCAGAGAGCACTGGTGTTTGAAAGAGAATATAGTCTAGGAGCGATGGCCCTCGACAGAGACATTCGCTACTTTCTAGGGTGGTCTCGACCGGAAGAAACCCAGCTCTATGATTCAGACCTATCCTGGATTCAGCAGGTCGCAGCGGCAGGTCTTGAGAGCGATGAGCTGGAATTTAAGGAACTGGTTAGAAGATGCTTGGTGAAGCTGGGGTTCGGACACACCCACCAGCCTCATCAGACGGAGACCAGACGGACACTAGAGCAATCAGTTACAGCTGAGAACTTAGGGATCTGCTACGAAGCGCCTTATCCCGTCATTGCGATATGCCAAACCAGTAAGGACAGTAGCGTATCAAATTTAGTGGCTGAGCAAGCGATACAGCTAGGCAATGCACCATCTGGCTCAGCATCACTGACATCAACTGCAAAAATCATTGTTGCCGCAGGGCCGCTCACAGAACATGCTCAAAAAGCCGCTAAGGGGGATGAAATAAACGTGATACGTCCTAAAACGCTGCAAAAGCTAACCGAAATGAAGGCTCGCTACCCAGGCTCGATAGACTTACTTAAGCTCAAGACCTGCTTGCAGTCTGTCCCCCATGGGGAGGCCGCCGACGAGAAAGTCAATCAGTTTATAGAAGAGATTTCACAACAGATCAAAATTAGGGCAGCTGTTATTCAAGCAGTGAAATTGGGTTTAGAAAGAACAGAACAAAGCCGTATCGGCACAAATACGGTATGCACCCTCTATGCATCGCTTCCCGATGTGAGCTTACCTCGCCTTTCGGTGCATGAAGTGAAAAATATTTTAATTGAGCTGTCTTCGCCAGTAGCTGGTTATTTAGGATGCGATCACACCGATAACGGCAAAGCACTTTTCTATTTTCTCAGAGAGCTTAGCGTAGAAGACAACAATCTCATTACAGCGGCTCAATAAGAGACAGAAACAACAGCCAACCTAACAGGAGTGCTACGGCGGCTCGAGTAGCACACAAACGCTCATCGCGGCAGGTCATGATTGCAACAGCTAACTCAGAGTTTGCAGTGATTACTCATGTCCTAACCAACTCGACAGAAGCAATAGAAAACGATGACAGCAAGGACATTCACTGTCAGAAGCACGACGAGCGAGCGCTGCATTCTAAAACGTGAGCCAGTACGGAGGTCGTTTTATTTATGCCATATCGGCCCAAAATCCGTGTAATCACAGATTATTTTCGAATAATTATGGCGGCATAGCCGCAATTATCCTTATCTCTTCACAGAAACCTGATACTTCAGGATGGGAAATCTGGTATCAAAGGCCACTTGCCTGTACTGACTAATTGGAAGGATTTATGAAAGGTTTTAAGTTAAGTGCATTGTTCAGTGCGGTTGTTTGTTCTTTGCCAATGGCGGCAATCGCCCAAACTAGTTCTACTGATAGTGCATATCTCAGCGACCTGTATAGCTTTTTGCAAAGCGAAGACAATATCACCTACACAATGGCGACCCAGTCCATGACACCAGAAGATAGCGTGTGGGCAGCTCAAATGTTCTGCAACACGTTTGCCTCGGGCGTTACGCCTGAAGATGCCTATGAGGTATACACCACTGCAGCAATTGGCCAAGGCGAAGCCTATGGTGGAGCTTTTACAGAAGAGATTGCATATGCGGTGGGACTCTATGGCGGCGCGGTCATGAACTTAGGAGCTGCTTACTATTGCCCTCAGTATCAGCCACAAGTGCAGCAAGCGTTAAGTGCGCTATAGGCTATCTCCACTCAAGCCAGGAACCACTGACAGACCAAAACTAATAACCAGCAGCGATCGCCAATCAACTGCAGCGGAAGAGGCCCAAGGAAATGCTATTTCCTTGGGCCTCTGTTGGCATGCTCTATTGATATGCTGTGGGAAATAAGGCTTACATGCTTTGCGAAATAAGGCTTGATTCAGGTGGCAGCCCAAGCAGGCCTTTTGGGTTGTACTTGGGTTTCTTTTCGGACACTGAACTGCCATGCGCTAGAAAACATGTAATGAATTTTATGATGCAGATCTTGCTGCTTAAGATGGTCCCACTCATGTTGATCTAGCCACACGCCATGGCAGTGGCTACAGCGATCTAAATAGAAATTAAGACCCCGACCTACTTTTGCCTTCGTCATTAGACGGCCACAATCTGCGCACAAGTTAGCGGTTGAATTATCGTTTACCGGAGGAAGGCTGTCTGCCGTAGCAAGGCGCTGAACGGCAGGATGCGGGGCAGGGCTAAGGCGCTGTTCTTGCTCACGGTATTGAAGCCATTCCCAATAATGTTCGGAAGAAATCCAGTAGCCAAAGCACTGATGGCACTGGTGAGCCAACAAGCCTGTATCTAAACGAACCTCATGAAGAGAGTGTTTGTGACAAATAGGACATTCCATGATTCGGTAGATTTTGGGACACTATAGGGGACATTAGATGTCCTCAGTTAAGAACTTTCCCAAACTGATTCAAAAAATCTTAATGCGTTTCAAAAACTTTACAATTCACTTTCTAGAAGCTGCGAACTGCTCTCTATGCAGTGATTTTGGATAATCTCATAGTCTTTCAATCCGCGCATTTTTTCCGAAAAGAAGGCCACGTTTCAAAAGAGTCTTTTGAATTTACGAGATGCATGCCTGCCTCAGAAAATTGTTGATAAAGCGTATCTGCGGCTGCCGTAAAATCTACGACATCAGGCACGACCACAGGAGAACTACAGTCTTCTAATAGGTATATTTTTTGAGATAGCGCCGGATTAATCGACTGAATTTCACTGAGGAGATCGCTGAGCGTCCAAGCTACGCAGTGGCTTTTAGCTTGCCCTGCAACAATAACGGCATCGAAGCTCAGCAGATGCTGAATAAGCTGACTATTTTTGTGGGCGATGGGCTGGTTAGTCTCGTTAGTGAGCACTTCAGGGCTGAGCACAGAGTAGTTCTCTGTAAGCGGATTGTCTCCTTTTACTTCAAATCGGGTTTGACTGCTGCGGGCAATATTGTGAAAGAAGCAGGCTTCTTCAAAAGCAGGAACAAGGGCATGACCGATGCCGCCAAGCATGGAGTGATAAGGCCAGATAGTCAGTGGATATTTGCCGCTATCGGCTAGCTGCTTGGCGTAGTAACGAGCAAACGATTCAATACTGGAGGATGGGATTATTGCTGCAGATGAGCTGGAAAACCCTGCTGCAACGTCCGGTGACACCATCCACTTTCCAGCTTCAACATCTTCAAAAGAGATCATGGTCATCGGCTCAGGGTGCTCCCCAGCGCTGTTAATCCAAAACAAAGGATGAAAGATTTGAGTCGCTGCATGAGTGTCCATAGTTGGCACAATTTCTGTAATGACATCTAAGTTTTGGTAGATAAATTCACAGAGTCTGCGGGTGTCGTCCACTGCGCCAGTGCCAGAACGTCCGCCGACAAAGAGTTCAAAGTCAGGCAGGCAAAACGTATTCTGAACGTCGATAGCTAGCAAGCACACACGGTAAGCGTCTGCACTGGCGGTAGAAATATGATGAGTGGTGGCATAAGTATTGGCTTGGGCGGCGATCGCCTGATAGGAGACTCGGCGAATCTGAGCGATCGCGCCAGGCTTAAAGCAAGCAGGAAGAGGGGTAGACATAGCAACTCGCTCCAAGAGTTAACAGCTCAACGATTGACTTAGTGTTTTTATGACACTAACATGTCAGTTGTAGCCAATCACTGCCGCTACGTCAAGCCCAATCACGTCTTAAGTCACCTCACCTATCCATCCCGTTCAATCCAACCGCTTTTCCCAATCGATTTTCTATGGCCTACACCTATGACTATCCGAGACCTGCCGTAACCGTAGACTGCGTTGTGTTTGGATATGAGGCCAATGCGACGCTCAAAGTGCTGCTAATTAAAAGAAAGCTACCGCCGTTTAAAGGCCTGTGGGCTCTACCGGGTGGATTTGTTTTACTCAATGAGTCAGTCGATAGCGCTGCAGCTCGGGAACTAACAGAGGAAACAGGCATCGCGAATGTATTTTTAGAACAGCTCTATACGTTTGGTTCAGTCAATCGAGACCCGCGCGATCGCGTTATTTCTGTTGCTTACTACGCACTGATTAACTTGCAGGCGGTACAAGCAGCCAGTGACGCTAGCGATGCACAGTGGTTTTCAGTACAAGAGATTCAAACAGCTATTCATAACACTACAGATATTGGCAGCATTGCATTCGATCACTTAGAGATCTTGACCTGCGCGGTTCAGAGGCTGCAAAACAAAATTCGATATGAGCCGATTGGCTTTGAGCTGTTGCCCAAAAAGTTTACGCTCACGCAGTTACAACAGCTATATGAGCAGATTTTAGGCAGGGGGTTAGATAAACGAAACTTTCGAAAAAAGATCTTGAAAATGGACTTGTTGGCAGAGACAGGCGAAAAGGAACAAGGGGTGGCTCACCGCGCTGCAAAACTTTACTACTTTGATATTGAGAAGTACCAGCAGCTCAAGCAAAAAGGATTCAGTTTTGAGCTTTAGCTTGACGACTTCTCAACGTCAAACTTCTCGCCAGAATAGCAGGGCATTCTGCACTCAGGTAAACTGGCTGCAGCTGTGAGCGAAGGCAGTGGACATGAAAAAAATCGGTGTGATTGGCGGCGGGCAGCTTGCGTGGATGATGGCAACAGGTGCTGAAGCGCTGGGCCTTGAGCTCTACATACAGACGCCCAACGCAGAAGATCCGGCCTGTACGATCGCGAGCCAAGTGTTTTTAGGCGCTGTAGACGATGCAGCCATCACCGCTGAAATGGCGAATAGTTGCGATGTGATTACGTTCGAAAATGAGTTTATTGATTTAGACGCGTTGCGCAGCTTAGAGAAAAGCGGCGTTGTTTTTTACCCGCAGCTTGATTGCCTAGCGCCCCTGCTCGATAAATACGATCAAAGAGAATATTGCAATACCATTGGGCTACCTTCACTACCGTTTGCCACATTAGAAGACGAAAGCGATCGCGATTGTTTGCGACACAAAATAGCATCGGTTGGATTGCCATTAGTGCTCAAGACCCGGCGACATGGCTACGACGGACAAGGAACATTTGTGTTGGACACACTGGAGGCAGTAGAAGCAACTTGGCGAACCCTAGGCTATCAGCCGGTTTTATTAGAAGCGTTTATAGACTTTGAGAAAGAGCTGGCTGTGATGGTCGCCAGATCTCATACGGGCAAAGTCAGCGTGTATCCGGTTGTGGAAACGGTTCAGATAGAGCAGGTTTGTCGGCGAGTCATTGCCCCAGCTAGGGTCGCCGACGATGTGGTCAAAACCGTCAGGGAAATTGCGACAACTTTAATGAACAGCCTCAACGTCATCGGCATTTTTGGCATTGAGCTATTTCTGACTCAAGAGGGAACCGTTCTTATCAACGAAATTGCGCCACGCACGCACAACTCTGGTCACTACACGTTAGATGCCTGTGTAACGTCACAGTTTGAACAGCAGCTCAGAGCCGTGAGCGGACACAGCTTGGGCTCAACGGCACTAGATGCCTCAATCGCCTCAAAAGCAATGACGCCAGACACAATACCCTCAAAAGCAATGACGGGTGCTGTCATGGTGAACTTACTGGGCACCGAAAATTCAGACAGCGACTATGCTGAGAAACGCGAAGCCTTAGCACATATTCCGAACGCATATCTGTACTGGTATGGAAAAAAACCATCAAAGATAGGCCGCAAAATGGGCCATGTGACAGTTCTTACAGACGATCCGGATTCTTCTGGAACTGTAGAACACATCATTGAGCGGATAGAGCGCGTTTGGTACCAAAATCTCTGACTTTAGTCAGAACTTTCTAACTTCAGAAATTCTGATTGATTAGACGAATACTCGTCACGCTTATGTATAGATTTCCCCTTGTCTGATCCTGGGTAGTGTTCGCTATGATGAGCGCAGTTCGGCTACGGCGTTGGTGACTGCCAACAATGTTTTCTGATCTATGTTTTTCATTTCTCGGGTTTCAAGATGCTGAAGCGGCAGTATATCGGACTTGTCTTTGATCTTTCGAAGACCTGCATCCGAAAACTATAAGCTTTAGCCGCGATTCCCACCTGGTTACCCCAGGTCAAAAGCTGAGGTAAGACGGCGCTGCGGTTGAACTAATCTAAAAGTCCTTGTCCTCTGCGGATGAGGATTTTTTGTTTTAGGTATTTGTTTTATAGCAAAGTGCGTAGGCGCTAGCTTTCTCCGCGAGTATGCATCCGCACTTTGTCTTGATGCGCATTCCTTAGGCGAATTCGATTCGCCAGGATCGCATCGCTGCTAGTTGAGTTAGCTGTTGTAGTTCAGGGCTTTCAGCAATTACTAATGTCCTAACTCACTCGACAGAAGCCATAATGAGCAGATTTTGCGTTTTGAGCAGATTTTGCGTTTTGAGCAGCTCTATACTGGTCTCTAGTCGGTTCTGTTGCATCTGTCAGGTTAGTTAGGACACTATCATTGGCTGCAACCGTTACAGGGCAGCAGCTAACCTGACTAGCAATCGACGTAGGCGTTAGCCTTCTCGCAGAGTATGCATCCGTCGATTGCTACAGGCGGCGATGTTTGGTATGCGTTTTGTATCGTTCAAAACACGATGCGGCAAAAGAGACGCTAGCCTTTTTCTAGTCTTTCTATCGGGCCGCTTTCTCTCGGACCACATTATTCTTGACTCATCAAACGCTTTCGACTCCCAATATTGTTCGTTTGGCTAATGGACTCACCGTTGTGCATCAGCAAATGCCAACCGCTGCTGTTGTCGTAGATGTGTGGGTACGCGCGGGTGCAAAATTGGAGCCGAATGAATGGTCGGGAATGGCTCATTTTTTAGAGCACATGGTGTTTAAAGGCACTCATCGTATTCAGCCAGGAGAGTTTGACTGGGCAATTGAGAGTCAGGGCGGCAGCACAAACGCAGCCACAAGTCATGACTATGCGCATTTTTTTATTACGGTGGCCGCTGATGCGCTGCCCCAAACCTTGCCCTATCTGGCCAACTTGCTGCTATACGCCTCTATTCCTGCCGATGAGTTTGAAGGAGAGCGCAACGTAGTACTCGAAGAAATCCGTCAGGCCTATGACGATCCAGATTGGGTCGGCTATCAAGCGCTGTGTGAGTTGCTCCATGGGGAGCATCCGTACGGGCGGGCCGTGTTGGGCACCCCAGAGATTTTGGCAGAGCGATCGCCTGAAGAAATGCGCCGGTTCCATCAGGCCCACTATCAGCCTGAGAATATGACAATTGCGATCGCAGGGGGTATTAGCCAAGACCATGCTTTAGCCCTAATCCAGGAGTCTTTTAGCCATTTCCCTAGCCCCATTTGGTGCCCTGCAGCCTCTCTACAAGGCGCAATCTCCTGGGCTGAGATGCCCGGTCACCAAACATCTCAGCATCAGGTTCTAAAGTTACCCAACCTGGAACAAGACCGACTGACGATGGCTTGGTTAGGGCCAGGCATTGATGATATAGAAACGGCCAGCGGGCTCGATTTACTAGCCGTATTACTGGGGGGCGGGCGAACGTCTCGGTTAGTGCAAACGCTGCGTGAAGAACAGCAGCTTGTTCAAGAGGTCAACAGCAGTTTTTCGATGCAGCAGGCATGTAGCGTCTTGAGCCTGTCAATGTGGCTAGAGAACGACGCGATAGAACAGGTGGAAAACCTAGTGTGCAGTAGCCTTCAAGCCCTCCACACCCAAAGTATCGATCCCGTTGAATTTACCCGCTGCCAAAGACTGCTGCTAAACGACTACGCGTTTTCGACAGAAACACCTGGACAAGTCGCGGGTCTGTATGGATATTACGCAACGATTGCAACCCCTAAGCTCGCCAATACCTATCCTCAGCATCTGCAAAATCATACGCCAGCGTCTCTCCGACAACTCGCACAGCAATACTTGAACCCTGAGCGTTACACTGCTGTAGAGCTACACGCTGCTCAGCACTGACTTCCTGAGTGCTGACGATTTTACCGAGTCCGACCACGACGAAAAAGCGCGAACACACCCACCGGCTATATGACCTCATCCACTTTGATAACGCCTTCTATCGAACAGCCACAGGCGCTGCAAACCACACTGCCAAACGGTCTGACGATTATCGCAGTCGAAAATTCAGTCGCGGACATTATCTCTACACGTATCTTCGTCAAAGCAGGTCAGTTTTGCGAAACCGCCGAAACAGCTGGGCTATTTGATCTGCTCACAGCGGTGCTGATGAAAGGCACTGAGCAAAAAACAGCCTTGCAAATCGCTGAAGCGGTTGAGTCGATAGGTGCTAGCTTTGGAGCCGACGTGGCTTCGGACTATAGCTTGCTGAGCTTGAAGACGGTATCGGCAGACTTTGAGAAAATTCTGGCGCTGGCCGCTGAGGTTTTGCGCACACCCAGCTTCCCTGAAGCGGAAGTTGAGCTTGAACGCAAACTGATCTTGCAAGGGCTGAAATCCATGAAAGAGCAGCCCTTTGGAATGGCTTATAACTATCTGCGAGAAGCTATGTTTGTCGGGCATCCGTATGGCATTCCGCTCGCTCAAACGCAGCAGCAAGTGGCAAAATTTACACGATCAGACATTTGTCAGGCCCACACAACGTATTTTCGCCCAGACAATATGGTGATGACGGTCGTAGGCCGCATCTCACCGAAGTTAGTCGTCAAGCTAGCAGAACAATACTTTGGCGATTGGGTCAAACCGGATGTTCCCCTTGAGGAAATCACATTTCCCGACATTCCGGTGGCCGCTCGTAAAATTGTCACTCCCCAGCAAACGAATCAGGCATTTGTTGTAGTGGGCTATCTAGCAGATTCAGTGAGCGGCGCAGACTATGCAGCGCTGAAGCTGATCAGCACGTATCTAGGCAATGGATTATCCAGCCGGCTGTTTGTAGAACTGCGTGAGAAGCAGGGACTGGCTTACGATGTATCGGCGTTTTATCTAACCCGGCTAGAACAATCTCAATTCGTGGCTTACATCGGAACGGCCCCTCAAAACATATCGATTGCCCTAAAAGGCTTGCAGCACGAGCTAGAGCGGATGAAAACGACGCCCCTAACAGCCGAAGCGCTGCAGGTTTCCAAAAATAAAATTCTGGGCCAGTACGCACTGAGCAAGCAAACAAACGGGCAGATTGCACAAACCTATGGCTGGTATGAAACGATTGGGCTGGGAATGGAATTTGATGAGCGCTTTCCGGCGCTAATAAATGCTGTCACAATTGAAGATATCCAGGCAGCAGCTTGCAGATGCTTCACCGAACAATCGGTGTCGATTCTGGGCCCGGCTGACAGGGTTGCAGACTTCATGTAGGGACACATGGTGACAATTTCAACAACGCCTGTAGAGCAATCGCTGACTTGGCAGTGGCAAGGATTCACCATTGGCTATCAGCAAGCAGGCACTGACAACATAAATCATCCTGCGGTTATTCTTATTCACGGCTTCGGCGCTTCCAGCGTTCACTGGCGAAAGAACATCTCCGCCCTAGCGGAATCCTGCCGCGTCTATGCTATTGACCTAATCGGCTACGGTAAATCTGCCAAGCCCACGCCAGGTGATCCCATAGATTACACGTTTGAGACCTGGGGACAGCAGGTCGTAGACTTTTGCCATGAGATTGTCGGTACTCCGGCATTTTTAGTGGCTAACTCCATCGGCTGCGTCGTCGCCATGCAGGCAGCTGTAGAGGCCCCCGATCAGGTGCGTGGGGTAGCCATGCTCGACTGCTCTTTGCGCCTACTGCACGACCGCAAGCGACAGACCTTGCCCTGGTATCGCAGTGCGCCCACACCCTACATCCAAAAAGTGCTGGGTTTCAAGCCGCTCATCCAGTTCTTTTTCGCTCAGCTGGCCAAGCCTAAAGCGGTTAAGCGCATTCTAAAGCAAGCCTATGGACGCAAAGAAGCAGTGACGGACGAGTTGGTGTCACTGCTGTTAGAACCCGCGTTTGACGAGGGCGCTGTAGATGTTTTTCTGGCCTTCATTCGCTACTCGCAGGGCCCTATTCCAGAAGATTTACTGCCGCAGTTAAGCTGTCCGGCACTGATTCTGTGGGGTAAAGAAGATCCTTGGGAGCCCATTGAGCTGGCTCGCGCTTATGGCAGCTATCCGGCTGTGGAGGACTTCATTGAATTGGAGGGCGTAGGCCACTGCCCGCAAGATGAAGCGCCCGAGATAGTGAATCCCATCTTGCAGGACTGGATCGCCCAAAAGGCTTGAAGCAGGCTTGAAGCACGACCCCAAAAAGCGCAAAAAAAATCCCATGTCACGGCCTGACATGGGATAGGGCAACAGTTAAACGCTTGTGCTGTGATTAGAATCGCGCGGTGGCTTGGGTCTGACGAGGGAAACTGTGACGCTTTGTGGAGTGCCACAAATTTAAGGTTGATGCCTTAGGCGCCTGTAGAGGGCAGCCAATTGTGAAACTGCTGATCAGAGCTAGGGCACGATGGAGAAATCTCCTATTTTGGAGAGGAGAGGCAGACAGCTCAGGGCAAGTCCGCTGAGCGATATGACTGTGAGAATCATGAAGGAAAGCAGAGGGTTAATGCGTCGGGTATAGAGCTTGATGCGCAGCAAAATGGCCGCTGCGATCATCATTAAAAAATAGGTTGAAATTTGAATCCAAACGAGCACAACAACTGCAAAAGAAGCACCCGCGAGTGCCATACAGGCGTAGCCGACATCTGATTGGAACCCGAGCAGACAGAACCTACGAACGGGTCTCCAGGCAATACTAAGTGCACTGCATTTGAAGATGATGTAGACAGTAGCGGCGATCCAGACATAGTAATCGCTGTCGTATTCGCTCTGCAGGAAAAGGCCAAATGCCATGGTGGCGAGCAGCAGCATGGTGGCGGAAAGCACGGGCCACTGGGATTTTGGCAGCTGCAAGTAAAACCGACGGATGGCTGAGAACACAAGAACGATTAACCACAGGGGGGTATAAAGGAGCTCTGTCGTAACAGTAGCTTTCGGGGTGCTCTGCCGGCCAGACGAGTGGCTAAAGATTGGTTGCGATCGCTTGAACCGGGCAACTAGGAATGCACTGCTCACAGACGATGCAGCGCGATCGCTCAAAGGTCAATTTATGTGTCTGGGGATCAATCTGTAACGATTCAGTCGGGCATACACCGGTACACAGCCCACAGTGCACGCAGCTCTCTTTATCGATCACAATCTCCCGATTGACCAGCGATACTTCAATCTTGTTGGCCCGCATCCACTCAATGGCCTCATCGAGCTGATCAATATCACCCGATAGCTCCACCAGCAGCTTGCCAACTTGATCAGGGGCCACATGAGCCCTAAAGATATTCGCGGCTACGTTGAAGTCCTTTGCCAACCGATAGGTAATCGGCATATTGATCGTACGCTTAGGAAATGTGAGCGTCAGTCGTTTCTTCACTAATTAGCTGGTTTGAGAATAAGGGCTGGTCAGGGTTAAGCGCTTCAAAGATAAGCAGGCATTTGCGTCTAGTCTATCGTCCGGCTCTCAACTCCGCTCGTTTTTATCCTGTTGAGTCAGGTAGCTGTTGCCCTGTCGTGGTTTCGGCCTGCGATAGCGCTCTCAGCTCATCGGATGCTCTCAGCTCATCGGGTGCTCTCGGCTCATCGGACACATGCAACAGTGGTAAACGAATCGTAAAGGTTGTCCCGGATCCAGGCTCGGAATGACAGAGTAGCTCTCCTTGGTGAGTTTCAGTAACAATTGTGTAGCTGATAGAGAGCCCCATTCCTGTGCCTTGCCCAATGGGCTTGGTGGTGAAAAACGGGTCAAATACTTTAGCTTTTACTGAGTCGGGAATGCCGTTGCCGCTGTCGGCGATCACAATTTCTACCCAGTCATGCTCAACCAACGCGGTGCGAATCGTAATTTGCCTCAGGCGCTCTGCTGGCTGTTCCTCAATGGCATCAACCGCATTGGACAAGAGATTCATGAAGACTTGATTGAGTGGCCCCGAATAGCAGCTGACTTTGGGTAGATTGCCATAGTCTTTGACCACCTCAATGCCAGATCGCTGCGCCGTTGTTTTGAGACGGTGCTGCAAAATCATCAGCGTGCTATCGATGCCCTCATGCAAATCAACTGATTTAAAATTGTCTTCATCTAGCCGACTAAAGGTGCGAAGAGAAGCCACAATGTCTCGAATTCTATCAGCGCCCATCTCCATGGAAGATAAGGTTTTAGGTAAGTCTTCCGATAAAAAATCTAAATCCAGGTCTGCAATCAATGCCCTAATATCAGGACTAAGTTCAGATGATCGTTGAATACAACAATCTACCCATTCCAGAATTTCTGAAATGCAATCGCTAAGGTAGCTCAAATTCCCAGTGATAAAGTTCACAGGGTTATTAATTTCGTGGGCAATTCCGGCTACTAGCTGACCTAAGCTAGACATTTTCTCATTTTGCACCAGTTGAAGCTGCGCCCGATGCAGTTCCTCTAGTGTTTTTTGCAGTCGAACTTCCGATTGCTTCCTGTCTACGGCCAATACGATGGAGCGAATCATGGTTTGGCCCAGCGTCAGCAGCGCATCGTCAAACTGAGTTTCGTGGTAGAAATAAACGCCCAAGTAACCTAGAACAGACTGTGAGTGAGAAGAGGCAATGGGCAACCACAGCAAAGATTGAATGCCCGCAACCCCAATTTCAGGCTGCTTTAGGAAAAGGTCATGCGGTGTCTTCGAATCATGGGCAAGCTGTTTGACTGAAGTGATGACGACTGGCGAATAAGGCACAATGCTGTTTGCCCAGGGGTTGTAATCTTCAAGCGCTGAGCGTAGCTCAACAGGAGCTTGCTCATCCCAGTGCACCGTGTTATCTTCCCAGCAGACAAAGTTGACCAAATCAGCACTGAAAACATGCTGAAAGCCCTGACAAGCAGCTTCATAAATAGCCCTCACAGAGCTAGCTTGGTTAATGCCGTCAGTGGTTTCGGCCCAGTAGTAAATTGATTGGAGCTGCTCGTAGCTTTGGGCCAGCGCCTGCTTAGTAAGGTCTAACTCCTCATGGAGTGCTTGATGCTTAACTTGCCATAACTCATCAGATGGGTTGTCAGCTTTATGTCCACCGATTCTGCTGTGATTAGCGCTAGATGCAGAAGAGATCATAGTTAATTTGAAAGATGATAACCGCAGATCGCAGACTAAATAGCAGGCTTGGCCTGTTAACGATAGTGTGATTCCGCCGTCCTCAAGGTGCCCGCTTTCTGCTGGCTAACTGAGCGCTGTATCGAGCAAATGTGATGAAAAGAATCGGCAAGCTGGGCATTCTACCGACATAACTGGCGCAATTTTGACTGGCTAATGACCCACCACACTGTGACATTTGACCCTGATGCTAATCAGGCGCTATTGGTCGATAGCAGCATGGTGTTTCACTGTCACTATTACAATTGCGCTATCCACAAATCCATTGAAAATAGCCTCTCGACACAAGCTGCTGAGCTATTTCATCAGTCGGCCTTCGCGGCTACACAACCTCAGCTATCTGCCATTATCGATAGCACAGATAGCCCGCTTACTCGGCTCTCCAAAGGACTCACACTCTTCAAGCAGTTGGGATTTGGCAGTTTTGATACACAGGGATTGAACGCTTCCGGAGGCACGGTTACCTCCGTGAGCTCTCACTATGCCTTAGGTTGGTTAGCTCAATACGGTCTGAGAGAGACCCCAGTTTGCCAATTTGTTGAAGGGTATTTGCAGGCGCTGGTCAGTGTAACTTATGACCTCAGCGAGCAGCAGGTGAGCGTAAAGGAAACGAGCTGTTTGGCGATGGGCGACAGCGAGTGCTGTTTTGTTATCACCGTTCAAGGCTGACCATTCCGGCTTGACAAATCAGAATTGACGGTGCGGGCGTAACGGTAGCTTTTAAGGAGACTCTGATGGCAATTGATGAAAAAGCGGTGGTATCAGCCTGTAACCAGCTGCCCCTAATTGGGAATGAAGATGGCCTCATTCCTGCCTTTGGTCTGTATTTATCACGCCACTATGCAGACTTCTACAATCTCAGTTCATTTGAGGCTGTGCGCCAAATCGAAGCGCAACACCCTGCGATATTGCACCAGGCTGAACAAGGCTTAGTAGAGGCGGGGATGCTCTGCGCTTTTTATACCTTTGGCGGCATTATGCTCTCTCAAGAGTGGGAAGCGGTCGTGATGCCCATGGTAGAAACTGTCGATGATTGGGTTGCGGGGATTGTTGCTGTTGTCAATAGCTTCGGTTGGGGAAAGTGGGTGATTGAAGGGTTTGTGCCAGGAGAGCGACTCGAGATTTCGATTGCCAACAGTTATGAATCAACTGGATGGTTGTCGCGTTACGAAAATAGCAGTCGCCCTCGCTGCTATCTAGTCAAGGGAGGCTGTGCAGGAATTATGAATTTGCTCTATCAAGGCGACATTCGCCAGCGGCCGAATCTGACGCCTGAGTATTTCGAGAAGTGCTTTCATAGTCCCGATAGCTTTCGCTGTGAGGAGCTCACTTGTCGCACAATGGGCGATGACGTTTGTCGGTTTGTGACCACGCGGATGACCAGCGCATTTGACTCATCTGCGCTATGAATTCAGCCAGCCAGCGAAAAGTTTCACAGGTGAATTTGGGTGAGATACCACTGATCTTGATCAGCGATTGTTTTGGTGATCATCGAATTGTTGAAGTCACCTTGCCACGCCCGGTTACGTTAGCGGACTTGCCCAATCTCTCGAACGTTTCTCAATGCACGGTACTAAAAGACTTGCCACGTCCTTTTTTTCGCCTTGATTGCCCACAACGATTTCTCTTGACTGGCATCGCAAACGAGCCACGAGTGCGCTTCACGCTCAGAGCAGCAGCGATCACACAGGCCGAATCCATCGTGCTGCAGGCGATCGCTGAGCTGATGGGACTGCCTGCTCTGCACCGTTCTCCCCATCTTTCCTAACTGCTCCCCACCGCTCTATAGGCGCCTTATCCGTAAGCTACTACCCATGAGCTACTACTTCGATCACGCCGCAACTGGCCTCCCTCGCGCACAGCGTGCAATTGCAGCAGCAACTGCTGTCATCAACGGGGGCAGTGCCCAACGGGGCTATCATCATGCTGCGATCACGGCGCATCAGATCATCGAGGAGGCCAGAGAAGCGATCGCACCACTCGTCGGCACGACCTGCCAAACCCACAGCGTTTGCTTTTTGCCCAGCACCACCGCTGCTCTCAACCAAGTCATTTTAGGCCTGCGGCCAAGACCCAGCCGCATTGCACTCGATCCGCTTGCGCACCACGCAACTTACCGGCCCATCATCGCCCTTGCCCAACAACAGCAGATTCCGCATTGGATATTACCTCACAATGCTCAAGGCCTAATTGACTGTGCACAGCTCACCCAAGCCTGGCAGCCAGAGACTGATCTGGTCGTGCTCACACATGCCTCTAATGTCACGGGCTTAGTGCAGCCCGTGACAGCGGTTATGAATGTGGCTAAACGATTTGGGGCAAAGGTCGTTATTGATGCGGCCCAAAGCGTAGGGGTAATCGATACGCAAGCATTAGGAATCGCCGATGCGGTGGCTTTCGGTGGGCACAAGGGACTCAGCGCTTTACCAGGGTTGGGGGTGCTAGTGATCAACTCGCACACAATAAAGCTAGAGCCTATTATCTACGGCGGAACAGGGCGTGAGTCGGCTTCAGACACGATGCCAGATAGATTGCCTCAACAGCTAGAAGCGGGCACGCCCAATTTGCCAGCAATCGCCGCGATCGCAGCGCAAGCAAAAGCAGCTAAAAAAGCAGCTAAGTTTTCAAAACCGGTCGTTTCAGCACACGCGCTTCGTGAGGCCGTCCTGGCAGGCGGCGGACAAGTCCTTAGCACAGGTGAAGCCTCCGTCGTTCCTGTTGTGAGCTTTGCACTCCCAGATATTCCTCACTTAGAAGCAGCGGATATGCTAGAGCGCTGCTTCGATATTCAGTTACGCTCTGGGCTTCACTGTGCGCCGCTGGCTCATCGCACCTTGGGTACCTTTCCACATGGCACACTGCGGGTCTCCACAGGAGAGACCACAACCCTGTCTGATTTAGAGCATCTCACTCAGGCGCTTCGAGGTCTTAGCCAAAGCTACTTGCAAATTCACCACCATGCCTAACTACCAGAGCTATCAGGTTAATTTGTCAACTTTGGCCAGCGACCTGCAAACTATCTTCTCTCAGCCGCCTGCTTCTCAACCCAATGCGGTCATACTCATTGAAATTATTGGGAACGAGCGCCTCGCCACAAATTTTGCCGATTTGCTAGTCGCGTCCATTAATGACAAATCTATTCAGGCGATCGCGCTTGTTCGCGACGATTTATTGATTCAGTTCTTAGTCTCTTCCATCAACTTGCGCTGTAGCCACACTGAGGTGAAATCGTTCAAGCAGCTTCAAGCCGCAGAGAGTTGGCTGCTATCTCTACCAGCTTCTAGCAAGCCTACCGACCTTTAAAACCTACCGACCTTTAAAACCCGACCAAACCTTTAGTCGAAAAGAGACAGAAACCCGTAGAAAAGGCTCCAACGCCCGGCACAAGATAAGATGAAGGGCAGTTGTCATTTTGTCTCAGAAAGCATGTCGGTTGAATCCAGATCAGGAGAAGCAGGTTCGGCAAAGCCTTCGAACATAGCAGAACCTCTAGATGCGACGTCTTCAGATATCGTATCTTCGGAAATGGCGAAGCGAATTAAAAACTTTGTGGTGGTCACGATCGCAGCTGTCCTAACGATAGCCATTGTCTTTGGGCTCCAAACGCGATCGCCCGCCGCATCTCTCTCCGAAATGGCTAAGGCAGCGGTTCCGCTAGATGTGGCCCTCGCTAACGATAAGCCCACCTTGATTGAGTTTTACGCCAACTGGTGCACCAGCTGTCAGGCCATGGCACCCGACATTCAGCAGCTCAAAACTGAGTATGGCAACAAAGTAAACTTTGTGATGCTGAATGTCGACAATACAAAGTGGCTCCCCGAAATGTTGAACTACCGAGTAGACGGTATTCCTCACTTCGAATTCATCTCCGTCGACAGTCATGAAAAAGGCGCAGCCATTGGGGAAATGCCCCGCGCTATTTTAGCGGAGAACTTGGATGCGCTGGTGAAAAAGCAGCCTTTGCCCCATGCGCAAATCAGCGGCAAGATCTCCGACGTCGATACCGCCACCAATCCAGTTCAGGGCCAGTCCGCCGATCCCAGAAGTCACGGCGCACAGGTAGTTGACTAAACAGGTAGTTAACTAAATGAATTCGTTACCCTAGCGGGTCAACTGCTCAACACGCCCCTCCACACCGTTAGGATTTAGCTCAACGACAGGAACCACATCTTCTAAAGAGGCCTCGATAAAGCCTAAAAACAATGGATGGGGTTTACTAGGCCTTGACTGAAACTCAGGGTGGAACTGACAAGCAATGAAAAACGGATGGTTGGGAAGTTCGACAATTTCGACTAACCGACCGTCGGGGGAGGTTCCACTAATCATGTATCCCGTTTCTAAAAACAAGTTGCGATAAGCGTTGTTGAACTCATAGCGATGACGATGACGCTCGTATACCACCTCTTCGCCATATAGTTTGCTGGCCAATGTCTTAGGTTCAAGCCGACAGGGATATAGCCCTAGGCGCATTGTGCCCCCCAGATCGACGACATCTTCTTGCTCAGGCATCAAACTAATCACAGGATTGGCCGCATGGTCATCGAATTCTGAGCTGTTAGCATCGGCTAGCTCAGCAATATGCTGCGCCCATTCCATCACTAGGCACTGCATGCCCAAACAGAGTCCAAGAAAAGGAATTCGTCGCTTTCGGGCGTATTCTACAGTGCTAATTTTGCCATCTACGCCTCTAGAGCCGAAGCCACCGGGGACGACGATGCCGGCAACGCCACCGAGATATTTCTCTGGTCCTTCACGTTCAATATCTTCAGAGTCAACCCAGCGAATTTTTACGTCTGCGCCAAAGCTGGTGCTGGCATGCTGTAGCGCTTCGGTCACCGAAAGATAGGCATCGTTGAGCTGAACGTACTTGCCAACGACTGCAATTTCAACGGTTTGATTGGGACTGTTTAGCCGCTCTACTAGCGTAGACCACTGAGTCAGATTAGGCGATCGCTCCTCTAGCCCCCATAACCGCAAACTCTGTATTGCCAGCCCTTCGCGCTCCATATATAGAGGCACTTCATAGATACTTGAGGCATCCTGTGCAGTGATGACACAGTCAATAGGCACGTTGCAGAAACTAGAGATTTTTTGACGCATGCCTTCTAACAGCGGGCGATCGCTCCGACACACCAGCACATCCGGCTGAATGCCAATCGAGCGCAGCTCCTTCACCGAATGCTGCGTGGGCTTTGTCTTCAGCTCACGTGCCGCCGGGATCCAAGGAATCAGGGTCACATGCATATAAATCACATCGCCCGGACCCACATCCTGCTTAAACTGCCGAATGGCTTCCATGAACGGCAGCGATTCAATATCGCCCACCGTACCCCCAATTTCCACAATCACCACATCCGGATTGCGATTGCGCGCCACCCGATGAATGCGCGATTTAATCTCATCAGTGACATGGGGAATGACTTGAACTGTACGCCCTTCGTAATCGCCGCGTCGCTCCTTATTGATGACCGACTGATAAATGGCACCCGTTGTGACGCTGTTGAGCCGTGACATCGACGTATCCGTAAAGCGCTCATAATGACCCAAATCCAGATCAGTTTCAGCGCCATCTTCGGTCACAAACACCTCTCCATGCTGAAACGGGCTCATCGTACCAGGATCAACATTAATGTACGGATCTAGCTTCAAAATCGAAACCGAATAGTCCCGAGACTTCAGCAGCCGCCCAAGGCTAGCAGCCACAATGCCTTTCCCGATGCTCGAAACAACACCGCCCGTCACAAATACAAATTTCGTCATGATCTCCCGTTACGTTTTCCTCGGTTATCTTTTCCTTGGTTGTCAATGTCGGTTATCAATTGCCCGTTTTGCCATGCCCTAAATTAAACAACACTAAACCCAGGTCTCTAGCCAGGACAATCTGACCAGAAAAATCTATATATAGCGTTAAATCTAAGACACTCCAGTCAGACAGATATTGTCCCAATCAGTGTGAGAACAAATCATCGGTAGCCAAGTGCACATGCACCTACGACTTTCGTCTTCTGTAACCCTATTGGTCCCTTTTGCTGTTTTACAGAATTGATTTCTATAGGGCTTATAGTCGATATCAGAGGGTGAGCAAAGTGACCGAGATTACACAGATGCACCGCTCCAGGACAAATTTCTAAGGCTGGCTATTAAAACATGGTAAATAATTGATTAATTGTGCCATAAGGAACCAGCCTCAGCAGCCCTTCATTGCTCTGTATGAAAAAAGGCAAAGTTTTAGCACTTGAGTCGAATCAATGGCTAGCAAGCAGCAGTGTTTGTCATGATTAAACATCTGAACTGAACCCTTAAGAACTAGAACCTTCACGATCCAGTCTGACTTTGTACCTTTTTCTCAACATACAAATTTTCTCAACAGAATAAAACTATTCAAAGCTTCACTCCCTAGAATACGAAATTAACGTTTCTGGGTTAGCGTTTCGGGGCTAGTGTTTCTGAGCAGGCAGTTACTCAGCGCACCATTACTCCGGCACTACTACTCGGGCACTACTCCGGCACTACTCCGGCACACCGATACTCAAGACACCACCAGGGAGCACCTTACGATGGGCAACAGTTGGCAAATAGGCGCACTCGGATGTTTTACAGGTTTAGCTAGCCTTTTCACCTTCGCGCCAGCAGTCAATGCCCACATCGTCACCCACTCACAAGTCACGCACTCACAACCGAATACAGAACACCCCACGCATTCACACACCACACCCCCAACAGCGGATCAGATGGCTCAAGCCCAGCAGCAGTCGTCTCTTGGTGAGCTATTTGTGGCCTACCCACCAGCTGCACACCAAACCGTTGCGGATCGCATCTTCTTCATTGGCACCGCCAATCCGAACGAGCCCGTCACGATTAACGGGCAGGTGATTGAACACCGAAGTGGGGATGGCCACTTTGCACCAACACTGCCGTTGGCAATGGGTGAGAACACCTTTACGTTGCAACAGGGAGACGACTCTCTCACACTCGAGATCACTCGCGTTTCCATTGAGCCACCTTTGCCAGAAGGGGTGGGCTTTGCAGAAGGCACGCTGGCTCCGGGCACAGATATTGCCCGAATGCCCGGTGAGTTGGTTTGTTTGAGCGCGATCGCAACGCCCAACGCCATCGTTACCGCAACCCTCGGCAGCGAAACCATTACCCTTGCACCGCAAACCAGCGTCGATTTGCCACCGAATTCATCCGTACTCACCTCACAAACCACACCTGTAACCCTCAGCGCCACAGAATACGCAGGCTGCTTCAAACCAGAGACGCCTGGCATCCTGGGTAATCCCGAATTTAATCTCACTGCCCAAGGTGAAACCGTCACAGCGATCGCCCCAGGGAAAGTCACCATTTTGTCTCCCAGCGACTTTGAAGTTGCAGAAGTGACCGCAGCCCAAGGCGTCGCTCGCACTGGGCCAAGCACCAGCTATTCTCGCATTACGCCCTTACCGGCAGGCACTCGCGCAGCCATCACCGGCAGCGAAGGCGAGTGGCTGCGGCTAGACTACGGCGGCTGGATTAAAGCAGCAGAGACCGCTGTGAGTAGCGCTTCCGTTCCACCTCACAGCATTATCCGAGGCATTAGCTCCACTCAAGTAGGCGACTGGACAGAAATTGTATTTCCGTTGCAAATCCCCGTGCCTGTTTCTGTCAAACAAGATAGACAAACGTTGACCCTGATATTGCATAACACGACGCCGCAGACAGACACTATCTTTTTCTCTGACGATCCGGTCGTTGAACGCATGGACTTCAATTCCATTCTGCCAGACAGCGCCGAGTATACATTTCACTTCAAAGCATCTCAGCAATGGGGCTACAAGCTTCGCTACGAGGGCACTAGCCTGGTTCTTGCGTTGCGCCATGCACCGCCTAGCAACAGTTTGCGCGGGGCGACTATTTTGATTGATCCAGGACACGGCAGCGACGCAGATTTAGGCGCTCGTGGACCCAATGGATATCCAGAAAAAGACGTGACTTTGACGGTCTCTAAACTACTTAGAGACGAGCTAGAGGCCCGCGGAGCAGATGTGGTGATGACTCGAGAAGGTGATGATGATTTGTTCCCAGCTGATCGTGTCGAGGTAATTGATGCAACAGAACCCACGATGGCTTTAAGTCTCCATTACAATGCCTTACCAGATGCCGGAGATGCGCTTAACCGAGCCGGTATTGGAATGTTCTGGTACCATCCACAAGCGCACGATCTATCTGTTTTCTTACACGATTATTTAGTGCGTGAGTTGGGCCGAGAATCCTACGGTGTGTTTTGGAATAACTTAGCCCTCGCTCGCCCCAGCGTTACCCCCTCTGTTCTATTAGAGTTGGGATTTATGATTAATCCAGAAGAGTTTGAGTGGATTACAGATGAACCCTCTCAACAAGCACTGGCAAAAACATTGGCAGACGGCGTTCAGGCATGGCTTGAGAATCAGCCATAGATAGCGCTCATCCTGTCTATCTTTCATATGTCTATTTTTCAACTCCCTAACTTTCAAGATCCGCAGCTTTGGCAACAGGCTATGACGCACAGCTCATTTGTCAATGAGCAGCCGACAGCCGGTGAGCATAATGAACGCCTAGAGTTCTTGGGAGATGCTATTCTCACGTTTATCAGTGGGGCCTATCTGTATGCTCGCTATCCGAACCGGCCTGAAGGCGAGCTCACAGTCATTCGCTCGGCGTTAGTAGATAAGCCGCAACTTTGTTATTTTGCGAAACAGCTTAAACTCGGGAAATATTTGCGGTTGGGAAAGGGCGCGCAGCAGGAGGGCAGTCGCAAGAGCGATCGCCTCCTTTCCAGTGCCTTTGAAGCGCTCATCGGCGCCTATTTTTTAGATACGCAGCAAGATATACGGGCTATTAAACGCTACATAGAGCCAATGTTTGGGGCAGTGGTGGATGAGGCGATCGCTCGCAGTATCAATGCCAAAAGCCAACTTCAAGAATGGGCCCAGAAAGAAACTGGCCAAACGCCTGTATATAAGCTAATTGACAGCATCGGCCCAGATCATGCCAAACGCTTTATTGTGCAAGTTTCAATCGGCAGTAAGCGCTATGGACAAGGAAAAGGAGATAGCAAAAAGCAAGCTGAAAAGGCCGCTGCGCAAGCTAGCCTCAAACACATAAAACAAGAGGGCATGCAACAGGAACAGAGACAACCGCTATAAACGGCTAAGCCTATCAGCGGCTCAGATAGGCGATCGCCTCACGAATCCAAGCCTCAGTATCTTCACTTTTACTCAATGTGCTGTTGCTACCCACAGCCACTAGCGCTTTACTGATCTCACTGTTGGTATAGCCCAGCGCCATCAACATCATTTCTACATCCTCTTGCACAGCCGATACAGGGCCGCCTGTCGGGGCAACAATACCTGAGTGCTGTCGCCAATCACTGAGCTTAGTCTTCAGTTCTAGAATAATGCGCTCAGCCGTCTTATTACCAACCCCTGGTGTTCGAGAAAGCACCCGATTGTTGCCATTAATCACAGACTGAATCAGCTCGTTAATGCCGAGCGTATCCAACAAGGCCATACCCATCTGTGGGCCAATGCCACTGACAGAAATGAGCAACCGGAACACATCGCGCTCTGCTCTGCTACCAAAGCCGAAGAGTATCTGTAAATCTTCGCGGCTTTGCAGATGGGTAAATACTTTCACGGATTCGCCTACTGACGGTAAATCGCTCAGCATGCGCGGATTCACCTGCATATCGTAGCCCACGCCGCACGCCTCTACTGTGAGAATTATTCGACCATTGGGTAGCCGCTGAGAGTCTGCAAGCAGACCTTTGACATAGCCGATCATGAGTTAGGTCGAGAGGGATCTGGAGAGAACGATCGATCTTGCAGCTGCTGACGAGGAGAGGTTGCTTCACGACGGCTAAGTAGAGGGCGCTCTGGGAGCCTGCCATCGGGGAGCCTGCCATTTTTACGATCACTGGAACTACTCACCGGGCCTGCGCCCATTGAACGGGCTCCCCCCGTAGCAGGATTAATTCTCTGGGTTGGCGCGGTCGTTTCTAAATCTAAAGACTGTCCGCCCTGAATTTGCTGACGCCCATTGCGCAGCACATGCAGCATCTCCATAAACTGCCGTTCCATATTCTCTAACACCTGATCGGCGTAGGTATCGGCATCCTCTTGAATGGTCTGTGCTTCTGTCACCGTACGGGTACGGGTTTCTTCCCACTCTTGGCGGGCTTGATTTTGGAGCTGCTCAATTTCACTCAGCGTTTGCACTCTCAGCGTCTCACACTCCTGTTCAGTGGTTGCCTTGAGCTGAGCGGCCTGTGCCTCTGCCTGACGAATAATCGCCATCTCGTTCAAAATAGTAGCCGCCTGCTTTTCTGCTGCCGTTACAATCTCCTGCGCGTACTGCTCTGCTTCCAGCAAAATTTCTTCACGCTGCTGCACAATTTGCACTGATTCCTGCACTGCTGCAGGCAGATTTACCCGCACCACATCTAGCTGATCGAGCAATTCATCCTCAGAAATGACTGTTTTCCCCGACAAGGGCACACGGGGACTCTCCAGCACTATTTCTTCGATACGATCTAGCTCTTGCTGGATATTGAAGCGCTCGGGCGCTGAATCTTTGTAGTAGTCGTCAGTTGCAGGAGTATTCACAGAAAAGTTAAGTGAGAGACTATTTTGATGCGAAGCAGTGAAAGAGAGCAGATGATTACCACCATTGACCACCCCTATTATCAGGTAGAAGGGGCCTTTCCGTAACACTCCTCCACATCATCTGCAACATGCTGCGGCACGAAGTGGCTAATCGGCCCACCAAATCTAGCGATTTCTTTGACTAAGCTACTGCTTAGAAAGCCGTATTCGGTAGAGGTCGCTAAAAAAACGGTCTCTATATCGGCAGATAAGGTCTTGTTAGTATGCGACATCTGTAGCTCTTTCTCAAAATCTGACAGCACCCGCAGACCGCGAATGAGTACCTTTGCTCCTTTTTGCTTGGCATAGGTTACCGTCAGACCATCAAAACTATCAACGGTGACATTGCTAAGATGCTGAGTCGTTTTTTGAATTTGAGTCAGACGCTCTTCTACTGTGAACAGAGGATTTTTACTTGGATTGCGCGAAACCACAACGACTATCTGCTCGTAGAGTTTACTGCCGCGCGTAATGATATCTAAATGACCCAGCGTAATAGGATCGAAACTACCGGGATAGATTGCAATCATGAAAGGGGCAAGGGAAGATAAGTAGGTTACTTAAGCAGTGTACGTCCCATGCCTAAAGGTACAACCAGAGCTGTTCTCAAATTTTCATCGGAAGATTGTGGCATCTGTCACAAGATGGCTTTTTATGACGAGAAGGTAGCCAAAGAGCTCGATCTGGATTTTGTCGATATCAAGATGCAGGACACTGCAACCTATCGAAAGTATCGGAAAGTACTCCTCTCCCAGTATCCAGATAAAGCAGATATGGGCTGGCCCACATACATCATTTGCGATAATCCCGAGGGGGATTTTTCAGTCGTCGGGGAGGTTAAAGGCGGACATCCTAAGGGTGAGTTTCGAAAGCGCCTGCAGGCCGTCGTTAGTGCATAACCTAAACATCAGAACGGCGACCAAACACCTGACTTGAAAACGACAGATAGCTTCAAACCCGGAAGAACCGCCTTAACGATGCACTTAGGTAAAGAACTACAGTGACATGGCCAGCCACGGATAACGATGGCTGCGACGATTTATTCCGGGTTTGTCTTTTTTACTTTTTTTGGGTTTGTCCGTTGCGAGCGGAATCGCTTGAAGCGTGAGCGCCTACAAAACACCAATATTTGCTAAGCCCAAAATGGCACCAGCACCAATGGCATGGCCCAAACTGGTAACCCCGAGTAAAGCAGGTAATCCCAAACCAAAAAATGTGCCAGACGCAGGATCTGCATCAGGGATTTGAATCACTTGCTTACCAATAGCGAAAGCAAGGAGGTTGCAGATGATCATGACGATAGCAACATTAGGACCCCACTCTACAGTGGCAGGGGCTGCGGGCTGAACCGCCAACAACAGAGACAGCATAGAAACATTCTCCTTAAATACAGCTTTCTAGAGGATAGATATGCTTGAGCGCTAGCGTCTGAGCATCTTTATCGCGAATGCCCCAAAACGAGCACCTGAGACCAATACCACCTAGATACAAACGTGTCCGAACACTCTTAATATTTGCCCGAACCCTCTTATCTTTCATGATGATGGAGATCGAGGTATTAAAACTATGCGTATTCTTTGCAAGAGTTAACACTCTATTTGCGAGCGGTAACATTCGCCAGTGTATTGTTCAGAAAAAGGATAAAAGCGATGGTTCGAGGATTGCTGTGGTTGCCTCTGCTGGCGCTATTTGTAGGGTTGGCCTGGGCAGGGTGGAATGAATATCAAAAATTGGAAGCCTATAAACTGTGGGCCCAATCATTCGAACGGTCGAAATATGACATCTATGCCGCCTTAGGGCAACAGGGTGATGTGCTCACTTGGGGTGTACCGACGCGTCAGGGTGTGCTGGAAACTAGCAGCTTGAACATGACTGAGGTGAAGCGGGTAATGATAGAGGTAAACGGTCAGCCTACTACGCCAGACAAGATGCCTAAGCGGGGTCGCTTTTCAATTGGGCTTGCACACACTGATGGGGAGCATAGAAGCATTCCATTTACAGATGGGGATATGGCCGTTCAGTGGTTTGAATTTCTGTGTCGTCAGTGGCCCGTATCTTCTGCTACCTTGTGATCCATCTATCTAAAGTGCCCTCCATCGTAAGTGTCCTTTTATCCCAGGGCACGTTTAGGCTGTTCTACTGACGACAACTATTCTTCATGTCTCTAAGACGCTATGGCTCCGAAACGTAATGCGCCCTCTCTCCAAACGTTATCTCAGCGCAGGCAATACCTGCGTGATAAACGGCGCTACACCTTTTACAAAACAGTATGGCGAGCGATCGCTATTTTCGCCCTAGCGGCTGGCAGCATACGACTAGCGACTTCCCCGGTCTGGAACCTAAGCAACGAATCTCAAATATCTGTTAGCGATAACCAGATTTTATCTGACGAAAATATTCAGGCCTTGCTACCCATCAACTATCCGCAGTCGTTGTTACGGGTTACGCCTGAAGCGCTTGCCGATAGATTAGAAACTCACCCTCCGATTGAAAGTGCCACCGTTAACCGTCGATTAATCCCTCCTGGACTGCATGTCCGCGTACGCGAACGACAGCCAGTTGCTGTTGTCATTCCCGACACCACACAACCTCTCAAATCTATTCCTGATCGGCCTGTACCCTTTGAAGAACCTGGGCTCATTGACGCTGAAGGCTATTGGATGCCCCGCAATAGCTTTCAAAAGCTGGGCGTAGAGGCCTCGCCTAACAGCGCAGCAATGCCTGCACTAGTCTTGAAAGGCATGCGGGCCAAACACAAAGCAGACTGGCGCAAGATGTATCAAAGTATCCAAACAAGCCCAGTCAAGATTACAGCGGTTGACTGGACAAAACCGAGTAACTTAGTGCTTCAAAGTGAGTTTGGAGAAGTGCGTCTTGGCCCTTATGGGCGTACGTTTGATAATCAGCTGGCAGCTTTAGATCAAATTAGGAACTTAGACACAAAAGTCAATCCAGAAAGAGTAGCCTATATCGATCTTCAAGACCCCAGTAATCCGGTGATTCAAATTTTGCAGGCAACCAGCGGTACGCCTGGGCTGCCATAGCTTAGAACATGGAAATACACCAGAGCAGATGTTGGCTACCGCAGAGTTTGGCTTTTTTAGCAAGTTCCCCTATAGTTGACTCAATTCAATTGATGCATAGTGAATGAGTGCACAGTGATTAATAGATTGTCATTGATTTACTGTGAACTTAGTTCATCTGCTGAATGCGATCAGCTAGCTTCTGGTGATCGCTAAGCCCTACAGCAGCATCTAAATCTATAAGCAATATATGTATAAGCAATATTTTTATTATGTATAAGCAATATTTTTATATTGTCTGAAACGTAAATATTGATTTTACACCTTATAATCTCTCACTGAAGCACCTTAGCTAGCGTTTCTCTTGCCCAACTTAAGCAGAGTTGTCCTTTTCAAACGTAAGGGAAACTGCAAAAGAGACACAAACTAGAGACCTAAAAATCCATACATAACTTCTTCAACATCAACTCGCCCTATGAACAACGCATCCCTTCATACAAACTCCTATGCGGACGATGGGTCAGGTGTAAAATCGACAGCTTCAGGTAATAATGGCAGTGCAATGCCAGTGGAGGGACCGATGAACGCAGATATTATTCCAAGTAGCGTCGCCAAAATTAAGGTTATCGGTGTCGGTGGCGGCGGTTGCAACGCTGTCAATCGAATGATTGACAGTGGGCTGGCAGGGATCGAATTTTGGACAGTGAATACAGATGCTCAGGCGCTGACGTATTCGGGCACCACCAATACCATGCAGCTTGGCCAAAAGCTCACTAGGGGGCTAGGCGCAGGTGGCAACCCCTCCATTGGGCAAAAGGCAGCCGAAGAGTCTCGCGACGAGATCTTTCAAGCCGTAGAAGGCTCCGATCTGGTTTTTATCACTGCGGGTATGGGCGGTGGAACAGGTACCGGAGCAGCGCCTGTCGTTGCTGAAGCGGCTAAAGAAGCCGGTGCACTAACCGTTGGTGTTGTCACTCGACCCTTTACCTTTGAGGGCCGGCGACGTACCTCTCAAGCAGAAAGCGGGATCGCAGCACTGCAAGCTAGCGTAGATACCCTCATTATTATTCCAAACGACAAGCTGCTCTCTGTCATTTCTGAGCAGACACCCGTTCAAGAAGCATTTAGAGTCGCTGACGATATTTTGCGCCAAGGTGTTCAGGGTATTTCAGATATCATCACCATCTCGGGCTTGGTGAACGTAGACTTTGCTGACGTACGCGCGGTGATGGCGGATGCTGGCTCTGCGCTGATGGGAATTGGCGTAGGCTCTGGCAAGAGCCGGGCACGCGAGGCAGCGATCGCAGCCACGTCTTCACCGCTGCTTGAAACATCTATCGATGGTGCCGGTGGTGTTGTCTTTAACATCACAGGTGGCAGCGACCTGACGCTCCATGAAGTTAATCAGGCAGCTGAGATTATTTACGAGGCCGTTGATCCGAACGCTAACATCATCTTTGGTGCGGTGATTGATGATCGCCTACAAGGAGAAATTCGCATCACTGTAATTGCCACAGGCTTTAGCCAAGAAGCGCGCAGTATTCCATCTATGAACAACACTCGGGTTGCGCCGATGACGCGCGCACCAGGTATGGGAGGCTTTGAGGAGACACCACAACCCGGTGTGATGTCCGCAGACGGAGGGGCTGATCCTTCTAATCAGCCCGTGATTGCACCCAACTTAGATATTCCTGAGTTCTTACAGCGCCGTCGTAATCGATAATGGTTTCGCCCAAACCCGCTGAAACTGTTACGACGTCATCTAGCCGGCAGTTATCCAGGCCCCCTACCGCTCTAACTATCGCTGGCTCTGATAGTGGTGGCGGGGCAGGTATTCAAGCCGATTTACGCACGTTCTCTTTCCACAAGGTGCACGGCACCAGTGCGCTCACCTGCGTCACAGCACAAAATACGATGGGTGTGACCCGTGTGGATGCTTTGCCGGTTGAGGCAGTGCTCGCGCAGATTGAAGCGGTCATCTGTGACATCAGCCCGCAGGCTGCGAAAACGGGCATGCTGCTTAATCAAGATATTATCGAGGCGATTGCAGGCTACTTTACTCAGCAGCCGATTGCCCACTTGGTGGTAGATCCGGTAATGGTTTCTCGGACGGGCGATACGTTGATTGCCGACGGTGCGATCGCTGCGCTTCGTGATCAGCTACTACCCCTTGCAGATGTACTGACCCCCAATCGCTATGAAGCTCAGATACTGTCCGGCATAGAAATCTCAACGTTAGAAGAGATGCAGACAGCGGCTCAACGAATTTATGACCTAGGGCCCAGCGCTGTGATGATTAAAGGCGGCGGCTTTAAAGGTGCGTTGCGCGGCGTAGATGTTTGGTTTGATGGTCAGCAGCTAGAGACACTTAAAACTGAGCAGGTAGAGACTATACACACCCACGGTACGGGCTGTACCTTATCTAGTGCGATCACAGCGAATTTAGCGAGGGGCATTGAGGCACTGCCCGCTGTTAAAAACGCTAAACACTATGTGACGCAGGCACTGCACCACTCATTGGAGATTGGCCAAGGCCAAGGCCCGGTGGGTCATTTCTATCCTTTGCTCACCCACACCGACGCCCAATCCTGACAAGTCTCATCGTCAGGGCCATAGGGATGCATGCCACACACCAGCATATTGCCCCCATAGGCGCTGCCGTCATAATATTTGCAGCCTACACAAACAGGATGATCTTGAAGATAGGGGGTTACGGTGTTGTTGATCGGTGCCGTCACTTCCTCAACCCAGGGCGTTAAGTGCTGATGGATAAATATTTCAGTGACATCTAGGCTAGCCTCAACTTGCTGATTGAGCTCAAACACCATCGGGCCAATCGCTTCGGCAATGTCATCCACCGTGTCGGAAATGGTCTGATCGGTTTCCTTGAAAGCATCCATGAGCCATTTATCTGAGTCTTGAGCAACCGCCTCTAGCTCTTGCTGCAGTTGTCTTAGCCACTCTTCCATAATTGCGCACTTCCTATCGTTACAGTCCTTATACAGCTCTCGCTACGTTATTTAAGTTTTTGCAGCTCCTCTCTCAAGTGGGCAACCTCTTTTCTCAGCGCCTCAGCCTGCCGTTCTTCAGCCGTCGCAAACTCGTTATCATCCAAAATTTGAATTTGTCTGGGGCCATCTGCATCAGCCGTTGGCGCATTGCTTTGACCATCTGCACCTGCGGCCTCAGCTCTTGCGACCATGTCATTCATCATTTTTTGCGCTTCTTCTGTAGTGAGCTCACCGCGCTCCACTAGCTCATCCACAATCTTTTGGGCCTGATGTTTAAGATCGCCAAAGGCTCCACCAGCTTTCTCACCGGCATAGGAGGCAATCCCTACCCCTAGATAAAACGCCTTCTGCACCAAATTGCTAAAACCTGCCATGAAATTCTCCCGAAGACCTACCAACCAGTATGCATGTCACTCAAGCATAGAAAGAAAAACACGCCCTTGACCACCATGTTCATCATCTGGATAACCGTCTAAAGAGGTAGGCTTAACCCGGTATGCCAACCTTAGAAGTGGTGAAATACATCGCTTTAGAGAATGGAGTGTTTTAACCGATTGAGCTCAAAACGAATTGACTTGAAGGCAAATGGTTTTCAAAAGAAATGGTTTTCAAGGCAAATAGTTGTCAAGGCAAATGGTTTTCAAGGCGAATTAATCTTTAAGTGGATGGCCTTCGCGTAGGTTAATCAGCAAAGGCTGAATTTAAACCTGAAAAGCCCGGAGTTCACGCCTATCACAAGCATCCCGTATTGCTGCTACCTTCCGGTCCTGACAAGGTTTGGGCGTTGTAATTGCATGAGTCCGAGCCGTTATCACCATAGCATTTCTGCTGCCATCAGTGCGAGATCTGTGAGGTTATCCATGCTGAACCTCCAAGTACCGGCCTTTAAACGCTGCTTTCTAAACGTTGACCTAGCATCTGTTGCGACACCGCTAAAATCTGTTGCGATACCAATGACGTGATAGCTCTCGTATGTTCGGCCTCTTGGCCCTCAATGAAAGTGACGAGCTGATAGGGGTGTGCCTCTGGCGCCTCTACATAGCAGGCGCTGTAGCTTAGGCCTGCACTGTCACCGGCATGTGCCCAGGTGGTTATCGGGGAGTCGTCTATTTGTTTGAGTAAGGTCATCATGTGCTGCGATCGCTCGCGGCTGACCGAAACGCCACCAATAATGCTGTGCAGTAGCCGAGCAGTCACTTCAGTACTCAACCGGTTTTTGTTCTTGCGCTCATCGCCTAAAAAAACTTTTTCTCTACCGTAGGGGCGATCGCACCAAATTTTCTGATTTAAATTGACGCCTCGCAGTTCTGGCCAGCCCACCTGCTGAAAATATCGATTGACAATATTACGCTGGTGCTCCCAAGTTGCAGCGGGGCCAGCAGAGAGCTCTGGCCCGCTGGAGGTTCCACTGAGCGCATCCACAACGTAGCTCATGGCATCTGTGCTACCCGCCAACATATCGCCCATTGCCCGCTTGAGCTCTGCCGATGGCTGCATCATGCCTTGCTCTAGCCAAACCTGCACGGCCACCCAATAAAATAGCGCCACCATGCCGCCTGGTTCGATGAGCTCCACACCTCGATAGCTTGCACCTTGCGGCTGATATTGCCAAAACGCTTCAGCGCTTAGTGCACCGCCAGTATTGACCTGATAGGGCGGTTCGTAAACAATCCAGGTCAGGGCAATTTGGTTAGGCGCGAGCTGTGGAAAGTGATCCCACGTGGTTTCTAAGATCTGATCGAGCGCAGACTGTAAGACAGGGATAGGCAGAAAAAACTTTGCAGGCATAAAACTTTTCAGGCATAACGCTTTGCAGACATTCAGTAACAGAGAACCATAAACGTTTAGAGTGAAGTGAGGGGCTCTAAACAGCCTTAAATCCTAACTCTTTTCCCGTCCCAGCATGAACCCGCGCGAGCTGCTCGTATTTGTGCGCGTGGTCAATGAGGTCATCTGCTTCTGCTGCTGATAGCGTGCGAATTACTTTACCAGGAATCCCCACAACGAGCGATCGCGCCGGGACATCTTTAGTGACCACACTGCCTGCGCCCACAATACTACCGCTCCCGACTCGAACGCCATTGAGAATAATGGATCCAATACCAATCAAACAGCCCCGCTCAATGTAGGCGCTATGGATCACCGCCTTATGCCCCACCGTTACAGCCGCTTCTAGAATTGTCGGCAGGCCCGGATCGCCATGCAAAACGGCCCCGTCTTGAACATTGCTACCGGCACCAATGCGAATGTCTTCGACATCACCACGCACCACAGCGCCGTACCAAATACTGGCCCCTTCTGCGACAGCTACCCGACCGATCACCGTCGCATTCGGAGCAACAAAAGCAGCTTTTGAAACATCAGGTTCAGGCCAAAACTGACTGGGCGCAGTGAGTAAAGTCATTGAATACTCTCTAGGAATGGGTGCGAAAGTTATAATGAATCCATATAAAAGTAATTGGTTAGGATGCTTGGCTCTGCCTCTCAATATCCCATATATGGCCCAGAAATACAGTGCCCCCACTGTCGTCAAACCATTCCCGCTTTACTGCTGACTGATAGCTACTTATGCTCTCGTCACGGCGCATTTGAGGCTAATCCCGACACCCAAGAGCTGATTCACGTGCAGTCAGGGCGTCATTGGCAGCGCTGGGAGGAGAGATGGTATCGCCAGCACACCCACCCCGACGGTATCCGGTTTGAAATTCATGAAGAGTTAGATCGGCTCTATACACAAGGGCTGCGCGCTACCCGTGTGATTATTGCTGAGCGCTATAAGTCTTTAATGACACCCTATTTAGAACATGGCGCTCCCTGGCAGGATAAAGCGGCAGAGAAGGTTCCTAAGCTATACGGCTTGCCCGTCGCGTTTAGCGTGCCGGCAGCCGATGACGCTCGCTGGGCCATTATTAACTTCGATTTAGAAAAAGAACCGGGCGTTCCCACTCAATATCGGTATCTCAAAATTTTTGAATGAGAACTGTCTATAACGAAAGCCAAGGACGCCCAACCAAGGACGCTACGCGCGAATCAGTTAAACGCGTAAGCAATCAACGCAAGGCGATAACCCGCTGTCTTAGGCATTAGCTGTACTAGACATGAGCTGTGTCTAGCGCAAACAAAGCGCTTGCACAAAACTTAACATTTACTTAAAGATGCGACTTTCGCTAGAGTGAATTGAGAACTCTCACGAGCATTTGCACCGTCTTGAGGAGTATGACCTGATGAGTATGACCTGATGAGTATTGCCTAATAAGTAGCACTTGAATAATTAAGTACTGGCGCTAACCCACCAACATCGTCTGTCGGGCGACTACTTACTTTCTCAATCTATGCACCATGCCTCAATCAAAACCGCAGATATTCACAGAGCTGTTGCCTTTTATGAGCAGCTCGGGTTTGAGGTGAAAACGCGCTTCACGGCAGGTATTACCTTAGCCTGCTGGATGGAAGGGCTGGGCGGGCGCATAGAGTTAATGCAGGTACCCGAGCCACGTCCTGCCTTAGATGCTTTTGTGGATGAACATTACACAGGGTACTACCACCTATCGTTTGACTTGAGCGATCGCGCCGCGAGTCTGCCGCAGTGGCTGGATAACCTACAGCAGCGAGCCAAACAGACCGGCAGTAATATCCACGTTTTGCTTGCACCACAGCAGCAACAGATTGGGGATGCGCTCTATGAGGTTGCCTTTTTAGCAGATACCGATGGGCTACCGCTGGAGTTTCTGCGGCGAATTTCTCCTGCCTCACACGCTCCGGCATCAGAATCCTCTCAAGCAAACACTTCTCAAGCAGACCCCTCTCGAGCAGATGAGACGCAAACGGAGATGACGAATTAGCAATGGGCGTAGATTTAATTCCGTTTGCAAATAATTGGGCGTATTTAAAAACGGAGCTTTGCTGGTTGGATCGGCTGCTGATGCTGGCAGTGGCTCGCCAGCGAAAAGAAACCAGCAAAATCAATAAAATAGCTAACTCGAAGGGCGATCGCGTCAGCGCCCACTGGTGGAAAGGCATTATTGCCGTAAGCAAACCGGGCTACGACGATACCCGCGTACCTGCCTCAACCAAAATTGTGCCGCTGACCGCTAAAGACCTGGCCCAAAAGGCGCGTCAGAAAGATCGGCTGCAAGAGCCATCCCCAGACGGCGCAAAGGAACGAAAAAGAATTGGCTATCAGCAGCAGCTAGAAGGTCGTATTCAAGCGAGCGCCCAAGAAAAGACCGTACTAGCCCTGCCTTCGTTGCGCCAATATCTAAATCTCACCCTATTTGAAAAAAACCTGCTGTTGTTGACGCTGGCACCAGAAGTCAATCGCCGCTACGGCCGTCTATATCACTACTTACAAACGGGAGAAGACAGCACTGTTATATCAGGGGCTACTGCGTCAGATTTACCAACCCTTGACTTGGCACTGCGGCTACTGTGCAGAAATGAACTGGAAAGACGGCGATCACGTGCCCGTCTTTCTGCCCCTGGCTCCCTCATTGAAAAACGCATTCTCCATTACGTTACGCCCTACACCACCACCACCCGGCTCAATAGCTATCTCCAGCTCAACGACGACTGGATAGACTATCTGCTGTCTGAACAGCCCGATCAGCACGTGCTGTTTTCCCAGCTGGCTACCCCACTCGCAGCTGAAAAACCAGCCACCGAACAACCACCCATTCTGGCCCTCCCGGCCCCCACCCCAGCAACCCGCGCGGTTAAAATCACGCAGCCTGACATCGGTTGGGATAAAGTCATTTTCCCAACCTCGCTGATTGCCCAGCTGCAAACCCTGGGGCAGCAGGCTTCAGCCAGCATTCTCACTCGCTACGGCAGCCCGCCGCCTCAAGCATTAGCCGGTCGCCGGTCTACTGAAACCATCTCTGCGCCTTCTCCTATACCTGGGAAAGTCGCCCTGCTAGTAGGTGAAACAGGCACGGGCAAAACGACTGCAGCCGGTGCAATGGCCACCTCTTCTCGCCAACCACTCTGTATCCTAGATTTGCAGCAAGTTCACCCCATTCACTGGAAGGAAGTTCTCGAATCGCTGGAGGCGACCCGCTACCCAGTGCTCTTTATTCGCAGCGCAGCGCTGTGGTTTGGACGCAACAGCCTGCTGCCCAAAGCTGAGCTGGCTCAGTGGCTATACAAAAGACAAACTTCGCCTGGTCTAACGATCCTTGGGACCCGCTATATACACACCGTAAAAGCACACTGGCGGCAACAAATGGATGCGGTGTTGACGCTGCCATTTCCCCATAAAAATGCTCGCATGATGCTGTGGCGACAGGCCTTTGCCGGTATTACTTGTCACGACAATGTGAACTGGGAGATGTTAGCGAAGCAGCTAAAGCTATCGGGAGGTGACATTGAAAGCGTAGCAAGAGATGCCATTGTGATTGCCCAATCCAAGCATGCCAAAGCAATTAGCCTCAGCCACATTCAGCAGGCACTCGCACAGAGAGATAAAGCCATGGCCCAAGCTGTGAAGCTTTAGGCAATCAGGCTATTAGCGTCTATTGTTCTATAGACGCTATGAAGCAATAGACGCTATGAAGCAATAAACGCTATGGAGCAATAGACGCTATGGAAGCCACGTTTTTGAGCGATAAGCCCTTGCAGGTTCGTTTAATAAGACCGGTAAGTACCTTACCCGGGCCCACTTCAACCACTGATTCCACATCCTGCTCGGGCAGGCTTAGCGAAATCTCACGCCAGCGAACAGCCCCCGTCATCTGCCGCTGTAGACGCGCCTTTAGCTGATCTGCATTGGTTTCTGGCGCAGGTTCCACATTAGACATGACGGGAATCTTAGCATCCCTAAAAGCAACCTCTGCCAGCATGGCTTCAAAGGTCTTAGCCGCATCAGCCATCAGGGGCGAATGAAACGCACCACTAACATTGAGCTTCACGGCCCGTTTCGACTTCACCTCATTCATCACCGTTTCAACGGCTTCAGGCGTCCCCGAAATCACCACCTGACCTGGATTGTTGTCATTGGCCAGCACAACGCCTTGAGTTTCGGCAAGTTTAGCGTCTAGTTCGTCACGCTTAAAGCCCATCAGCGCAGCCATAGCACCAGAAGAAGCTTGAGACATGAGTTCGGCGCGGTGCTTAACCAGACGCAAGCCAGCGGCAAAGTCAAAAACGCCCGCCGCGTATAGGGCAGAATATTCGCCTAGGCTATGACCGGCCACAAAGTCAGGCTGTTGCCCCTGTTGGGTCAGGAGATCAACCAGCGCACATTCAATCACGTAAAGGCAAGGCTGGGTATAGAGGGTGTGGCCAAGCTTGTCTTCATGCTGGCAGATATCTAACACTGACCAACCGAGAATCTGTTCGGCTTCGGTAAAGCGATCGGCCGCAGCGTCAGCGAGATCTGCGCCCATACCAACGGCCTGTGAACCCTGACCAGGGAATACCCACGCGGTTTTTGCCATGAGAAATAGCGTCCTTAAGCTGATGAGAATTGAAAGAGAAAAATGACCCCATAAACAATGACCGGATCAAGCATGACGGTGAGACGGCGGAAAGCGTATTATTCATTCGCGCTGATGTCGGTCTGATACCGCCCTGATGTCGCCCCGATAACGCTCTACTGGCCGCCTGTCACCCCACTAATAGTGGCCCCACTTCAAGATGGCTGCGCCCCAAGAAAGGCCCGCACCAAATCCAGAAAGGGCAAGCGTATCACCCGATTTTATTTTGCCAGCACGAACCCATTCATCTAGAGCAATGGGAATGGAGGCTGCATCTGTATTGCCGTGTTTGGCCATGTTGCTCACGACTTTAGCGGCGTCAATGCCCAGTCGTTTAGCGGCTGCGTCTAAAATGCGCTGATTGGCCTGGTGAAGAATGAGCCAGTCGATATCGTCTGTGCTGAGGCCAGCATGGAAAAGTGACTTTTCTAGAACTTCAGGAACGCGGTTGACTGCAAAGCGATAGACCTCACGCCCGTTCATGGTAACAGGGTTAAAGTGTCCGGCTTGAGTGGTGATGTCTTCGACCAGGGGTTTAGCGGTAGGGGCGTAGGCAGCGTTGAGGCAGTCATTCATACTGCCGTCGCTGTGCATCTCAAAACTGAGCAGATTTTCGGTGGAGCTACGCTGCATGACAATAGCACCGGCACCGTCGCCAAACAGCACGCAGGTGCGGCGATCGCTCCAATCAGTCAGCCGTGACAAAATATCAGCCCCGACCACCACCACATTTTGATAAGCCCCTGTGCGGATAAACTGAGCCGCCGTGATGAGAGAAAACACAAAGCCGGAGCAAGCAGCGGTAATGTCGAAGGCAATCGCTCGGGTTGCCCCCAGCTCGGCTTGAATTTGACAGGCCGAGCCAAAGAGATCGTCGGGTGTGGAGGTTGCAAGAATGATGAGATCGATATCTGTAGGCGTGAGATTGGCTTGGGCGATCGCCTTGCGCGCTGCTGCTGCCCCAAGGGAGCGAATTGAATCGCTCGCACTTGCAATGTGCCGCTGCCGAATGCCTGTGCGCGTTGCGATCCACTCATCAGACGTGTCTACAACTTGGGCCAGCCGAGCGTTGCTGAGGGCAACCTCTAGCTGAGCTGAACCACTCCCGATAAACGCGACGCCAAAGCTTGCTGCCGCGCTAGCACTAGAGGCTCCTTTCTCCGCAGTCCCTTTTTCCGCAGACTCAGAAGAATTGATTAGCTGAGTCATATGAGTTACTTACCCGTCGCTTTTGCTGTGGCCGCGACCCTCTGGTACTGGCCCTTAATTCGATCTAGCACCTGATTATCAACAGCATCTTTAGCCAGGCGAATTGCACTAAAAATAGAGGGTGCCTTAGAACTGCCATGACTAATCACTGCGATACCAGCCACACCGAGCAGCAAACCGCCACCGTGCTCCGCGTGATCCACTCGCTGCTTCACTCGCTTTAAATTGCCTTTCATCAATGTGCAGCCCAGCTTGCCCCGCTTCCCGCGCGGCAGCTCCTCACGCAAAATCTGCAGCACCGATTCACCCACGGCTTCTGCAAACTTCAGTAGCACATTGCCCGTAAAGCCATCACAGACAATCACGTCAAAATTGCCAGACAGTACGTCTCGCCCTTCTGCGTTACCAACAAAGTTAATCACGTCCTGCGCACTCAGGGCTTGATGAACCTGCAAGACGACTTCATTGCCCTTACTTTTCTCTTCACCAATGCTGAGCAACCCCACCTTAGGCGAGTCATTACCGAGCACGTATTGAGAATAGATGCTGCCCATCATGGCAAACTGCTCAAGGTATTTGGGCCGACAATCCACATTTGCCCCAACATCCAAAATCAGTACGGGCTTACCCGCGACCACAGTTGGGAAAACAGCCCCAATAGCCGGCCTATCAACGCCTTTAACCCGGCCTAGCTTCAGCAGCGCTGCTGCCATTGCGGCGCCCGAATGCCCCGCAGACACAACACCGTCGGCTCGCCCTTGTTTGACGAGATCCATCGAGACATTGATAGAGGCCTGAGGCTTGCGGCGCAGCGCTTTCAGGGGCTCCTCATGCATTTCAATCGTGCCTTCAGCGGGCACAATCTCAATCCCCTTAAGTAAATCTGGCTGCGATACAGACGCTTTAATTTGATCGGGATTACCGACGAGCACAACGTCAATACCCAGCTCTTCTTTAGCTCGGACAGCGCCAGCGACAACCTCCGCAGGGGCATAATCACCGCCTGTTGCGTCTACTGCAATGCGTACCTGCGTCGAATTCATTCAGCTATATCCCAACAAAAAGTCTGATAGAAACCTTAAGAATTCTATCAGACTTCAAGAACACAGATAAAAGCCGGACGCGCCGCTGGTTGTTCTAAGGTTACGCCTTCAGAGCTAGGCAGATAGGTTAGAAGGCGACCAGACTTGAGCTGCTCGCGCTATGTCCTCAGTAAGCGTCATACCCTGTACGCGCTTATTCTTCTCCAGGTTCCACAATGCGCTGAAACAGGTAACCGGTTCCTCGTGCCGTCAAAATCAGCTCAGGGTTGCTTGGGTCATCTTCTAGCTTGGCCCGTAGGCGCGAGATATGGACATCAACGACGCGGGTGTCCACATGACGCTCGGGCGTATATCCCCAGACCTCTTGCAAAATTTCGGAGCGAGAGAAGGGCTCGCCAGAACGACTTACCAACAGCTCAAGCAAGCTAAATTCCATACCTGTGAGCCGGATTCTGTCATCGCCCTTATAAACTTGGCGCTTATTGGTATCAATACGAATGTTGTTGATAGTAATGACGCCAGAGCTAGGAATACCCGACGCACCTGTCTTTTCAACTCTACGAAGTACGGAGCGAATACGAGCCTCTAGCTCTTTAGGAGAGAAGGGCTTGACCACATAGTCGTCAGCGCCCAGCTCTAGGCCCGTAATCCTATCGGCTACGTCACCGAGCGCCGTGAGCATAATGATGGGAATGTCAGATTCTTTACGGAGCTCTTGGCACACACCATAGCCGTCCAGCTTTGGCATCATCACATCTAGCACCACTAAGTCTGGAATTGTGTCACGAAAGGTTTCTAGGGCTTCCTCTCCGTCTGCGGCTGTGACAACATCGTAGCCAATCATGGAGAGGCGAGTTTCAAGAATGCGGCGAATACTGGCTTCATCGTCAACAACGAGGATCTTTTCTTTAACGCTTTCCAAAGCTCTCTCAACTCCTAATACAAGTTTCGGCTAGTCACGGTTGCTAATCGCAGATGCTGGTTTTTAAAATCACTTTTTAAAACTAATTTCAAAAATCAACAGTCGCGGATGAACAGATGACAGATTGCAGTGCTGTTGTTACAGAGGCTTCATTAAGACAGCCTTCATGAAGCCTGCGCAGATGATATTACAGCTACTTTTACGCGGAATGACAGTTCCACATCATGATTGTATGACTTAAATTATGCTCTAAACCGCCTCACCTCTTGGGTTTCAAGGTTTCTTAAGGTTTGTTCTGCATTTCAAAGAACCAATACGAACCGCTACAACGCAGAGATATCGGGGCTTTAGATTTATAAAAGTTATTGCTTTGAGTCTATTTCAGTCAGGCATTTGACTATGAACAACAGGTCGTTTTTTTGATAAGAAATGTATCTAAAGACACTCTTTAGGTGATTGATTCTCCTTACGGAGCTCTCATTAGGTAGCTCTCGTTAGGTATTTTTTCTGAGTTTGCATCAAACGCCTCCGTTCGAGGAGACAGGTCCAATCGCATACTCTAGACGTATTTTGGCGGTGAGACAGTTTGCAGACAATTGTTTTACTGTAGGCACTGGCTTTACTGAGTACGTTTATACTATTAGGTGTCGTTAGTGCCCCACACTTCCACAGGTTTCCTATGGCAAAAGTTCGCTCTGTCTATGTTTGTAATGCTTGTGGTGCGGAGTCTCGACAGCACTTTGGTAAGTGTCCCACCTGCAATAGCTGGAACTGCTTAGTTGAGCAGCGGCTGGAAGAAAAAACGACTGCGACAACACGGCCTAGTATGAAGTCTCGGCACGGGCAGCGCCGCAAGCAAAAAGCCCCTGCACAGCCCAGACTGGCTTTGACCTTTAACCAAATTCAAGACCATCCGCAGGCGCGGATTCCATCGGGCTATTTTGAGCTGGATCGGGTGTTGGGGGGTGGCATTGTGCCAGGTTCGCTGGTGCTACTGGGAGGCGATCCGGGAATTGGCAAGTCTACGTTGTTGTTGCAGACGGCGAATCAGCTGGCCAAAGAAACGCCCATTTTATACGTGTGTGCGGAGGAGTCGGGCCAGCAGGTAAAGCTGAGATCGCTTCGCCTCGGCATGGCCGACAACGATGGTAAACCGTCTAGTGGAATTCACGAAAATCTTTATTTGCTGCCAGAGACCAACTTAGAAACTGTCTTAGAAGAGCTGGAATCTTTGCGGCCTAAAGTGGCCATTATCGACAGTATTCAAGCTTTATTTTATTCGGCGCTGACCTCTGCTCCCGGATCAGTAGCCCAGGTAAGAGAGTGTACGTCTGCGCTCATGCAGCTTGCCAAAAAAGAGAATATTTCATTATTTATTGTCGGGCATGTGACTAAAGAAGGGGCGATCGCCGGACCGAAAGTGTTGGAGCACTTAGTGGATACGGTGCTCTATTTTGAGGGAGATCGCTTTGCCAGTCACCGTTTGCTGCGGTCGGTAAAAAATAGATTTGGCGCAACCCATGAGCTGGGCGTATTTGAAATGGTAGATAAGGGTTTAGAAGAAGTGCTAAACCCTTCTGAACTGTTTATGAGCAGTCAGGAAGAGAATGTACCAGGAGTTGCCACCATTGTGGCCTGCGAGGGAACCCGGCCACTGGTCGTAGAGCTACAGTCTTTAGTGAGTCCCACTAGCTACAGCTCCCCAAGGCGATCAACAACAGGGGTGGAGCACAACAGACTGTTGCAGATTTTAGCAGTATTGGAAAAACGAGTCGGCATCCCGCTCTCTAAGTTAGATGCTTATGTAGCCTCTTCAGGCGGATTAAATGTGGGGGAGCCTGCCGCAGATTTGGGGGTGGCGGTGGCGGTGGCAGCAAGCTTTCGCGATCGCATCATTGATCCCGAACTGGTGCTGATTGGAGAAGTGGGCTTAGGCGGGCAAATTCGCCCCGTTTCCCAGATGGAACTGCGGCTCAAAGAAGCTGCAAAACTTGGATTCAAGCGGGCATTAGTGCCTAAGGGTCAAAAGCGCGGCGGTATGGGCATGGAGGTAATTGAGGTCGGACGCGTCGTGGATGCGATCGCAACAGCGCTTGCCAATTCTACTCAGCATGAGCCTGACCCAGTCCGAGCCTGACTCAGTCCGAGCCTGACTCAGTCCAAGCCTTACCCAGCCGGATAGAGCACCCTTAATACTGAACACTCTCGTACTAGAGAAAAATTAAACCTCCCCCCATCCCGGATTAAACTTTTTCATGATCGGGTTATACAGCTTGAAGTATGCGATAGAGCCCAGCTGACGTAAGAGAGACTTTTGGGGAGTGTCTGCGCCCATGCAGCGCTTACACACTGGATGGGTAACCTGAAACTTATTAAATCCTTCTCGCAATCCGCAGGCAGGCGCTTGCCGATATAAAATCTCACTAAGTGAACTGTTGTTTAAGTTACCGAGTGGAATATTGCCGTCGTAGTCTTTGCAGCAAGGCACAACGGTGCCATCGTATAGAATACCGGCCTGATCGCTCGTGCCGTTACAATAACCAAAGCTAGCCGGTACGACAGTTTCACTTTCCACGTTGCCCCAGCTATCGAGAGGAAAGGTTTCTAGGGCGAGTTTGGGCGTCAGCTCAATGACCTGCCAGCGGCCCGGTTTATGTGCAGCAAGTTTGTTGTTTATTTCATCTTGATCTGGGCGATTAGAGCAATTTTCGAGGAGGCGATCGCTCCACTCTCTCAACTGCTTTTGCATTTGTTCTTTCCCTTCCACCACGTGCATAGTTTTGTGAGGAACGAGAAAAGGATGGGGTGTTGTATCTAAAAACTTAAGATGTACCCGAGTCGGAGATTTGTCGTCTTCGAGATTGGCTTGCACGTAGCGAGTAATGCCCTCAAAGTATTGCTCAGGCTGAAGTTTGGGCGGTGCACCACGAATGATGAAAGTATCTGGATCGGGGGTTTGCAGAGAAATCGTAACCTTGGGAATACCGGACGACACCAGTTTTTGAATATGGTCGGGGCGAATATGAAAGGTACTGCCATTAGTCGTGAGGTGGAGGTTAATATGACGGGTAAGTGCAGCTTCAATACCTTCAAAAATGTGAGGATAAATCAGCGGCTCTCCCATCAAATGAAAGGCTACAATTTTTGCCAGATTTTGTTCCGCAATCTCATCCAGTGCCTTGATCAGCAAGTCAAAATCCATATGCCCACGCTTGCGCTCCATAATCGCATCGGGGCAAAACTCACATTTAAAGTTGCATACGTTCGTGACTTCTAAATGAATACGCTCTAAGTAGTTTAAGTAATGATCAATAGACTGATTGGGCCTGCTTGCTAGGGGCTCAGTTTTGGACTGGGACGGCTGGACGCGGGAGAGCGTAGACATGTAGACGCATTTGAGAAACCACTCGCCAACTGTAGCAACTGAGGCTAACGGATACGTGAGAATGGGCTGAAAACTTTAACGGTTGACTTTAACGGCTGCTTTAACGGTTTGAACTGAGAGAATACACTAGAGGCGGCTCACACCACATGACAACATGGATACATCATCAGAGATACGCGCAGCCGTTGATTTTATTCAGACTGGCGGCCAAGCACCACACCCACCAGATGTGGTGGCCGCGCTGCTATCAGCTGAAAAAGAGAGTAAACGGCATAAGCAACGCTACGCGTATGAGGACTTGCTCGGCGCTTGGCAATTGGGGTTTGTATCAGGCACTCAAACAAAAAAGACATCGGGGAAAAAGCCGATGAAAACCGTAGGTAACGGACGATTTGTACCGGGGTTTGTGGCGATCGCCATCACCTATCAGCAAGACGCCGTGAGTAACACTGTCATCAACGCTGTAACGCTGGGCCCATTAAACTTAACGCTCACTGGACCCACTCGTTTTTGGCCCAAAACCAATAGCTTGGCATTCGACTTTACGACCCTTCAAATAAAACTGGGCGATCTATCGCTATATGACGGTTCCATTAGAGGTGGCCGCGAACGGGCCCAGACATTCAAGGCTCAGTCGCTAAAAGACCAAGCCTTTTTTACATTTTTTACCGTAGCTCCTGACCACATTGCTGCCCGAGGCAAAGGCGGCGGACTGGCGCTGTGGACACGCAAGCCCGGCTAAGGACACACTTGCTATAGAAAGGCCTGCTAAACCTGTAGCCAATGAGATAAATCTCTATCCAGCATTTTTTGGAGCTTGAGCGTTTCTTCTCGGTAGGCATCCACTAACTGTTGGCGAACCTCTGGTTGCAAAGAAGGCCGGGTCAAATTCTTCTTTTTGATTTTGCTGACCAGCTTACGGCGTAGCTTAGTAGGCATCAGCGGCTTAAGCACTGTCTGAATTGGGTTTGGTCCCGTCAGAACGTATTGCAATATCTTATTTTTCGGCAAGCCTGAGAAGTTGTATTTCAAAGACATATCGGGGACGAACGTATCATCAACCCCTAAGTACCCAAACATATCCTGCATAACGCCAACATCATTAGCCTTGAAGTCATCGTATAAGTAGATTTTTATTTGATCAGGCTCGAATAGCTGATAATAACGCTGGAGCTGCTCATAATAAAAGCCCAAGCTCTTGTAATGCCAAGGCCAAGGCCAGTTTTTATCTATTCTCTCTTGCTCTGCTTTTAAAGCGTCATCAAAGTCAGTAATGGTTTCTGTGAGTCTCGCTCGCATAAAGAGATAGCAAGAATACGCCCGATCGACAGGGTTGCGAAGAATGACAATCAGTTTGGCATTAGGCAATGTTTCTTTGATGCGCTGTGGCGCGAGCGGGCTGTAGAGGTAGAGGGGGGAAATTTCACCGATCGCTTTTTCTGTTGTCACCCCTTTAAATTGAGCCTGATACTCATCTAAATCCGCAATAGAGTATTGATTAATAGGATCTGGCGGGCCTTGAAAGTTGGGCTGCTCGCCATTGAGCGCAAAGAAGTTAGTTTCTTTCGTTGGGCTCATATAAATATCTGGATGTTCCATCAAATAGTTATAGATGGACTGCGTTCCGGCTTTCCCCGCGCCCAGAACAATAAAATTAGGCATGGTCATTGGTAAATATCCCTAAGTGTGAGTGTGAACAACGTATTTTTTTATACTGATATAAACTGGCCGTGTCACAAGCAAGCTAATGATAAAGGATATGAGCTGAAAATTCAGTATTAACGCTTATAGACACGCCCGTAAAAGCACCTCCGTATCCAGAACTGATGACGTGTTTACGCAGGAAATGGGTTCAGAAAAATTGCGCCAAAAAAAAATTGCGCCAAAAAATACGCCAAAAGAACAGAGGAGAGCAGAAAGCATAAACGCTTCTTGCTCTCCTAATGGCTGCTCTTCAAAGGCAATACAGGTGCTCCACAGGCCCAGCATTAAAAGCGCTGATTCTCTAACTTTGGCTTGAATCTGAGCAGATAAAACTAGACGCCCACAGCTGGACTACTTAACAATCTCACGATTATCTTCCATGCTAATAGGCTTGATGAAATACAGGCTAATCAGCTTAGAGCCAACGGCGACGATATGAGGAAGCTTACGCAGGGTCTGCAGCAACTTGTTCTGACCAGACTGGCTAATTGCGCTCACAGCAGCCGTATGCTTAGTGCAAGCATCTAACTCTGCAAAGAATTTAGGATGCTCTACATCCAGAATGATGGGGAAAAGACGACCTGCCGACTCATTTGTTTTCTTGATGACTTCGGTGTCATATTCACGTGCATCCAACCCGAGTGAAGCATAAAAACCTTTACGCTGAATGTCGTTGAGGTACATGGTTGCAAACACCGACAGCAAGAAAAAGCGGCACCACAGACGCGCTTTGAGATCGTTGAGGAACTGAGGCTGGGATTTCATCATGGCCGCAAAGAAGTCGCCATGGCGATTTTCGTCTTGGCACCAGTTATCAAAAAAGTTAAAGATAGGGTAGATGGTATCTCCAGGGTTCTGTTCTAGATGGCGGAAGATCGTGATGTAGCGCCAGTAGCCAATTTTCTCAGATAGGTAAGTGGCGTAGAAAATAAACTTGGGCTTGAAGAACGTATATTTCTTGCTCTTGGTTAAGAAGCCAAGGTCTAGCTGAAGATTGAAGTCAGACATGGCTTTGTTCAAAAAGCCAGCATGACGCGCCTCATCGCGAGACATCAGATCAAAACCTTCGGCCAAGATAGGGTTGCGACCCTTAAGCTTTCGGGCCAGCTCTTTATACAGTAAGAAACCAGAAAACTCAGCCGTACAGGAGCGCTCTAAAAACTCAACGAAGAGCTGACGCTTTTCGCCTTGAATGTGATCCCAAGCGCCGTCAAACTGCTCGTTGCGCACAAAGTGATGACGATTATAGTCTTCTTTGAACTCTGCGATGATGGCGTTGAGCTCATCTTCGTTGGCAGAAACGTCCATATTAGCCATCTCCTCAAAGTCGGTTGTGTAGAACCGAGGGGTGAGGATGGTGTCTTTGGCGGGGGCTTTCACACCTGGGCGAATCTCATCGAACGTTTGCCCATCTAAGGTCTGCGCCGATGCTTGTTTGGGAGCTTTCGTGAGGGAATCTACCATTGAGTCCTTATTACCTATGCCTTTGGCTTTCTTTTTATGGATGTGCTTGTTTTGAATCGCAGGCGCTGCTGCCAAATCATGAACATTAGTTTATCAAGATAAAAACTTTGGAGTCGCGCTTTTTAAGAATTGCAACAATTATGAAGACGTTCAAGGGATAACAACCTCTTCGCTAGCGTCTGCATCACTCGTCTCTGATTCACTGGCTTCGGCGTCACTGGGCTCTGATTCATTGGCATCTGCTTCCACATCAGCTCGCTGCTTAACCTCATAGGCGGCGAGCTCACGCGCCACCATGGCTTGGACGCGTTCATGACTGATGACACCCTCGTATTCATAACGGTCGTAGCCACCGCGCTCGACCAGGTTTTGTAAGTACGCCACCCGATCTGCTGGATTGGGGTGGCTGGCAATCCAAGCAGGCGCTCTAGGCCCATCGGCTGTCTGCTCGTTGAGCGTGACCATAACGTTGTGCAGTCCATCGGCCGCGTAGCCACCGGCATCTAGGATTTGAGTACCAACGATGTCAGCTTGGCGTTCCATATCACGGGAGTAGCCGCTAAGAAAGACGTTATTGATAAGGCCACCATAGGGCAAATATTGGGCAACGCTGCTGCTAAGATTTCCACGGGTGACCTGCTGGAATCCATGAGAAAGAACGCTGTGGGACAGTTCGTGAGCAAGCAGTCCAGCTAATTCCGCTTCCGAACGAGTATCCAGAATGGCACCGGCATTGACAAAAATTTTGCCGCCAGGCAGGGCAAAGGCATTGAGCGTGGGATCTAAAATGACGAAAAATTCGTAGTCGAGATCGCTACGGCCGGTGGTGGCGGCGAGCCGGTTGCCCATGCGGCGAACATAGCCTAGCGCTTCGGGGTTTTCCAGCATGGGCAGCTGGCTTTGAATTTGGGTGGCATATTGATTGCCGATCGCATTTTCGCCTTGTAACAGCGTGACCGCTGAGCTAGCGGCCGTAGCCGGGCCAAAAATACTGCCTGTGAGGGCGTAGCTGAGGGCACCCGTGAAGACATTGGCGATCGCCCCGTTGCGAATATCGGTTCGCATTTCACTGCGGAAGCGTTCCATGTTTTCACTGGCCAGCGCCGTTTGAGCCTCGCGTTTTGGATGCTGCGTGTTCAGCGCCACAAACTGACGCGACACAATCGCAGCCTCTAGCCAGCTTTCTTGGCTCATGTGCAAATCCACCTGAGCAAGCAGTAAATCAGGCTGGTCAGGATACAGCGTCAGAGCCTGTTCTAAAACGGCGATCGCCTCTTCGCTAGCGCCTTCAGCCTCAAGCATTTGAGCATAGGCAATTTGCCCTGGCATAAAAGCCGGTTGCGCTTGCGTCAGTAGGGCAAGCGCAACGCTTCTCTGGGAGGACCGGTTAGCGGCAAGCCCAGCCGCGGCTTCTCGCCAGTAGACTGCACCTGCGGCAGATAGCTGTTCACGATCTGTAAAAGGCTCCGGCGGCAGTGCCTCAAAAATCGGCTGAGGCAATAGCCAGGTTTCACTTTTAGCTCTGCGATAAAACGCTCTCGCCGCTTCCCTATCGCCAGCAGTATGGGCTTCATCGCCCTGAATAAGAAGCTTTCGGCGCACTTGTTCTGATTCTGGCTCGGCTTCTGGCTCGGCTTCTGAAAGAGGGTCGGTGGTAGCTTCTTCTGTCGGAATTTCTTGAGGTTCCGGAATTTCTTGAGGTTCCGGAGTGGATTGTGGCTCCGGAATAGCTTGTGGCGAGGCCGGCGCTGCAACAGCGATCGCAAAGACCAATCCGACAGCAAAGAGAAATAGCTTAAATCGTTTCATATCAATGGAGCGCTGTTGCTATACTAGCTAAGGTGAAGTTTTGTTAAGTGCTCCTGACGAGTCCCGAAAATATGAGTTCTGAAACCATAGAAGCTATCAAACCTTGGATTAATTTTATCCACCCGATCGCGATGTGGGGGATCTTCGCGCTGACACTTTATGCAGGCTATTTGGGCTACCAATACCGGCAGACTCGCTTTGCAACGGGTGAAGAAAAAAAGCAGCTGATTAAAGGTCGCTTCTCTGAACGGCACCATCAGGCTGGCTCTGTGCTGCTAGCGTTTATGGTTGTCGGTAGCATCGGCGGCATGGGATCTACCTATTTGAATAATGGCAAGCTGTTTTTTGGGCCGCATTTGCTAGTCGGGCTAGGCATGATGGCACTCATTGCAACGTCTGCTTCCATGGTGCCATTCATGAAAAAAGGGAACGACACCGCTCGCTATACACACATCACCTTAAATGCTGTGCTGGTTGGCTTATTTGGTTGGCAGGCCGTCAGCGGTGTGCAAATCGTTCAGAAGATTTTGAGCAGTATGTTTGGCTAGCGCGTGTTTGACTAGCGCTGTGTTTGACTGGCGCTGTGTTTGATTTTGGCATCCCTAAGAAAAAGGCAGAGCTGAGAGTTCTCTCAGCTCTGCCTTGTTGGCTATCTCCACTGCGATTCACACTGAGCGAGTCAGTAGCATCTGTCCTTAAAGTTCAGAGAGCTTGTGAGGAGCGTCTGTTCTAAGAAAGGAGAGCATAGCTTTACATCGTTGCCCTTGATGGCTTTGAGACAATAGCCCCTAGTCCGCTCTGGTGCAGTGTTTTGGCTTCGTGGTTATAAAGTACCCAAACATATCAAAAAAAACTGCTATGTTTTTCTTCTTTCAAAGTTGAACAGTCTCAGAAATGGGATAAACCACAGAGAAACATAGCCAAACAGACTGAAAAGCAGAGCCGTACTCACTCGAGAGAAGCAATATGTGATAAAAAAGCAGACCCAAGATTCACTTCGGGTCTGCTTTTAGCTATCTCCACTGCAACTTCACGCTAGATTCAGTCGTCTCCGATATTTCAAATCTAGAGATTTCGTCAAGACTCATTGGCCTCAAATCTCACCTGCCTTGCAATAACCTTGCAATAACAACCTTGGAATAACAAAGCGCGTGACTGAACCCTTTTGCTTCATATAGCTGCAGATAGTTGCACACTACCCGCTTCAGTGCAGCGTTTGGCTTCGTAGCCGTATAGTGCCCGCATATTAAAAAAAATTGCTGCATCCTTGTATATTTAATTTACAGATGCTGTAACTTAAGATACTAAACGACTGAAATATCTATCTTTGGAAAGATCACCATGAGGCGAATGGAGCGAACCAGAGTCAGCATACTCACAACGTCGCTGATAGCGGCTCGCTCGGCCTGTAAGCGTGATGTGCGATCGCCCAAGACAGCTCTCCCCATCACGCTCACTATCAGTAGTGCAGTGGTTGCCTGCCTCGGATGGCTCTTTTGTTCGACCGCTGCATTCGCACAGCCTGAGCGGACCTCTGAACGCTTTGTAGATGTCCGCAACCCTGAGCAAGTGCCCACGGCTCGCTACGGCCGAGGCGAAGCGGTGGATTTATCCTTAATCGTTGAAGAGTGGCGCGATCGCTATCCAGCCACACCCGTATTTGTTTGCACCTGTCGCAACCAAGCCTGCGGCGACGCCACCGTCTGGCCATTTAGGGAATATAGCCTGTATCAACCCTTTGTAGCGTTAGGAGATGCTAACGCTACCCGCAATGAGGCGACTGGATTTAAGTGCTTCGATATTGAAACGGGTAGGTTCCCTCAGCAAGGTTAATCTTCAGCAAGGTTACATGGGCCATGCCCTGCCGGTTATTGGTCTTGAACCAGTTATTGTCTTAAATAAGATCCCGTCAACCTAACGCTTCCTTAAATCATGTGGCATCTTCCAGGATTTATACGCTCTTCCGCTGCCCCTAAAAGGTGGTTGACTATTGTCGGCAGTATGTCTTTAGTACTGTTGCCTCAGCAGCTAGGGCAAGCGAATCCTAGCGCTGCGGACGCTAGCGCCTCTTCCCCTAACACCCCTGCGCCAACAGTGCGCTATGCCCGAGGAGAAAATATCGGCCTTGCTGATATCGTCACCGAATGGCGAGGCTATTACCCAGATATCCCCATCTATCAGTGCGTTTGCCAAACCGATATTTGTGACCAGCGCGCTGGTTGGCCGTACCGCGAATATGATCGCTACCAGCTCAGCGTTGCACTTGGCCCCAGCAACGGCAAGGCTGCAGAAAGCGCCGGTTTTAACTGTTTCGATATTGCTGATGGCTCGCGGCCTTCGAACCCACGCAGCTTTTCAGCGGCTGAGCGCAACCCCGACGAGCCGGTCGCGGCCGCACCGCCGCCTGTTTCTCAGGCCTCAGGCCCAAACTCACCTGAGCCCTCTGTGGCTCCATCTGCCACTCCTCCCCCATCCCCTGTAGCCGACACTGTTCGAGCCCCAGTGACCCCACCAATACCTGCCGATTCCGGTACTGCTGATTCCGGCAGCATCGACTCAGCACCACCCACACCCGTTGCAGCGACAGCTTCGCCAACGGCTAGTAGCGGGATTCCTCAGGCCACTGTGGTGGATAACGGCGCGGCCATTCGCTTAGATTGGCCCAGTGGCACTTCGGATGTAGTGACTGTAGCCAACAGCAACTGGAACTTGAACGTATTGGATGCACTGGACTGTGAAAGCATCCGCTTAGTAGATGAGAAAGTACTCGAAGCGCAGCGCGTAGTCGGATTGCCAGCGGTAGACAGCACAACAGGCAATGTGGCAGTACCCGTGCTCTTAGATTCTTGTGTAGAAACCGATCAGTCTGCTGTGTTTGTGCTGGATCCTAATGAAGGGGGCGGGTATGCACTGTACCGTTCTCAGCTGCCGGGCGATCGCACGTTCCCGAATGAATTTTCAACCTATGCGTTTAGCAGCATCACAGGCGTTCAATATTGGGATGGTTATCTATTAGTGCGTCAGACAAACGCGGCAGGGGCAGAAGTCATCTCTATATTTCTGCCGGGTAACACGCCAGCTGGCGAATATGGTGGCTGCGGTGTTGTGCGAGCAGGCGAAGGCGCTAATACCCTATGTGAGAATTGAATTTCGTGGGAATGAATTTCGTGGGAATTAAACAGCGTGAAACTTCATGAGGAACAGAGACCAGCAGATAATCGAAGTCACCATGGCTATTTTGTACCGTGAGAAGCGATTTCTCATGCAGTTACGAGATGATTTCGAACATATTATCTATCCAGGTGTTTGGGGATTCTTTGGTGGTCATATCGAAATAGGAGAGAATCCAACGGTAGGAATAGAGCGTGAGCTGATGGAGGAATTAGGTTATGTGCCGCCTAAGTTAGCGCTTTTTAGCGATAAAACAGAAAACGGGATTCGGCGCTATTTTTACCACGGTGAGCTGACCGTACCCGTGAGTAAACTGCAGCTGAATGAGGGACAAGATTTAGGGCTATGTTCTATAGACGAAATTAAAAAAGGAGAGAAATATTCTCAGCGGCTAGGAGAGGTGCGATCGCTCGGAGAACCCCATCAGCAAGCGCTACTAGATTTTTTAGATAGCAGCTGGTCTGGCTAATTGCTGATTGGGCTTTCGGCTTGCTTGACTAGGGCTTGCTTGACTAGGGTTTGCTTGACTAGGGTTTCCTTAGTGACGGCTGCCTTGGCGAGGGCGGGTCTGGCTGGTCTAGACGTGTGAGCATCGCCATCACCTCATCGCACCAAGCCAGCCAAGAGGTTTCGTAGGCGATGCCCCGTTTGAGTGTGAGATACATGAACTGAATGCCTAAATCGCTGTTATCAGCAAAATGTTCGGCTTCCTTTTGCCGGTATTGGTTCAGCTGGGCGCTGTGAACCTGCTGCCTGTGCTTCACTTCCTCAATTAAAAGCTGACGAGGCATTTTGTGCCCAATCAAAACCTTCACCAAAAGATCTTCTCGAATAGGCGTTGGTTCTGTCGGGTCCATATACCAACGGGTCAGTTCTTTCCAGCCATCGTCAGTAATCTGATAAATCTTTTTGTCAGGCTTGCCCGCTTGCGGCACTGTTTCAAAATCTACCCAGCCCTTTTTTGTAAGCTTGCCGAGTTCTCGATACACTTGCTGCTGCGTCGCTTTCCAATAGCAGCTGAGTTCTTCGTCAAAGTGCTTACTGATGTCGTAGCCACTGTCGGGCTGCTTAGAAAGTAGCGCCAGAATGGTGTGCGATAGAGCCATAGCAGTTTTAAGAAAGCATCGGTAAAGGAAAGTCAGTCAGCGCCAGGCTGACAAAGGATTGACTTAACAAAGTGCTGAATCAATCCAGTGCTGAATCAATCCAGCACGGAATAGGCAAAACACCAAATTGACATATCCAACATGTTGAGTATACTTTAATGAGACTTTACACAACAAGTTGAATATCAACTAATTGCGTATGCATGCGATTTCTCCCCCACCCAATCCACCAGAGCATTTGTCAAACGGCCCAAAACGACGGCTCACTTTGCCAGTCATGAGTTGGAAGCTGCTGCTCGCAATCCCCATTGTGCTGGTGCCTACCGCGTGGTTATTTGCCCATGCCATAGGCAGTAATAATATCGACGTAGTTGAAACCGTTCATCGGCTACCCGTCGAAACGATGCGGCTGCAGTCAGCCAATAGCTATTCAACAGAGCGAACCTATTCTGGGGAGCTCGTGGCGCGGCGGAGCAGTAATTTGGGCTTTGAGCGGGGTGGGACGGTGACCGCGCTACTGGTGGATGAAGGCGATAGGGTGAGTGTAGGCGAGCCGTTGGCCAAGCTAGATAGTCGTGACTTAGACGCACAGCGATCGCAGCTAGAAGCCCAAAAAAGGCAGGTGATAGCGCAGCTACAAGAGCTAGAAACAGGGCCACGACGAGAAGATATCGCCGCTGCCGAAGCGGCTGTCAGCGACTTAAGCAATCAGCTGGCGTTAGCAGAATTACAGGCCCAGCGACGAGCCGCGCTATTTGAACAAGGGGCAATCTCAGCCGAGGAATTAGACGAAAAGCGGTTTGGGGCAAATGCGATCGCGGATCGATTGCAACAGGCACAAAGCCAGCTAGACGAGTTACGCAACGGCACCCGACAAGAACAGCTCAGCGCACAAGCCGCCCAAGTAGAACAGATAGAAGCTCGTATTCGCGCCATTGATGTATCGCTAGATAAAAGCGTGCTGTATGCCCCCTTTTCAGGCAAAGTGTCTCAGCGGTTGGTCGATGAAGGCTCAGTCGTTGGGGGCTCCCAACAGGTCATGAGGCTGGTGGAAAACGGTGCCATGGAAGCCAAAATCGGGGTGCCCGAGCGGGTGGCTCAGCGACTGACGGTGGGAGCACCGCAGCGGGTAACGGTGGGAGCACAGGCCTCCTATACAGCAGTCGTAACGGCCAAGCTACCAGAGGTAGACGAAGCCACTCAGACGGTAACAGTGGTGTTAGAAATTGCTCCGGAGAAAGACTGGACGGAGAATCTGGCTGGAGAGCTGACCGTTGGCGCAACCGCGCAGCTGAACGTGAATGAACAGCAGGCGGCATCAGGCTATTGGGTCCCGAGTACGGCATTAGTAGCCGGGGAGCGAGGACTGTGGTCAGTGTATGTACTCAACCCAGCAGAAGAAACGGGGGCATATCGGGTCAAGCGACGGGATGTAGAGCTGTTGCATTCAGACAATGCCGGCAGCCAAGCCCGATCGTTTATTCGGGGCCTGGTGGCTGAGGGCGATCGCCTGATTACCAGCGGGACCCATCGGGTGGTGGCCAATCAGCTGGTCGAAGCCGCACTGCCCTCGGAGGCCGTGCAATGAATGTGTTCTATCGCAACCGACAGCTTTTATTTTTGACCCTGACCCTGATTGTTGTATGGGGTGCGTCCGCTTTTTTAACCCTGCCCCGGCTAGAAGATCCGGAGATTGTTCAAAGGGTTTCAACGATTACGACAGTGTTCCCAGGCGCGAGCGCCGAGAGAGTGGAGTCGTTGGTTACTGACAAGATAGAAGAAGAATTTTCAAATATTGAAGAGATTAACAATATTGAATCCACCTCCAGTCCCAGTCTGTCTGTTGTCACCATAGAACTCAACGATACGGTTGCAGATGTGTTGCCCGTATGGGCAAGGATTCGAAGCCAGCTAGAAGATGTGACACCTGAGCTACCTAGTGGCGCACAAGATCCGGTCTATGAAGATGCGGATGTGGCAGCCAATGCTTTGATTGTTGGGCTGAGCTGGGATTTAGAATCACCGGTAAATGCAGCGCTTCTACAGCGGGTAGCGGAAGGTTTAGAAGATGAATTACAGGCGATTCCTGGCACAGACAAAGTAGAGCTGTTTGGCGTTGCCGATGAAGAGATTCAGGTCGAGGTGAATCAAAGCGTGGCCGCACGGCTGGGACTGACAGCAGAGGCGATCGCCCAGCAAATTCGTGCCAGTGATGCCAAGGTATCGGCAGGTGCGCTGCAGGGAAATGCCAATGAGCTACTACTAGAAGTCGATAGCAACTTAGAGTCTTTAGAAAGAATTCGACAAATCCCAATTCGCATAGGCGCGACAGGCCAAGTCAGATTGCTGGGAGATATTGCAACGATATCTAAAGCGACGCAAGCACCGGTGACGGAACTGGCGTTGATTGGCGGAAAGCCTGCGGTCGTGCTATCGGTGCAGGTTGAGTCAAGTTCTCGAGTGGATACTTGGGCGCAGGACGCAAGAAGCGTACTCCAAACGTTTGAAGAAACGCTATCCGACGGCCTAAGTCTGACGGTTGTATTAGACCAGAGCCAGTACGTACAACAGCGGCTCAACGGCGTGATCGGAAACTTACTGTTGAGTTCTGTGTTAGTCGTTGTTGTTTCTTTATTTATGCTGGGCTGGCGCTCTGCCTTAATTGTTGGATTAGCGCTACCGTTAGCGACACTGATGGTGTTTGGTTCAATGAAGGGGCTCGATGTCCCACTGCACCAAATGTCTGTAACGGGGCTCATTATCGCACTGGGGCTATTGATTGATAATGCCATCGTCGTTGTCGACGAAGTGCAGATTCGTTTGCAAGCCGGTATGCATCCTGCAGCAGCCGTCAATGAAACGGTTAAGCATCTAGTGGTGCCGCTGGTTGCCTCCACGCTGACGACAGTGCTGGCGTTTGTGCCGATTGCAACATCTCCTGGCAGCACAGGAGAGTTCATTGGCACCATTGGCCTGACAGTGATTTTAGCGCTGATGAGTTCTCTGGTACTTTCACTCACCGTTATCGCCGCTATGATTGGCCTCATCTATCGCAGATGGCCATCTCGCAAACGGGCACCTCACGACCAACCCCTTGCTCACCAGCCCTTAACTAACCCATGGTGGGAAAGTGGATTCTCTAGTCGACTGCTGAGCGCGGCCTATGCCAATAGCTTAAAGCTCACGTTTCGACATCCGCTGTTGGGCATTGGCGTTGCCTTAGTGCTGCCTATTGTTGGGTTTGTTCAGTTCGGTAGCCTACCACAACAGTTCTTTCCACCAACCAACCGAGATCAGTTTCAGATAGAGTTTGAGATGCCGGCGCAGAGTTCAATAGCGCTCACACAATCTCAAGTGCTAGCGGCCAGAGATCTCATTCGTGAACATCCAGCGGTTGAAGATGTTCATTGGTTCATCGGTCAAAGTGCACCTTCTTTTTTCTATAACGTTGTTGCCTCTAGAGAGAACGCGCCTGACTATGCCCAAGGCATTGTGAAGTTAAACAATACCAACAACCTACGAGAGACCATTTCAACACTGCAACAACAGCTAGATAGGGCATTTCCTCAAGCACAAGCACTCGTGCGTCAGTTAGAGCAAGGCCCCCCATTCCCCGCACCAATTGAGCTACGGCTGTACGGTTCTGAAATGCCCCGCTTACGAGCACTCGGCGATCAGCTCCGGGGAGAACTCGCCCAAGTTCCTGATGTGATTCACACCCGTGCGGGCATGAGCGAAGTACAGCCAAAGCTAGCACTGCAGGTCAGTGAAGTGGCCGCGCGGCGAACAGGATTGGATAATAGCGCGATCGCAGCTCAGCTCAATCGCACATTAGAAGGTGCAGTGGGCGGCTCCCTCTTAGAAGATACCGAAGATATTCCGGTGCGCGTACGCGTGGGTGAAACTGTGCGAGGGGATTTGGGCGCGATCGCCTCAACCGATTTGCTCACTGCTAACAGTGCCAATCCTGTTCCGCTTTCTGCCGTCGCTAACATCAACCTGGTGCCAGACATTGCCACTATCTCAAGATACAACGGTCAGCGAGTCAACAACGTGCAGGCTTTTCTGACAGCAGGGGCCTTACCTGACACGGTACTAACCCAGTTTCAGCAAAAATTAGCAGATAGTGGATTTGAGCTACCGGCGGGATATCGCATTGAATACGGTGGAGAGGCAGATGCGAGAGGCAGCGCCGTCGGCAATCTGCTGGCCTCTATCGGTGTACTCGCGATTCTGATGGTGGCCACGTTAGTGCTCTCATTTAATTCATTTTCAATAGCGGCCTTACTTGGCATTGTGGCAATTTGCGCAGTTGGCTTAGCAGCGATGGCGCTGTGGCTATTCAACTCTATTTTTGGGTTCACCGCTATCCTCGGCACGCTCGGCCTAATCGGACTGGCCATTAACGATTCTATTGTGGTATTAGCCGCGCTCAGAGAAGATCCGTTAGCAAAAATAGGAGATGTCAAAGCAACGGTGCAGGTTGTGCTAAAGGCCACTCGACACGTAGCGGCAACAACGGTGACGACGATTGTAGGATTTGTGCCACTCATGCTAGATAGCACAGGCTTTTGGCCACCGCTAGCAATTGCGATCGCAGGCGGACTGGGGGGCGCAACGCTACTCGCGCTCTATTTCATCCCATCTGCATATATTTTGCTATTTAAGCGGCCAGCACCATTGAAAAATAGCCTAATGAGTCGTTAAGGTAATGCCATCAGCACCCATTCGGTGATTATGGAAAGACTTTTTGTTTACGGCACACTCCAACCCGGCGGCCCCAATGAGCATGTGATGTCTGCAATTGGCGGTGAATGGCAGCCTGCCGTGATTAAAGGCACTTTGCACAAGGAAGGCTGGGGGGCCAAGATGGGCTATCAGGGATTGGTGCTGGATGACAACGGCAGCGATGTTGACGGATATGTGTTCACATCCGCTGCTTTAAGTACTCACTGGGACGAGTTAGATGCATTTGAAGGGAAAGAATATAGCCGGGTGGTTGCGGCTGTGACTTTGCCGACTGGGGAGCAAGTACCAGCTTGTGTTTATGTCCTTTGCCTATAGCCCAGCACCTTTTTACAACACACCTTTTTTACAACACAGAAGTGAATCAACACACCTGAAAGCTACAGCAATCGACGGATGAACACGCTGCGAGAGGGCAAGGCCTACGTCGATTGCGGGTCGAGTTAGCCGATGTCACTAGACGGTTTCAGCGATTACTAATGTCCTAAATAACTCGACGAAAGCAATCAGTGGGGGAATGGTCTTAATTTAGCGATCGCCCGGCCTATAGCCCTTTTCCTTTAGCAAATGACTCACCAACAGCTTTAGAAAGAACAAAGGCAAAAACCATTCCAGCCCTGGCGTGGGCGCAAAGAGATAGCGATCGCCTAATAGCGCCAATCCATAAAGCCCGAGCGCAACCGGACGCTGCAAATACAGCGGGCTCGCCACAATTAGACCTGATGCCAGCAATAAATAGTTTGAGACGCTGACAAAAAACAGTCCGTCAGCCCCTCGAAACAGCCAGGCAACTAGGCCAATATGAAACAGATGCACACCGACAAAAGCCAGATGCTGTCGCCAGCCTTGCCCAGGACGGTGATACCAACGCTTAGCAGCGGCAGTGGCGTTGGTTAGAACACCGCCTACCAAATCAAATGCCAAGATTGCTATCAAGCTCAATTGCCAAGCACTGAGGGCAACCGACAGCGTAGAGGCATAAAGCGGCGCTGCGATCACTGCAATGAAAGATGGAAATAGTTGCAATAGCAACTCTGCTGGTGTTGCCCCCGGCCCAACAAACCGATCTAGCTGTCCTTTCCAGCCTGAACGCGGCACTACGATTGAACGCGTCGCACCTTCAACAGATTCTTTGATAGGGAGCGAATTGAGTACGGGTGTGGATGACATAATTTGACTTCTCCAGCTCGTTCAAGGGCTACTAAAAAATAACAACAGATGTTATCTATAAAAATAATAACGAATGTTATAAGATATGGATCACCTCATCTGAAAATTTGTTGAGCAGAGTGGTTAGTAAGGGATGATATGGCTGAGCTGACAGTAGCGGAAAAACAGGCGGACAGGCGCGCTCAGGTGGCAACGGCTGCAATGAAGCTCATTGCTCAGCAGGGATTGCAGGGCACTAGCCTAAGGGCAATCGCCCATGAATTAGGCTGCACCACAGGTGTGCTGACTCACTACTTTCGCAATAAAGATGAGCTACTGCTGTTTATGCTGGAAGTAGTGATGGAGCGGCTGGGTGAAAAGATGGTGGCCGCAGCTCAAGGCATTGAAGGCATCGATCGGCTAAAAGTAATGATGCGAGCGGTGCTGCCAACCACTGATGAGCTGAGTCAAATTTGGCGAGTTTGGCTAGCTTTTGTAGGATATATGCCCGGGCATGAGGGCCTAATGCGAGAACATCAGACGCTCTATCACAACTTCAAAGCATTCATGACCCATGAATTAACGGCTTTAGAAGCGGCTGGGGCGATCGCATCAGGATTAGATCTAGCGTTTGAGGCAGCGGCTTGGATTGCCGTAATGGATGGCATAGGCACCAATATGTTGGCAGCGCCTCAGCCTTATTCTGACCCAGAATTAGAGACGTTGATCAATCGCCATATCAATGCACTGACGGCTAGTTAATGCATGCTGGCTAATGCATGCTGGCTAAATTGAGATCGCCACTTTCCCCTGCACCTGCCGTTGCTCCACATATCGAATCGCATCCGGCACCTCACTCAGCGAATAGCACCTGTCTACCACAGGCGAAATCTTGTTCTCTTCAATTAAAGTCTTCAATACCGTCAGATCTGCTTGATTCGGTGACGATACTAAAGTCTTGATCTGCTTATTCATGACAGCTAGCCACATGGCCTGAAACAATCGAGGCGTGGCGCCACCCACCATCACATAAACGCCTTGCTGAGTCAGTATTGGCAAAAAGTCTTTGACTGAACGATACGCAGCCGCATCCACAATCACATCGTAGCGCTGTTGCATTTGCGTGCAGTCGGTTTGGGTGTAGTCAACAATGTGGTCTGCACCCAGCGATCGCACCATCGCTATTTTCTGCGTACTACACACCCCTGTCACCTCAGCCCCAAACGCTTTTGCAATCTGCACCGCAAACGAGCCCACGCCACCAGAAGCGCCATTGATCAACACTGTCTGTCCAGCGCAAAGATCACCGTAATCTCGCAAAGCTTGTAGCGCGGCCAGCGCAGATACCGGCACAGTGGCTGCCTGAGTGAAGGTTAGGTTCGCGGGTTTCAAGGCCAAAGCGGTTTCAGAGACAGCTACATATTCTGCAAACGCGCCAAAACCAGACTCAGAGAGATCGGCAAAGACCTGATCGCCCGGCTGAAACTGACTAACGGCTTCACCCACCGCCTCAACCTGCCCGGCCATATCAGTGCCAATAGTTTTGAACTTGGGCTTAAAGAGGCCCCCAAACACCAGACGAATCAAAACGGGCGTGCCGCGCATCAGGTGCCAATCTCCGGCATGAACCCCTGCGGCGTGAACTTTAACGAGAACTTCGTTAGGTGCGATCGCAGGTTTCTCAACCTCTGCCAACCTCAACACGCTCGGCGATCCGTATTCATCTTGAACAATCACTTTCATGGCAATGTCCTCCACGCTACTCAACAGGCCGCATTCTCAAAACATACAAAATTAAGATATACAGAAATTTAACTTGCATAAAGTACAAGTGTACTAATATGCTAGTTAAACATTCCCATCAACCATATTTTGAATACATGAGGAGTACAGGCTCATGGCAACTCAATCTAAAGCAAGGCAAAAATCTCGAGAAAGCATTGTCTCTCAGGCCTATAACGCGATGCTAACAGAAGATGTCGAGCCGCAGACGCCTGCAGAACAAGCCGAGGTGACAAAAACTGAACCGCAGAAACCTGCTGAACAAATTGAGATAACAGGGACTGAAGCGACACAAGCTGAGCCTAAGACAACGCCTTCTCAGACAAAAACAACTCGGAAAACAGCGGCTAGGAAAAAATCTACAGAGCCAAAAGCAGCAAAAAAAACAACGACCCGCAAAAAAGCTAAAAGTACGACTTCTAAAAGTAAGGCCTCTAAAAGTGCGGCCGCGAAAACGGTTAAAGATACTGAGTCCGTCACGATCATCAATGAGGGCGCTGATGAGCCGCTGACACCTGAAGTCTCACCAACGGCAATATCTGAAGCGCTGACAGTTGAATCTTCAGTAACTGAAGCGGCCACAATCACTCAGATGCCGCTCAGTGCCGTCATGCAGGAAGCTGAGCCCACTGAAGTTGAGCCTACCGAAGCTGAGCCCACTGAAGGCGACCCGACTGAAGTTGAATCCAATGTAGTTGAACCGACTAAAGCTATGCGGACTGAAGCTATACCAACTAAAGCTATGGCCGAGGCCGCAGTCAGTCGCTCCACAGCAGCTGATTCAAGCCCCAGCAGCGCTTTGCAAAACGCTACTGACGTGCCTGCAGCAAGCAACGTCCGCTTTATAGCAGCCAACTGTATTGACGATAATATCTGGCGGCCCAGTGAGACGATTCCAACCCTAGATGAAGCAACGTATCACGCGCAAAAAGAGCAGGCAGAAGCACAACGTCGGGCCATTGAGGTGGCCACGTTGAATCTAAAAAATATTAATGATTTGCATCGGTTAGAGCGTCAGAGCATTGATGTGGCCATTAGCACGCAGGAAAATAAGACCCGCACTGCCCAGCTCACCAGCACCGAAATTGATCATCAAATTCAGATTGAAGAAAATGGGGCCAGATCTCAGCAACTCAGACAGGCTAGTGCGCGTCATGCTGCCGCTACTCGTGAAAGCGACTACGCGGATCAGCTCATTGCGCTGAAAGATCAAAACTTTGAGCTAGATATTCAGCAAGCACAGAATGTGTTTGCAGAGAAAGCCGCTCGGTATCGAGCACAGCTAACCGGTCAATAAGGCCGCCTTTAGCAAAGCGTTTTAAGAGTAAAGCGTTTCAAAAGCAAAGCGTTTAAACAACAAAGACCTTAGAGAAGAAAAACTTTATAGCGCGTTCTGTAGAATGCTCCGTTTAGCGATATGTCACTCATTACAGTTATTCAATATGTGTCTAAGGTGCGATACCTAAGCGCAATCGCCGGGGTGGGGGTAGTCTTCATGCTCAATAGTTCGAGCCGGCTTTGGCAACAAACAGGTATGACTATAGCCTCCACTGCGAGTGGTGCAGCGATCGCAACCGTCGTTCAAAAGTACAAACATCAGAAAGCTGAGCGGATTCAACAAGAGAATCACTTGGCTGAACGCCAAGCGCTGCAATCCCATTTAGAGACAGCTCATGCACAGAGAGAAAACGCTCTGAAGACTTTCTTAGATATGGCAATGGCTGAATCTGAAACGCTGCAAGGCAAAATTGCTCAGATGCATGAAGTACTAGCAGACGATCAGCTTGAGAAAGTTTCGATCTTTGGTGAACTCGAAGGGCTCGCAATAGAGCATCAGCACCTACTGCACGACTTACAGGAAATGGCGATCGCAGAAACCACGCTAACCATTCAGCTCGCGCATCTTGCTGCCGCTTCCCAAGCCGAAATTAATCAGCTGACAACAGCGAGCCAAACCCGCATTGCCGACTTAGAAACCACCCTTGCGCAAAAAACAGAAATGGCCACTCAAATGCTGACCGAGCTAGAGTCAGAAGCTACCAGCACTTTCAACCAATTCAATGAAAAAGTCATTTCTCAAAGCAACCTTATCGAACAGCTCTATCAGCAGATTGAGGGGCTGAAGACTGAAAACGCCACCCTAACCCGCAAGCAAATCGATAGGAACATTAGTCGCATCGGCGCGAGCGAGCCCATGGGCAACGCGCTCTTTTCTCGTCAAACTATTGCCTCTGTCGAGTGAGTTAGGACACTAATGATCGCTAGAAGTCTTACACAACAACAGCTCACTCAACTAGCAAAGTGCGGATGCATCCGCACTTTGCTATATCAACCATTCCAACTAACGCACCTAAGCCAATCCGTCTAGCGCGACGATGCATCGTGACGGACTGTGTAATGCAAAAACACTTCATCACCTTCAGTGCGAGCAGACTGTAACTGCAGCTGAGGCGTGTTTGGAAGGGTGAAGCCGAGGCCGCCCACTGGGGAGGGCGCTGTTTTGCCGCCGATGAGCAGCGGGCAAACGGTGAGGTAGAGTTCGTCAATGAGGTGATCGGCTAACAAAGAGGCCACCAGCTCACCGCCGCCCATAACAAGCAAACGCCTAATCGGGGCACGGCTACTGGTAGTCGAGAGGGCGCGGGTGCCTATGCGCAGATCTTTCAGGACGTTGTGCCAATTGAACGGCCGCTCCGTAATAAAGGTGTGCTGAAACGGTTTGGTGAGGATTTGCTTGCTCTGCTGCTGATTACCCTGCTGCTGATTACCCTGCTGCTGATAGCGTGAAGCACTGCTCAGACGATATGGAGATAGGCTGATTTCACTGCGATCTATGGCCAATTGCCAAGTTTGGATACCTTCGAGAGTGGTGATTAGCCAGCGGGGAATAGGTTGAGAAAAAAAGCGCCAGCTGGGGTCGAGATTACCGGTGGCAGAGCAGACGATTTGAATGGGCTGCGCTGGGAGATTTTGCTGATGGCGCTGGGCCAGTAGGTCTGGATTAGTAATGGAGAGGGTGGTGCCATAGGCTCGAAGCGTCGTTGCGCCAAACAGAGTCGCATCGGCCTTGGCAATTTGCGCTTCGAGGTGGGCTTTGTCAGCGAGCGAGGGAAAGCGGGCCGCGGCCCGTCGGGCATCTGCAATTTTGCCGTCGGCGCTCATGGCAAGAATGACAGTAATGTGGGGGCGTGGCGGCAGGGATGGACGTGGGGGCAGACCCTCAAGCATAGGTAAAGTGATCCAAAGTGAACGAGTCTGCCAGCTATCTTACTGAAGATACTCAAAAAAATTTGTGGCTGACTTACGTAATGATGAGGAGATGGCAGATAAACTAATGATAGGGTTGCTATTGCCAGATACTGGAGGAATGTAAAGCGTTACGTCAGCCGGTGGGTTCGTGTGTCAACCAATAGTTGTCAGAGCAGGCTTTAATAACGCTTTGAAATGACGACCAGTTAGATGACGGCCAGTTTAGATAACGGCCAGTTAGATAACAGCCAGCGAGCTGAATCTGTAGCAAAATGCCATTCGACAATGCTGTTTGATGATTATGGCAAATCGTCCGCGATCGCTCCGGCGAAACCTACTGTTTAAGATTTTGGGGTTTAGCTTACCTATTTTGCTCGTTGGGCAAGCAGTGGCCTTACGCAATGCCCGCAATAGTCTGCTAGTCACCGCGCGTCAAAATCTGACCAGCAGCGCCATTCGCAAAGCTGAAGAACTCGATAATGGCATTGACTCTATTGAAGCAAACATGGATCTGCTGGAGCAGACTGTGGCGTTTCAATCGGGCGATGTTAGCAAAATCCAACAGACGCTGCGCAGCTTTGCCGAAGATGCGCCGTACGAAATTAGCTGCGTGGAGATGAAGTCACCCAAAGCCGATGCAGCCATTGTAAATACGTGCGATCGCAATATTATTCCCGATGCCAAAAGGGTGCCTTGGCTACAAGACGGCAGCGTAGATCGGTCTGATTTTTTCGTCTATCCACCAGGCCCAGATGCGCCAGTGGCTTCCCCCCGGGCAGACCGCGCACTTATCAAGTTTGTAGTGGCAAGTCCGCTTTATGACTCAGAGGGTAATCTCCGATATACCCTAGCCATGGAAATGTGCATTCTCCAGCTGCAAGATACGGACGCCCAGTCTCTAGTGGGCGAAACGGTGGTGATCGACTCTAACAATACGATTGTGACCCACCCCGACCCTAATCAGGTTGGCCTAACCGTTGCTGACGTAGGAGACGCCGAGCAGCTCATGGATGCGATCGCTCACGTGCAAGCAGGCAAGGCTGCCTTTGTGCGTCTCTCTCAGTTTATGCCTCAAGCAATGATGCTTGAAGACAGTGAGTCTGACGGCAATCAGCCTAGACAAAAACAGGAGTGGCTAGCAGGCTACAGTGGCTTTACAGTGCCCGTAAGCCCCAAGCAAAGCAATGTATGGACAGTCTTAACAGTCACCCCGACCAATCGCGCACTCCACAGTCTGGGGCACATTCGCATTGTCTTTGCAGTGCTCACAGTGGGGCTGTTATTTGCCAACACGGTGTTCGCCCTACATGTCGCCAGGAGTTTTTCGCTACCGATTGAAGACTTGATTCGCTACACCCAGGCAATAGACGATCTCTCCGAAGTGCGTAAATCACCGCGCGACTCTGAAATTTGGGAGCTAAATTACTTAGGCACCGTCATTGAAGGCATGCTGAGCCGACTAGAAGACAATTCAGCCGAGATTCACCAGGCTTGGCAAGATGCGAGAACTGCCAATCAGCTCAAAAATGAATTCTTGGCCAACACTTCTCACGAGCTGAGAACACCACTCAATGGAATTATTGGATCTATTCGAGTGGTGCAAGATGATCTGTGTGACACCCGTCAAGAAGAGTTAGAGTTTTTACAGCAGGCCAATAAAGCAGCGCTCCATCTGTTAGCGGTGATAGAAGATATTTTGAACATTGCCAAAATAGAAGCTGGCAAGCTTGAGGTGAACATAACCCCAATAGATTTGCGAGAGATTTTGCAAGATGTATGGGATATGCAAGTGCTGCAGTTTCAACAGAAGGGGCTGAAGCTTATATGGCCTCAGCTCAGCACCCAAACCATCATTCCGGTCGATTTTTCTCGTTTTCAACAGGTATTGTTGAACGTTCTGGCCAATGCACTGAAATTTACAGATGAGGGCACTGTAGCGATCAGCGTGACGATGGGAGAAGGTGCAGCCGTCACCTCAGAAACAGTCGCGATCGCAGAAACAGCCTCTAATCAGTCGCTGAGTTCGTCACACTCATCAGCCGCTAGTGGACTCGCCAACTTGCAGATGCCGTCTGGGCCCTGGGTAAAAATCACCGTCCAAGATTCTGGAATTGGCATTGATCCGCAGAGTTTACCTAAGCTATTTAAGCCATTCGTAATGGTAGATGGTTCCCATACGCGGGCTTATGAAGGCACCGGGTTAGGCCTCGCGATTTCGCAGAATTTTATGCGCTTAATGGGCGGTGATATGACCATTGGTAGCGAAGGTGTGAACTGCGGATCAACGGTGACGATTGTCGTGCCGCGAATCGTCACCAAGCAGCCTTCTGAAGATGTTGAACCTGACTATCTGTCAATCCTCAATGCTCACGCTGACAAGCCAGCTGTTTCTACCGTTGAGCCAGCCGGGATTACGCAGAGCAGTAGCTAGCGTATCGGCGCAAGTTGGCTAGGTTGAGCAGCGCGTGAAGTTAACCGTCTAAAATGCTTGCGATCGCATCAACCTGTGCTTGATAAGCGTCAGCTGCGATCGCAGCTTCCCGACTTTTGGCCTCAATCGGTGCTGTCAGCGTCACCCAAGAGCGGCATCCCCCATAGGCTTCATCCCACGCAACCGTCATAGGTGAAACCAACCGATAGGCCCGCAAAGCCAAGACATAAAGAGGCTGCTTGGCTTTCCATTTCAATCGTTCCTGTGCCAAATTGGGCTGCCAAATATGAAAGTCACTTAGCGCAGCCACTTTCTCGGCGTCGTGGGTCAAAAAGATATGGGTGATATCGGCCCAAGCTTTTAGGGTGATGCTCTCTGGATGCCAACCCGTTTGTACAGGTTTAACCGCATTGCGATACTCGGGCTTTAACAGTTCAGGCTTTTGATGCTCGAAGGTAGGAAACAGCACAACACGCTCAGCTTCAGCAGAAAACTTACCTTTGGTCTCTTTTATCCCACCCTTGCGCAACAGCAAAATGGTTTTGCCGCTGGCGATCGCATCCACTGCCACCGACCATTCTTTAAGGGCAGTTTTCAAAACTATGTTTTCTGGAGGGGTCAATTCAGCCACGGCAGCGCTGAGGGTCTAGCAACTAATCAAAAGTCATTTATTCAGTTCAATCTTAGCAGGGCCCTTAAAGCCAGAGGCCCTACACAGGCAAGATACAAAAAGGTTCGATGCGCTAAAAATGAACAAGATGGACGCCATCGCTCAGCCCTACTTACGAGAACGCAGTAATTGCCTAGGTGAGCCCCCAATTGACAGCTTAGCGAACTAACACTTGCGATAAAGCCGCGCCCCATCATGGTGGTCTATCATGAAGAAATATTGCTCGCCCCTAATCTTTGTCGGCAGCTATTGCGCTCACGCCCCTTTTCCCTATGCCCTCATCCAAAAAATCTGCTGACCAGTCTTCTGGCACCACATCTACTTCAAAAGCAGTCAAATCAACCCAACCCAGAACGAGCAAAGCGAAAACGACAAAAGCAAGTGCCGCTAAGGCAAAAACGGCGAAAACCAGAACAAGCAAGGTAAAAGCGACCAATACCAGGACAGAAAAGGCCAAGGCCACTAAAGCCAAAACAACGAGTGCTAAGACGGGTAAGGCCAAGACAACTAGAGCCAAGGCGACCAGGGCTCAGCCAGTAGTCCACGTCGATGCACCGACGCCTTCCGTGCAGGGGAGCATCGACCTTTTAGACCCTAAAAACCTCATTCGAATTCGCGGCGCACGGCAACATAATCTTAAAGACATCAATCTCGACTTACCTCGAGACAAAATGATTGTATTCACTGGCGTTTCAGGCTCAGGTAAGTCTTCTCTCGCCTTTGACACCATTTTCGCAGAGGGGCAACGCCGCTATGTGGAGTCTTTAAGCGCCTACGCCCGTCAGTTTCTGGGCCAAGTTGATAAGCCAGATGTAGATGCGATTGAAGGCTTAAGCCCAGCAATTTCGATTGATCAAAAATCGACTTCTCACAACCCGCGCTCCACGGTGGGCACCGTCACAGAAATTTATGACTATTTTCGATTGCTGTATGGGCGAGCCGGAGAACCCCACTGCCCCAAGTGCGACCGATCAATTGCGCCCCAAAGCATCGATCAGATGGTCGATCAGGTGATGGCACTGCCAGATAGAACCCGATTTCAGATTTTAGCGCCAGTGGTACGGGGCAAAAAAGGCACCCATCAAAAGCTGTTGTCTGCATTAGCAGCAGAAGGATTTGTCCGGGTGCGCATTGATGGAGAAGCTCGTGAGCTAGGGGATAACATTGAGCTGGATAAAAATAAATCTCACGATGTGGAAGTTGTTGTTGATCGCCTCGTGAAAAAAGACGATTTGCAGGAGCGTCTAGTCGATTCACTGTCAACGGCGCTGAAGCGCTCAGAAGGGGTTGCCATTATTGATGTACTGCCCGCACGTGAGGGAGAAAAGCGGGGGGATGAGGTACCCGATGAAATCATCTTTTCTGAAAACTTTGCTTGCCCCGAGCACGGCGCGGTAATGGATGAGCTATCCCCCAGATTATTTTCGTTTAACTCACCCTATGGCGCGTGCCCAGACTGCCATGGATTAGGACATTTACCCACGTTTTCACCCGAACTAGTCGTGCCCGATCCGACGGCACCAGTGTACGCAGCGATCGCCCCTTGGTCGGAGAAAGACAATACCTACTACTTCTCTTTGCTCTACAGCGTGGGGCAGGCCTTTGGGTTTGAATTACAGTCTCAGTGGCAGAGCCTAGAAAAAGAACAACAGGAGATTATTCTCAACGGCTCAAAAGAGAAAATTTATATTGAAACAGACTCTCGCTACGGTAATCAGAAGGGCTATCACCGCCGCTACGAAGGCGTACTGCCCATGCTCCAGCGGCAGTATCATGAGGCCTCTTCTGAAACATATAAACAAAAGCTCGCAAAGTATCTTGTCGATCAGCCTTGTGCGACCTGCCATGGCGCTAAACTCAAGCCCGAAGCCCTAGCAGTGCGGATTGGCCCGTACAATATCAAAGACTTCACCAGCGTCTCTATTCGAGAGTGTTTAGAGCGGGTATACGAGCTGGTCGGAGAGAATGGCAGCGAGCCTAAGTTGAACGCTCGTCAAATGGCGATTGGCGACCTTGTCCTAAAAGAAATTAAAGCTCGCCTGACTTTTTTGCTAGATGTGGGACTAGACTACCTGACGCTGGATAGAGCGGCTCGCACGCTCTCAGGCGGCGAAGCCCAGCGCATCCGGCTCGCCACTCAAATTGGGGCAGGGCTCAGCGGCGTGCTATACGTACTCGATGAGCCAAGCATTGGCTTGCACCAAAGAGATAACGAGAGACTGCTTAAAACCCTCCAACGGCTGAAAGATTTGGGCAATACGCTGGTGGTGGTAGAGCACGATGAAGACACGATGCGAGCCGCTGACTACATTGTTGATATTGGCCCTGGCGCGGGCGCACATGGCGGTAATATTGTAGCTCAAGGTCAGTTAGAAGATATTTTAAAGTCAGAAGATTCTCTGACAGGCGCGTATCTCTCAGGCCGCCAAAAGATTGAGACCCCAGCCGAGCGTCGCCCTGGCAACAACCGCAGCATTCAGATTCGCAATGCCCATTTAAATAATCTCAAAAACCTAGATGTAGATATTCCTCTCGGGAAATTTGTTTGCATTACAGGCGTATCCGGTTCGGGGAAATCCACGCTCATCAACGAACTGCTGTATCCGTCCATTCGCCACTTTTTCGGTAGCAAAGTTCCCCAGCCTAAGGCTATGGATCCGATTAAAGGACTCAAAGCTTTAGACAAAGCAATCGTCATTGATCAATCTCCCATTGGCCGTACGCCGCGCTCTAACCCAGCCACCTACACGGGCGTATTTGATGTTATTCGAGACCTCTACACCGAAACCATTGAAGCTAAAGCCAGAGGCTACAAACGCGGTCAGTTTTCTTTTAACGTGAAAGGGGGGCGCTGCGAAGCCTGCGGTGGCCAGGGCGTGAACGTGATTGAAATGAACTTTCTACCCGATGTGTACGTGCAGTGTGAGGTGTGTAAAGGGGCGAGATACAACCGCGAGACCTTGCAAGTAAAGTACAAAGGCAAAAACATTTCTGATGTGCTAAACACCACGGCTGAGGATAGCTTGAAATTCTTTGAGAATATTCCGAAGGCAGCGAGCCGCCTACAAACGATGGTAGATGTCGGTCTGGGCTATGTTCGTTTGGGGCAGACTGCTCCGACCCTCTCTGGTGGTGAAGCACAGCGAATGAAGCTGGCCAGCGAGCTGGCTCGCCGTTCTACGGGTAAAACCCTGTACTTAATTGATGAGCCCACCACCGGCCTCTCTTTCTACGATGTGCATAAGCTGTTGGATGTGGTGCAGCGGCTAGTCGATAAGGGCAACTCCGTGATTATGATCGAGCATAATCTCGATATGATTCGCTGCTGCGATTGGGTGATTGATTTAGGGCCGGAAGGGGGCGATCGCGGCGGGCAAATTATTGCTCAAGGCACGCCTGAAGACGTGGCCAAAGTAGCTAACTCCTACACAGGGATGTATCTCAAGCAGGTTCTGGTTCAGCATCCTTCTAGATCAAAATCCTCCTAGAATTCGGAGTCAAGCCGACACTGCACTATAACTATGAGCGCAATCGACGACGATTCCGCCATCGATTGCCACATCAACTCAACAACAACGAAAAAAGCTGCTAAGAGAAAACAGACAAAGCTATCGGCAGCTTTTTATTTTTTTTAGGGGGCTAGTAAAATTAATAAAATAGACAACAGAATCACTGTCAGCCTCTAGAGAGTTTTGTATCAGCAGATAAAAGCTCTCTAGAGGCTCTAATCTCTAAAAGCTCTAGTGGGAACGAAAAGCCGACGTATGGTTTTCGTGCTGTTGCCCAAACAGACTATCTAAATAAATGCGGCTCACCTGACGCTGAGTCACGCCATTTTGCATCAAAAATAGTGAAATCGCAGCGCAGAACAAACGATCTTGGCTCCAGCTAGAATGCTCGTCCAGATAGGTCTGAACAGAAAGGTGAAGCTCTTCTGGAATTTCGACAGCTAAACTAACAGACTGTGGGACGACAAACGCTTCTTTCTCAATACTCATTAGGTAATGGATAGGAATAAGGGAACGGAGAAACTTTCAAGGCAAAACAAACTACCACGCCTCAATTCTTCTCAGAGAGCTCTATATAGGGCTTCTTTCCTGGTTTGTGTTTGCAACCTATGAGGTGCAAAAGGTAAGGGAAAGCAGCTGAAGCGCTACCAGAAAATTGCGATAAGAATGAATCCGGGTTGATTGAAGTGTTCATCATTGTGGAGCAGTCGTTTAGAAATGGCAATGCTCTAAATTCCGACAGGGCCATTTAGCAAAAGTTTACGTCAACGAAAAAGGTGCGTTTCACCTTCGTTTTTGTTATGTAAGTTCACACTGACGCATCACAATTAGCGGGAATTGATCGCCGAAAAGTAATCCACAAAAAACAGTGAGAGAACGCAATTGCGTTCTAAGCTGTGGAAAACTTCAAAACAGTTTGTGGAAAACCTGTGGAAAGCTTGTGGAGAAGTGCCCTAAGGTACTAAGAGTTGTGAATTTGTGGATTTGGGCTTATTTCTCTCTCGGCAAAATTCGCAAATCGTTTCTGTAGCCTTACTTACAGCAAATCCTAAAAATCGCAGTAGCCAAACTATTGAATAACCACACAGACGATGGTGTTCAGCTGTGCTATCTAGCTCACATGAGCCGTGGCTTAGCCCGCACCGTCATCCACTGCGTCGTCATTAAAATAGTCTTCTAGGCTAGATAAAATCGCTTTTACCGCTGGCGGGGGTCGGCGTACCACCTTGCGCGCTTTCATATCCACGGTCACTAAGGTGACGGTTCCTGTGAGGCAGAGCTGAGGGTCAGCCGCGACTGTTTCAATTTCGTACTGCCAGGTTAATCGAATGCCTTTTGTCGATGCGAGGCGCGTTTTTACAATGGCCTGCATGCCCAGCATGAGGGGCTGCCGGTATCGAAGGGCAAGCTCTACAACGGGCAGATCATAGCCCAGCGAGACCAGCTGTTCGAAAGGCACTTGAGCGGCGCGCAAGCACTCCACCCGCGCTGACTCTAACCACGTAACGTAGGTGCCGTGCCACACAACCCCACCATAGTCTGTGTGGTGCGGCTGAACGCGGATGGGATATTCAAACCAAGCGAGGGACTGAGTCATATTGCATCTGTCGAGTTAGTTAGGACATTAGTCATCGCTAGAAGCCTCAAGCTACAACAGCTAACGCGACTAGCAGCGATGCGATCCTGGCGAATCGAATTCGCCTAAGGAATGCGCCAATAGCAAAGTAAGGATGCATTCTTACTTTGCTATTGGCAACGAAGGCAATTACAGATAACGACTGACATTTTTAAGTTTAGTGATCAAGTGAGTGATTTTGTATCAGTTTATTTCTAAATTGAAGGGTAGAGAAATGCTGATATAAACCCATGATTAACAATATTTTGCTGGCTGATTCGGGCACTGGAAATACCCGAAGCATGATGAAGAAGCTGATGGAGATTCCGCGAGTTGAGCGATCGCGCATCACCATTCTCCATGTTGTGCCCACCCAATCATCTTCTACTGCAATGGCCGAGCGTTGGGAAACTGGAGGCAGAACCTTAGCTGAAGCCGTCAGCGAACTCAACCTCGATCCGGCACAAGTCAATGCCGTGCTGCGCGAGGGCGAGCCCAAAGATTTAGTCGGCAAAGTGGCAGATGAAATAGACGCTGACCTGGTGATCATGGGCTCGCGCGGGCTAAAAGGGCTCAAAGCCATCATCAGTAATTCAGTTAGCCAGTATGTGTTTCAGCTATCGTCTCGGCCCATGCTGCTGGTAAAAGACGATCTATACAGTATTCAAACCATCCGCCGCATTCTAGTCGCCATCGATCAATCGGACTCTGCCAAACAGAGCCTATCGGTTGCAATGGGCTTCGCCCGTGATATTGAAGGCAGCGAAATTATTTTGGTTCACTCTGTGAACAAACTGAACACTAAGCTCGATAAATTGACTCAATCGAATCCAGAAAAGGATCCTGCACTCGCCGATGCAATTTCGAAGCTACGTCGCGCGGGCATTCGCTATCGTTGCGCGGCACCTCAGGGCAAGCCTGGTCAGCGTATTTGCGAACTCGCCGACGAGCTAAATGTGAATTTAATGATTGTGGGTTCGCCGGATCGCAGACCCACGATTGCTAAAGCAATGCCAGATTTAGATTTGCTCATGGGCGGTGCCCTCTCTGACTATGTGAGGGTCTATGCCAATTGCCCTGTAATGCTCACACGCATGAACGCCTAAAAAAGAACGCCTAAAAAACAGCCCCCTAAAAAACAACTCCAATCTTGTCGCATAGCCTCAGGCAAGCAGCACTGTCCCAAACGGGCATGAATTCTTAAATCTGTGTTGCGCAGTACTATTAAAAGGCAGATAGCCTGATAGCTTAAGCATAAGCACTTACATCGTCAAAGCTTCATGCTACCGTAGCTAACCTTGTCGGCCTTAAAACTGTCGAGGCAGAGGTTACTGTTGCTAAAACTGCCAGAGTTTAATTCGGCGGCCAACGCTTGCTAGGCCAAAACTTGTTAGGCCAAAACTTTCTAGGACAACGTGAGCTTGTCAGCATCACCCATGTTTATAACCGAGATGTTTATAACCTAACGGTGTAGTCCTATGGTTTTATTGTCCAAAGACCGCATTTTGGTACCGATTGACTTCTCTGAAGAAGCCTTTGAGGTACTGAAAGATACGCTGGCCTTCGCTGGCGAACCCAGTGCCGTTCACGCCCTATACGTGATGAGCCCCTTGGAACCGACTGATCCAGGTATCATTTGGCAAACAATTGATGAGGAAAAGCGCAAAGAAGACGTGATGGAAACATTTGCTGCAAAGTTTCCGCTCGATCAATATCCTGGCCTAAATGTTGTCTTAGAGATCGGCGATCCGAGCGCTCAAATTATTGATTATGCAGCCGAGAAAGATATGGAGCTCATTGTGATGCTCTCTAAGGGCCGTAAAGGCATTTCTCGTTTCTTTGTCGGCACTGTAACAGAGCGGGTAACAAGATTCTCTGATTGTCCCGTTTTAGTGATGCGACACTAGCGTATCTATCTTTTGCATTGGGCCTATCGGCTTAGCCTTTTGCTGTTTTAATTTAGCTTTTCTACATTAGGGATACCTACTTTATGAGGTATCCCTAATGCTTTTAAAACCCTTTCGCATTCAATCTCTAAGCCAATATACAGCGAACCAAAGATCGCCCCAAATCATCAAATGTCTGCTCTGGTTGGGCCGGTTCAGCAACTTCTATGGCGAATACACAGGGCGATCGCTGCAAGCTCGCCAGCAGTGGCTACAAACCAAACTCGCAGAAGAAAAAACTGCTAGAAAACCCAACCTCCTAAACAGTGGGGAGGGTATTTTCTAGCAGCCAAATTGTGAAAGCAAATTTGTAGGCGCTTGCTGATGAGACCTGGGGTGATGAGAAACCCCTGACGAGAACCAGCTCCTATCACGAACCGGCAGGGGCTAGTTCTCGTTCTTATCTAGGCACCCATCATCGAAAACACCTCTCTAAACGTCTGTCGAAACCGGAACGGGCGCCACAGCCATTTGACCTGAGGCTAGCCTAGCCATGTAGTCTTTTAAATCGCTAGCTACCTCATTAGAGAGAATGTAGCAGCCCAGCAAGTTAGGAAAGGCCATGCCCAGCAGCATCAAGTCACTAAAGTCGATAATCAGCCCCAGGCTAGCCAAACAGCCTAAGAATGTACAAATCACGTAGATACACTTGAAAATAATGGTTGAGCGCGTGCCGAAAAGATATGACCAAGCCTGAAGGCCATAGTAGCTCCAGGAAATAATCGTTGAGAACGCAAACAGACAAACTGCAATGCTCAAGATGATGGGAAACCAACCCATGACCGAGGAGAACGCATTGGAGGTCATTTGAACACCGCTAAGCTCACCCCCTGTGTCCTGATAAACGCCCGTTAGCACAATGCTAATGGCTGTCATATTACAGATAATCACGGTATCAATGAGCGGCTCTAGCAAAGAGACGAGCCCTTCACGAATGTGCTCGTTGGTGCGGGCCGCTGAATGCACAATTGCCGCTGAGCCCACACCAGCTTCGTTGGAGAAAGAGCTGCGACGAATGCCCTGAACCATAACACCCACCAAACCACCAAACGCAGCCTGGGGGAAAAACGCTTGGCTAATAATGGTGCCAATTGCCGCAGGCACTTGGGTGATGTTAGCCAAAATGACAATAGTACAAGCCAAAAAGTAGATACCGGCCATGGCGGGAACGAGCTTCTCAGCAACGCCGCCGATGCGCTGGATGCCGCCAATGATGACAAAGCCCGCCAGGGAAGCTAAAACGATGCCAAATAGCCAGTTAGGCAGCCCCGGAATGAGGCCCGCGATCGCGGCATAGGCTTGGTTAGACTGGAACATATTG
>JBCCOO010000008.1:0-101454 GCA_039025345.1 Cyanobacteria bacterium P01_D01_bin.105 | reverse complement strand
CTATAAGACTGGGAACCTATAAGATTGGGAACCTATAAGATTGGCAACCTCCAAATGCTTCTGTAATGACCACAACCCCAACGGCCACCAAAACTACCCCAATCTACGCCTCTTCCGAGTACATCGATCGCCTAGTCAATGGCGGAACGTTACTCCCTAACACACCGGACAATCTCAAAGAAGTCGTTGGCGTACTCCATACCTATGGTGTTGTGCTAGATGCCTATTCGAAGAACTTGATCTACATTGCGGATCATCAGTTTTTAGTACTGATGCCGATTTTTAAGTATTTCAATGGTGAAATCACTCCGCAGAAGATAATCAAGCATTTATGGCACGATCGCATCAACTATGAATATGCAGAGTATGTGATGCGCACAATGATGTGGCACGGTGGCGGTGGGCTAGATGCCTATCTCGATTCGGAAGATTTTTGGGCCTGCTGTAGCCCTGCTATCCGTGCAAAAATTCGCTTTAATCCTATTTTGCTGGCGTTTAATAGCATTTTTCCTGATTTTCTGCCTGAGCAGGTTCGTCAGCTGTCTTACTACTCGGGGTTAGGTCAATTTTGGCGGGTGATGAGCGATGCGTTCATGCATTTGTCAGAAGAGTACGACAAGGGCAATATTCAAGAAATTCAAGATGTTGTTGATTTGGTAAAGGCCGAGCTAGTGGCCAATGCCAGTAAGCCCATTACCTACAGCGTTAAGGTCGGCGGCACTGAATACGACATTATGCCGGCGTCAGTTGGTCTGACGTTTTTACCCGATACTGCAGTCCCTTATGTAGAGTCTATCTTTCTAAGGGGTACGCCCTTTTTTGGCACGGTTTCCTACAACGCTCAGGCCCAGCAAATTCCTTTGGACCAGGGTGAGTTTGGCTATGGAGCACTTTTCGCAGACCCATTGCCAATTGGCGGAGCAGGTATTCCACCGACGCTGCTGATGCAGGATATGCGCCACTATGTACCAGACTATCTGCGTGAGCTATATCAACAGTCGGTGCGCGGTCAAGATGATATTCGGGTTCAGCTTTGTCAAAGCTTCCAGAAATCTATGTTTTGCGTTACCGAAGCTGCCGTTAGGGGGTTAATGCCCTATGCGCCGGATACGCAAGATCCTAAAGAGCAAGTACTCAATCGCGACTATCTCAGTGGTTGGATGAAACGCTTGGCAAAGTCTCGGTTAGATGTGGTTCAAGATGAGCGTTAGTCAAGACGTTCAAGAAGCATTAGGCAAGATCAGCAAGAAGCATGCTTGACTGTAAGCATTAGAAAGTGAGCGTTAGAGGGGCTTACCTCGCTCGCCTACAACATTTCACCCGTCACAATGCGACGAATCAGCTCTGTCACGGCCGTAGCCATCAGCGCGTCTACGTAGCGAGCTTCTGCATTGGCATCCCCTACGTTTTTATCGACGATCATTGTGAAGCCAAAAGAATAGTGTTGGTAGGCTGCGGTTGGATCAAGCGCACCTAGGTTTGGGTTAGCAATTTGGCGAGGGAGGCTGAATTGGGCCAGGGCACAGTAGGTAAGTTCGGTGCGATCGCGCTGATCACTCCGACCAAATCCGCTTTTAGAAAAGATAACTGGCTCACGAACCCATTGGCTCAATCCTAAAGTTGCTAATGCAACATCAATATATCGAGCCGTATCGTGCCCCATCGCTTGCACAATCGTGTCTAAGCTACGGGTTTGAATATGCGGAATACGCTGATCGCTATCCAATCGCCAGTGCCACCCTGCCATCGTAATCAGGCGGGTGAGATCGTAGGTAGACATTAAGTTTTGACCACTGTGACGAATCCCCGGTGACTTCAGCATTACCCTGTTGCGCTGCGAACTCCACAGCTCCGGATTCTGGATAAACGGAACTTCACCGTAGCGGCCCTGAAACGACAGGGATTGATTCCCGGTCATCTGCGCTGTCCATTTTTCTAACCGTTCGGGTGTTTCAAAACGTTTGAACATGACAGCTAAGGCATTTGAGGTGGCAATGCGATTGTCGTAGGTCATGATGGCTGTTGCTAAATCCTCGAACGGAAAGCCGCTGAATCGCCCAGATTCTCCAGCAGAGCGCACTCGGCAGCGGCTGATTTCTATCGATGGGTCAATGCGGTTAACCTGGTCAGCTACGTTGAGCAATGGAATAAATTTGGTGCTGCTCCACAGCTGGCGATCGCTTAACGCATCCCGCCCAAACCACTGCCCTTTAATCTCGCCAGCTTCCAAGCTCTGCAGGCACACGCAGGCCGAGCGCACATCCGCAGGTAAAAAGTCCAAGCCCTGCTCATTTACAAAAAACACCTCACCCCGGTGAGGATATGGGGCGGCTGTTGCCGATCGGAACTCGATAGCTGTAGGGGCCTGCAAGCGCACTGCATAGTTAGCAATAGACTGACGGTGTGATGAAGATTGAACACGTTTATCTAAAAATGCCAGTTTTTCCTGGTTGAAGCCCTTTTCCTGATTGAGAAATGCTTGAAAAATGCTGGGATTATCTTGCGCTGCTGTCAGTTGAGGATTAGGGCGGATCAGTTCTGCAGTTGGGATGTCGAGTGCCCTGCAAAGGAATGCGGTCAGTTCCCCTCGGGTAATGGTTTGCTGAGGCCGAAAAGGTCGGGGGTTGGGCAGGGTTTCCAGCAGACCTTGATTGAGGGCAGTGGCGATCGCTGCTTGCGCATAGGCAGGAATATCCGCTGCGTCTGTAAAGCTTGCGAGCAAAGCACCCGCTAAGGTAACGGCGCTGTCATCTTGGCGTTTTTTATTTTGGCGCTTGTTGTCTTCTTCTGGTGCTAGCGTAGCGGTCACATCAACGCCCTGTGTGCCATCGATAGCCTGCATCAGTACCATCACAGCCTGCACCCGAGGCACGGCTAAGCGCGGGCGAAATCTGCCGTTGGGATAACCGCTAAATAGCGCGCGCTCACTTGCCCAAGCGATTGCCTCACTTGCCCAATACAGGTCACTGACATCTTGAAAATCAAGCGGTGCTTGCTTAATCGAAACGTCGGGAAAGGCCTTTTTCAAGATGGCGGTAAATTCAGCGCGAGAAACGGTTGCTTGGGGTCTAAATTTGCCGTTGGGGTAGCCGCTAATCAGCTGTCGCCGTGTCAATGCGGTTATGCACTGACTCGCCCAGTGATTGGTGATGTCATTAAACATGAAAGATCCGCATAAAACTACCGAAAAACATAACCCAAGTCTTGCTTAACAGCCTCTAAAATTTGATTTGGGGCAGCGCCGGTTCCAAAAACTGCACGGTCTGAAACTGTACGGTCTGAAACTGGACCATCTAACGCTTCGTATTCTATTTACGCTCGCTTCTGCAGCTGTCCTGTTTATCTGTAAAGATTCCTATGACTAGAGCTGTTACATGACTAGAACTGTTACACCATCTGCCACACCCAACGCAGCATCAGAGCATACCTCCAATGATGTTGATGCACTTAAGGCAGATCACCCTGAGGAAAATCAGGCAGTTACCACAACAGCTGCTCAAACCGTGGTGCTAGATGTGGAGGGCATGATGTGCGCGGGCTGTGTGAGTACCGTGGAGAAAAAGCTGGCACAGTGCGATGGTGTAAACAGGGCAACTGTAAACCTGGTGACTGAAGTTGCGGCCGTGGAGTGTGCGCCTGAAGCAGATTTAGAAGTGATCGCACAAACGCTGACAGCAGCTGGTTTCCCGAGCAAAATCCGCACCAACACCGTAAGCAACGCCCTGTCAGCAGAATCAGACTGGATATCGCGAAAAGAAGCCGCTCAGCAGCATCAAATCCGTCAGCTAACAACGGCATTAATCCTGCTAACGCTTTCTACATTAGGTCATCTCCAGCATGCCGTTGGATACTTCACTACGTTTGTTAGCGGGTCTATTAGCTGGCCCCTCATGAGCTGGGCGGGCAGCCTTTCGATTCCCATCCTCAGTACCCTTTGGTTTCACGGTGTGCTAGCAACGCTGACGTTACTGTTTCCGGCGCGTCAAATCATTGTTGAAGGGACACAAGGTCTCCGGCGCGGTTCACCTAACATGAATACGCTCGTTGCCTTAGGTGCGCTGAGTGCCTATCTCACAAGTTTGGCGGCCCTGGTTTTCCCTAGCTTAGGGTGGGCCTGCTTTTTTGATGAGCCGGTGATGTTACTGAGCTTTATTTTGTTAGGCCGTACGCTAGAGCAAAGGGCGCGGTTTCAAGCCGCCAGTTCTTTGCGATCGCTCATTGCTTTGCAGCCAACTTTAGCTCGACTGGTGCCTAATCCCAGTACAGCTAGCGCCGAGACAACAGGTGTTCAAATCCCGGTAGCTCAAGTGCAAAGAGGAGAATGGGTAAGGGTGCTGCCCAGCGAAAAAGTGCCGATGGATGGAGTCATTGCCCAAGGGCAAACCACCATTGATGAATCAATGCTGACGGGCGAATCGGTACCGGTTGTGAAACAAGTTGGATCCGAGGTAGTGGCCGGTAGCCTCAATCAGTCTGGCGCTGTTACTGTTCAAGTGACGCGCACTGGCAATGAAACGGCCCTTGCGCAAATGATTCATCTGATTGAAACAGCTCAAACTCGAAAGGCTCCAATTCAGGGCTTTGCCGATCTTATTGCTGGTTACTTTACCTATGGTGTGTTGGCCTGCGCACTGCTTACATTTGGCTTTTGGTATTTTGTGGGCGTGCCCGTTTGGCCCGAGGCAGCGACAATTGCCATGGGTCACGCGCATCACGTTGTAGACGCTCCTTTTGTAGACGCTCCTGTTGGAGATGCCGTGAGCACGGCAATGCAGGGCACGGCAATGCCTAACAGCATGCTTGCCCATGCAGAAAACTTGAGGTTGTTGGCAAGTTTGAAGCTTGCGATCGCTGTTTTAGTCGTTGCTTGTCCCTGTGCTCTAGGGTTAGCTACGCCCACCGCTATTCTTGTTGGTTCCGGCATTGGTGCAAAGCAGGGCCTACTCATTCGCGGCGGCGATATTTTGGAATCGGCCCGAGCACTCGATACGATCGTCTTTGATAAAACAGGCACCTTAACAACAGGTAAGCCCCAGCTAACTGACAGCATCGTTATCAACCCAGCTTTTTCGGTCCAGCAGCTATTACAACTGTCAGCCACTGTCGAAAGTAGAACGCACCATCCCATCGGCCTTGCCATTGAGCAAGCTGCATCCCAGCAAATGCTCGATTTGCTAGATGCCGATGAGTTCTACACAGAAGCAGGATTTGGCATTACCGCCCAAGTAACGCTACCTAATGGCAATAGAGCCCGCTGCTTAGTCGGTAACTCAGCTTGGATGGAGAGGCATCACTGTTCGTCATCTGAGGCGCTGGCCCACGCACAAGCTTTGGGTGCAGCTGGTAAAACAGCGGTTTGGGTCGCTGTAGATCAACAAGTTGTCGGCATTTTCGGCATTGCTGATACGCTTCGCAAAGATGCAGTAGAGACCATAGCGGCGTTGCGATCGCTGGGCCTAAACGTGCACATTCTGAGTGGTGATAGTGTTGGCGCCGCGAGTGCGATCGCTCAGCAGCTCAATATTTCACTGTCACAAGTGCAGGCAAAAGTCACGCCGCAAGCAAAAGTAAACGCTATCAGCAAGCTTCAAAAAGCAGGTCACCACGTGGGCTTAGTCGGAGACGGTATTAACGATGCACCCGCTCTCGTGCAGGCTGATGTCGGTATCGCTCTCAACGCGGGTACAGACATTGCGATGGAAACCGCCGATATCGTTTTAATGAGAAATGCCCTGACAGATATCCCTGCTGCTATTGCGCTTAGCCAAGCAACCTTCAACAAAATTCGACAAAATCTAGCGTGGGCATTTACCTATAACCTTATCTGTATTCCACTAGCCGCTGGCGCGCTCTTGCCAACGTTGAGACTATCCCTAAATCCAGGATTCGCAGGAGCCCTCATGGCCTTTAGTTCTGTGAGCGTCGTTATTAATTCCTTGTTGCTCAAGAGAGCGAAATAACTAGAAGAGACAGGCTTGTCGCTTGTCCATAACTGGGTGGATGCATACGATGGTTGCCATATATCCTCCAAAGCGCCTATTGCTTCTATCGAGTGAGTTAGGACACTAATGATCGTTAGAAGTCTCACACGACAACAGCTCACTCAACTAACAAAGTGTGTAGGCGCTAGCCTTCTCCGCGAGTATGCATCCGCACTTTGCTATAAAAAACCGTCAAAGCCTTGCGTAAGGTTTTGGCATACGCAAGGCTTTGACGGTTTGATTCAAAGTGAGTAGAAGTGCTATCTGCGAGGCTGAAGATTTGTACTCTGCGTCAGGCAGATTAAATTCTCTCCATAGCTTTCAAGCAAGCCACTTTGACGAAGCTTACCCATTAGCCGCGTGACCGTGACCCTCGTCGAACCAATCGCGCTACCGATTTGGGCATGAGTGAGCGGGAAAGGCAGATAGTAGCCTTGTTCACACTGCTCGCCATGTTCATCAATTAATAACGTCAAAAAGCCCAATAATCGATCAATAGTGCGGCGCTGACCTAGCGTGCTAAGCCAAAGTAGCTTGCGCTGATGCTGCTTACGAAACGCGTCCAGCACTTCCTTTTGGAAATGAGGCCATGTGTCTAGATCATTCCAATACAGCCAAATCACAGTTGTTTGATCTACATGGGCGAAGCTCTGCAGCGTAAACGGTGGCTGAGCAACCACCTCAAAAGGCTGCCCTGCACCAACGAATCCAAGAAAAGCCTCCTCAGCCGCCACCAAAGGCATCCGTGAGCTGGAGCTTTGCTTTTTCATGGTGGCACTCACCTGGGCATTCCCTAACAGTCGCACCGATCCCTTTTGCACCAAATATAAAAGACCAGGGCGAGCCGGAATTTTCTCATCCTTATTGAAAGTACGGCAGCGGTAGTGCTCACTAGCCCAATCTGAAATACGCTGCCACGCCAGGAACGGGCGAGCGCTGTCCGGGCGAGCATGATCCGGTTGCTGAGGGGAAGACATATTTTCAATACTAGAAGTGTGTTTAACCGTTGCAGATAGTGTCATCTAACGTAGTGGATAATTACATAACTTTGAGCGTGAAGCACAGAAAGCCGTCAATTCAGCCAAAAAGCCGTGTTCCCACGGAGACTAGAACCGATTTTTTATGAGCTTCAGAAACTAAATTTGGGTGGTACTACGCAACCGTAGATTGGAACGTCATCAACTAGCTGCTCCTATACCCCTATTACTGTGTTCGCCAACTGGCAACGTATGCAGTAATCAATTAAGTCAATTTGAATGTTGTTAGTACATTAATATAAATTGTTAGATTTTGTATGACTAAATTGTCTTCTTTACAACTACTTCAGCATTTGTAACTAGGCCATATCAAGCACACAGTGGGAAAGCACGTAGGAACTCAGATAGATTGCTGTACCAAAGTAATTTTTAACTCAAAATGAGAACGCTATTAAAGTGACTTTTTTATCACTCAAAGGAATGTTGGTTTACGGCTTGAGCCAGATCCTATTGAACGAACATGAAGGAATAACCTCCCGCTTTATCAATTTTTCACACGCAGACATTTTGTCCATCGCTGACGAGTTCGAGATCCCCATCAGCCGAGGGACAAGTACTTCAGAGGTTTTCTATGTTTCTGCCATTCCGCAGTTAATGTTTAAAGACAAGTATGTGAGACAGTCATTGACACTTTCAGATGTTTCTGACCAGGTTCTTAATCAACTTATAAATCAGAAATCAAAGCTACTAAACACCGATAGAAACCATAAAAGCTGTGAGCGAGATCACAAAGTAGTTGATAATTTTGTAGTTTCTCAACTGTGGGATGAGTTAAAGATAGAAACTAAGCGATCTGGTTGGGTTAGTTTTCATCTTTCCGTAGTCGGTGTTAATCTCTGGTTAAAGCATCTCAATACCGAGCTCAGCAATCTTACAAACCATTTTTTAGATCAGCCGGAAAAGGCACCGTCTAATTTATCCGCGCCTCCCCTGCTAGATGATCCTCAAGTGTGGCAAGCGCAATATACACATGCACGGTGCTGTAGCCTCATCCGATTGTGGAATGCACAAGTTGATGGTCCGTATCAGGTTAGGAATGATACGGACTGGGTTGCTAGAGACATGACAGCGAACAATTCTGACCGGCGTAGGTGGGAGCCCCCACAGTCTGCGTCCGCCAGAAAGTCAGTTATTTACGCCCTCATAACGCTGCTTGACCTTGCAGAAAGCGATCTGTTTTGGATTCCTTATCGTTGGCCCTCAAAACAATATTTTTTGCTTCTAAATGCTGTAATTCCCCTATGTCAAGCTTTCGAGCAATTTTTGGCGATAGATTTGAGCGGATTTGGGAACGTGAATATCCTTTCTGAAACAGCCGTCAAATGTAATTTCCAAGTGAGTTTTACCCTAGCTTTGATTGTTGAAAAAACGCTAAAAGTATTGCTAGAAGGCTGTTTAGGTGTCGACGCGCCAATTGAACTCTAAGGCCATTGAGAGCAGTTTACGTCGTAATGTCTACATCACTGTGCCAGTTACAGGTGATGGCCTGTGAAGATGACAAATGCAAACTCATCTTCTATATTTAGGGAGTGTGAGGAGCGAACCAGTTAAGGCACCGAGACGAAACACGGCCAGTCGTCGGTGCCTTTTCTGTTTTAAAACTTCACTGGAAATATCCAACCCGCAGGGTTTCACTGTATCTTCAGAGCGTCAACATTTGCAGGTGCGGAGTATTTCGTTGTTCAAGCCTGTGGGGCCCTTCTTAATATTTTGCGGCCATTGGGCCTAGATAGCGGATCAGGTAAGGTGAGAACACTTCATAAATCATTGTCAGCGGTTTGCCGTGGTGCCAAAACAGGTAGTGACGTCCCCAGAAGGGGCCCTTCTGCTCAAATGCCGACTCTAGCGCAGGAGAATGGCCAAAGTAGATACCTTGAATATCGCGATATAGCTCAGTCCGTAGCTCAGCCAAGCTGGCCCAAATTGGCAAAGAGCGATTTTTCAAATATTCATCCACATGGCTAGCTTCCCACCAAGACGTTGCATACGCTAGCCGCTGCCCTGACCCCGTACGCAGCCAAACCTGTCTGCGTAGATGTGGCCCAGGTACCTTATCAATAGGTGCAGGTGCTTGGTCACCACCGTTACCGACTAAAGACATATCAATCACATCCACTTCAGTGGGCTCACGTGTCAGCAGCTGAAGGTGACGCGTGGGTGAACCATCACCGAGCATTAATATCTGCCAAGCTGGAGAGAGCTGATCGTGAGGAAGCCCCGCATCTACTACAGATTTATCCCCCTCCCACAGGAGTTGAAGCGAATGCCAAGCACTACTGGGAGGCACCTGCTCAAATGTTTTATCAGACATTTTTTTGAAAGGGGCAGCCGAAGTCAAAATAGTTACCGCATCTGTTTACAAAACTTCACTTCATCATAACGAAGAAGCCACACCCATTAGAAGCTGTAATTAAAGCTAGAAGTCGTAACAAAGCGGTAAAAAGTTAAGGCCTCCGATAGTCACTATCGGAGGCCTTAACTTTTGATGCGGATGGCGAGACTCGAACTCGCAAGGCGTGAGCCACACGCCCCTCAAGCGTGCGTGTCTACCAATTCCACCACATCCGCATGTGGTATCGGTTAATTACCATACGATATAACGCGCACTTTTATCTAGCGCGATATCGCTTCAGGGAGAATACCCTGCGTGATACGATCATCTTCCTGACGGCTTAGCAACCAAAGCTACTACTGGCTAGATACGTTTGACGATGAGCCTTTTCTTCGGGTTTTCCTCCAAGCTTTTTTTCTACAAGCTTTCTTTATGAGTTTCTCTAAGATCCTAATTGCCAACCGTGGCGAAATTGCTCTGCGAATTATTCGCTCATGTGAGGAGATGGGAATCGCGACCGTTGCGGTACATTCCACCGTAGATCGCAGCGCCTTACATGTGCAGCTAGCCGACGAAGCTGTCTGTATTGGTGAAGCTTCTAGCAGCAAAAGCTATCTCAACATTCCAAATATTATTGCTGCCGCCTTAACTAGAGGCGCGAGTGCGATTCACCCTGGGTATGGATTTCTGGCTGAAAATGCTCGTTTCGCTGAAATTTGCGCTGACCATAACCTTACATTCATTGGCCCGACTGCAAATGCCATGCGGGCCATGGGGGATAAATCGACCGCTAAAGCGACTATGCAACGGGTAAATGTGCCTACCGTTCCCGGTAGTGATGGCCTGCTCAGTAGCCCTGAAGAAGCGGCTAAGCTCGCCGCTAAGATTGGCTATCCAGTCATTATTAAAGCAACGGCTGGTGGCGGTGGCCGCGGTATGCGTTTGGTGCGAGAGCCAGAAGAGCTGACTAAAATGTTTATGGCAGCGCAGGGTGAAGCTGAAGCCTCGTTTGGCAATCCAGGTGTTTACCTCGAAAAATTTGTAGAGAATCCTCGTCACATTGAATTTCAAATTTTGGCGGACAGTCATGGCAATGTTGTGCACTTAGGTGAACGTGACTGTTCCATTCAGCGCCGTCACCAAAAGCTTTTGGAAGAGGCCCCTAGTGCAGTGCTGAATGGTGAGCTACGGCAAAAAATGGGGGAAGCTGCCGTTAGAGCGGCTCAGTCGATTAACTATGTTGGTGCCGGTACGGTCGAGTTCTTGGTCGACCATGCTGGCGACTTCTACTTTATGGAAATGAACACACGGATTCAGGTGGAGCATCCTGTCACAGAGATGGTGACAGGGGTGGATTTAATTGCCGAACAGATTCGGGTAGCCGCGGGCGATCGCCTTTCCTTTACGCAAGATGACATTGTTTTACGAGGGCACGCTATTGAGTGCCGTATTAATGCAGAAGATCCGGAGCATAACTTCCGCCCTAATCCAGGACGCATCAGCGGCTACCTTGCCCCAGGCGGACTTGGCGTGCGTATGGATTCTCATGTCTACACGGACTACGAAATTCCGCCTTATTACGATTCGCTAATTGGCAAGCTGATTGTTTGGGGCCCAGACAGGGAAACTGCTATCAACCGCATGAAGCGTGCCCTCAGAGAGTTTGCCATTACGGGTTTACCAACTACTATTGGTTTTCATCAACAGGTGCTAGAGCACCCTAAATTTATTCAGGGCGAAGTCTATACGGATTTTGTCGCACACATGATGGCGTAACGCAGGAATCTAAAGAAGGCTGCTCGTTTTCAAAACGAGCAGCCTTCTTTAGAAATGCACTGATTACGGGTAGCTACTTGGATATCCATACCTAGTTATCCATCTATCGAGTTGTTCTCAATCTATAGCTTTTGCGCTATGGCTTGTGTTTTATAGCTTTTGCTGCTGAAAAACGTGGGTTGGCTGAGAGGAACCTCAGCTAACCTTCCGAGCAGTTGCGACCTCATCTTCTGTAAAGGTGACACGATACAGCTCTACTAGTGCAGCACCTTCCACCTTAGTTGCCAGCGTTACCAACCGAGTCAGTAAGCGTCGAGATGGAATAACCCCAGTCAAGATAACAACGCAACCGCGCTGCCGGACTTTAAGCTGAGCAACCTCGTCGCCTACATGCTGACGGAAACAATGCATCACACGCTTAGCCAGCCCATTGTAATCATATTCCCCTGTGAGCCCAATTCGCTCGGGCGGGCTACTGCGAAAGCAATTCATGTTCCACCCTGCTGTGACTGCCCCGAAAGGCTGGTTGACCGCTGGAATTAGTACCACCGAAGACTCTCCTAACACACCCATTTCTCCAGACCCCTTACAAATCAGATTGCCGCATTAAATCGCTGCTCTATTGTTATCGGCTTGTTATTGCTACTGGCTTGTTACTGCCTCGTCTACTTCTTTCAAATCACTGTTTAGTCAGATCCACTTCAGTCAGAGCTGTTTGAGTCAGACCCAGTGTCAAGTCGCTCCCAGCCTGTTGCCAGCGGCTGGTAACCCAGAGGCTCTTAGATCCCCAGAGGTTTCTTCTTCTATGTAGGATGCGCTTCACCGAGGCAGTTACATAGCGCGTAGCGCGTCACATCCAACTATCACGTCACGTCTGAATGCCAGAGTATAAAAAAATACCCAACTACGTGATGAGGAATCGCACTTTCTTAATAGAGCACCTACCCCCTTTACATAAGCTTTGCGAAGAATACGTAAAGCTTTAAGTAGTTGTTACAAGATACTTGTGTAACGCGCGGCACCTTCAAATACGTTTGGGACCAGATTCGGGCAAATTCCGTCTGCTCTTTAATAGTTAGCAAAGATTGTATAAATAATACAAGTATATTTGCGTATATTCTGATACCTCCCGCAGTTGTTTTCCAAAAGTGCCGTATTTATCCGGAAAATAGGCAGAGTTTTAGAAAACTTTTTGTGCGTAGTGTAAAAATACAATAAAAGTTTCCGGATCTCGAATCGCGGGTGGTCAGGTGCGAAATTGTCTACTCGTTACCTTCTCTGCCGTAGAGTGCGTTGTACCTATGCGCTATTAAGCGCTTAGTTATTAAGTCCCGAGCTACTAAGCGCTGCTTTACTGATATCGAGGTTGAGGCCGAGTTACTTAAGCGCTGTCGTCATTCGGTAGCATCCTATCTTCCTCTAGAAGTGCTACAGCGTAAGCGCAGATAGCCTCTTCTTGTCCGACAGGACCTAACTTCTCATTGGTCGTGGCCTTAATGCCGATTTGATCTGGCTTGATCCCTAGAGTTCCTGCGAGACGATCTCGCATCGTCTGAATATGGGGTTTTAGTTTAGGCCGCTCTGCCACAACCACACTGTCAATATTGCTAATGTGCCAGCCGCGTGCTCGTACAAGCTGATGGACCTGTTCTAATAGCTGCTGACTATCAGCCCCTGCCCACTTTGGATCGCTTGGGGGAAAGTACAACCCAATGTCTCCAAGACTGAGCGCTCCCAGCAGAGCATCCATAATGGCGTGGGTTAGGGCATCCGCATCGCTGTGTCCTAATAAGCCTTTTGTGTGAGGAATATCTACGCCACCGAGAATGAGTTTACGCGCTTCGGTGAGTCGGTGGAGATCGTAACCGTTGCCAATACGGATTGTCATGGAGAGCTTAAGGGAGGTGGAGTTAGGTGCCAGCGTCGATTGCTATTGCCTTTGACATTATGCCTGTCCCTTTGCCACTACAGGCAATATCTTCGCAAGTGATGAGGCCGTGAGCAGTTGTGTGCGATCTGTCGTGACAGGTTGCTCACGAGTCGTTTGTTGCAGCTAATCTCATTGCAACTCGGCTGATCACAAACAAAGCCTATCGGGCTTGAGATTGGTCGCTATCCCACAAATCTGGTCGCCGTTGTCGGGTGCGTTCAAGCTGCTGCTCTCTTCGCCACTCAGCGATCGCCCCATGATCTCCAGATCTTAAAACGTCTGGCACCTCCCACTCACGAAACTTAGCCGGACGCGTATAGTGCGGATAATCTAGCAAATTCGTCTGAAAACTATCGTATTTAATGGAATCTGGTTTGCCCACCGTGCCTGGTAGTAATCGCACTGTGCCATTAATCAGCGTGAGTGCTGGGATTTCTCCGCAGGTCAGTACAAAATCACCCAGCGATACCTCACGGGTAACCAAATTCAACACTCGCTCATCCACCCCTTCGTAATGCCCGCAAATCAGCACCAGCTGATCGAACTGAGTTGAGAGCGTCTGAAACAATCTCTGATTCATGGTTTCGCCCTGTGGCGTCATCAAAATTACCTCACGCCGAGGCAAAACTGGCAAAGATTCAACGGCAGCAAAAATGGGTTCTGGTTTCATAACCATCCCCACACCACCGCCATAGGGAATGTCATCCACTTTGTGGTGTTTGTCGGTCGTAAAATCCCGTGGATTAGTGAGATGGACTGAGGCAATGCTTTTCTTCAAGGCGCGGCCAATCAGGCCAGAATTCAAAGGAGACGCAAAGAACTCGGGAAATAGCGTAACCACATCGAAGCGCAGAGCCATTAGGTTAGAAATGGGAGAGTAGGCATCGGAAAGTACCTATCTTAATCTCCATCAGTCACCTATCCGTAAAGAAAGCGATCGCACCCGATTAGATAAATCTGCCTCCACCGGTTTGCGATTCAGTAGCGAGGCAATTCGCATCGCCTGCTCAAAGGCATCTCGCGCCGCACTTAAGTCTCCATTTTCCTCATAAATTTCGCCCAGTGTTCGCAGCGTTACCAGTCTTTGCCACTCATCACCCGTCTCAGCCGCAAGCTGTATCCGTTGGTTCAGGTAGTCCGAGAGCGTCTGAGGCTCGTTGCGCTGCCGGTAAATTGAAATCAAACCGTCCAAGGCTCGTAGCTGTAGGTATAGATCTTCCTCTTGCTGGGCCAGTGAGAGTGACAGACGATAGGCGCCGATGGCTTGCCGAGAGCGCCCCAGTGCTAGATAGACATCGCCCAAGTTGCTATCTGTATTGGCTTGTCCCAAATAATCGCGAGCGCGAGCGCGGTAGTTAGCGGCCACCTCGTAATACTTTCGGGCATCGTTGAGCTGTCCATTCGCGGTAGCCACTAGGCCAAGGTTACTGAGCGATAAGCCGATGCCGCTGTCAGACTCAACATCGCGAGCCACTGTAAGGGCTTCCCCAAAAGCTGCATGAGCACCCGCTAAGTTACCGTCTTGGAGCTTGAGCGTGCCCAGATTGTTATAGGCCAGAATTTGGTCGTTGAAGTTTTGATTGCTGTTGGCAATAGCCAGTTGCTGACGAACCACTTGCTCTGCCTGATCGTAGCGGCCCAAGCTGCTATAGACCTTAACTAACTGTTCGTATGCTTCTCCCATACCCACCAGATCACCAAGGTAGTGGTAGGCATTGGCCGCCTCTGTTAGCGCCGTGATCGCCTGAGCGTGATCCCCAGCTTCAAGTTTTGCTTTGCCCAGTAACAAAAACTGATCGGCAACATCCCGCTGGGTACGAATTGTGTCTTGAGGCTGATATTGGAACTGTTCGGTAAGGCTGGGGACAGCTTGAGCGCTGCCTGTGGTGGCGATGACAGTTGCTAATAGTGCCAAAGGCAGCGCCGCATGTGATACTCGACATCCACGCCAATGATCCAGCCAACAGGTCATGGGGTTTCTCCAAAATTAAGCCCTAACAGCTATTAAGGTACCCAGTTGCCTATTGTGAAGTACGAATGTGCTTGGTCTTCGCAGGTCTCTTTGGCCGTTGGGTTATCACTTTCGCCTCTAGTTTCAAGAACGACCTTCGTTATCGAACTCAATAGTCAGTACACCGGCCATTTCCTGCGCCATTTCCGCAGCCATTTCTTGCCCTAGCGCTGCGGTGATATCGGCGGCACTATTTCCTGAAATTGCCTTGAGTGCAGACGGTGCGATGAGTGGGGGGCTATCTAGATAAATATGGCGAATGTCGTTGGGAATTGCTTGTTCGAGGGCTTGATAGGCCGCTTGGAGTTCGATGTGTACTTCGTCGGCTGTGGTGCGATCGCCTTCAGCTTCCAGATAGGCTGCAATGCGGGTGTTGCTCCAAGCAAAGGTTTGCGCCATCAAAACAATCAGACGATGCTTAGGGGTTAAAGCATCTAGCGCCCGCTCTGTGTAGCACCATAGTGGTGGCGGTGCATCTTGCAGTGAGTAGTGAATGGATTCTACATCCGGCATTTTAGCTTGGTTAATGTGAGCCGCTGTAAGGCTGATAAGCCAAGCCTGCAAAGAAAAACCTGGATCGAGCGTGCTTAGATCGATGCCTCCGAGTTCATTCAAAATGTGTCGCCAAGTTATAGCGAATAGATAGCCCGCTTGAACGGGGGATTTGGCAGAATGCCGAATGAGTGAATAGACCACTGAGCTATAGCGGCAAAACAGCGCTGTGAAATATTTGCCTTCCATCGGCGATCGCTGAAGACGATCCATCAGATCGTAATCACTCACAGCGCCCAGTGATTTGATAGAAGCGTGATCACATGCGGGGAAATCAGGTATCTGCACGGTATTTCAAATCAAGTTTGCTTAGTCTATTCCGGCTCATCTTTCCCAGCTGGGTAAAAGGAATTAACACGGTAGCTGCAACCCGCGAGCCTTATCCGCGAGCAGTGCATCCCACCAAATCCTGACCTCAGCAAACAACTCCAAACAAAAATCCCAAACAAAAACGTCATACGAAAACGCTACACGAACCAATCTCACTTGGTAAAATTGGGGATATATATCGAAGACGATATCTAACAGGCGTGGTTTAATAGCTTCGTTTCGAGAGTTCCGCGCTAACTAAACTTGGCGTTAGCGATTGCGCACCCACTCATATGGTTCCTATAAATATCCTTTTTCACGGATTGCGTTTTAACAGCCTGACTGCCAGCATCTTTCAGGGATTGCCTTTAGATGCCTTGGTTTCTACCCAAGGCATTATGGTGATGCTGCTGGTAGCTTATGCCGGGGCCATGTGGGCTTTCCTTAGCAGCGCCCCAAAAGTTCACACCGTTATGGTGTCTGATTTAGATACCGCGCGGCGTTTTTATGAAGGGATGCTCAGCCTATCGGCAGCAGATGTGCCGCTTCACTACTACTACAACTATGAGCAAACATTAGGCACAGCGGGCATCGACCCGATGTTTGGTGCATCGTCTTTAGGGGGCACTGGGTTAGGGTCATCTGTAGGCAACTACGGTACACCGGATGGGCTGTGGTACCAGCTGAAGAAGAATACGCAGCTGCATGTGATTGCAGGAGCCAGCTTAGGGAATCGCAATCGCCAGCGACACGTGTGTTTTGACCATGCTTGTTTGGAGTATCTGCTGATGCAGGTCCAGACGCGAGGTATTCGCCACAAGCTAAGACGCGATCGCCCCTTAAACTTCCTTGTCAAAGATTTTGATGGCGAAATTATTGAAATGGCTGAAGTCGAAAACTAACTCTATAGACTCAGATAAGAAAATCTCAGCGTTTGGCAGGATATTAGCTCAACAGACATTACTTTGGACGACTGGGGAACTCAATCGGTGGCGCTCAAGCGGTGGTGCTCAATCGGTGGCGTTGGTCTCCCGAGGGCTGATTGGGTCGCGTTCAACAGCTCTGAGGCTGAAACGACTCCCGAAGTTTGTCAAACCGCAGTCTTCAAAACTATTTAAAGACTGCGATGTCTTCTCTATTGAGGATCGATTGAGCGATGCCAGCGGGTGTGGGTGTTCCTGGAATTCGGTTAGCCCAATCGCTAGTCCAGTCGATCCAACGATTGGTTAAGTCTAGAGATGACTAAGGCATGGTTCCTAAATTTCCGAGTGATTGCGCTGTTTGTGCCGAACACGTCTTCACAAAGCTTCAGCGCCTCATAAAATAAGCTCTCTGCTTCAATATATTTACCTTGGTTGTCATAGAGCGTAGCGAGATGATGGAGGCTGACAATGACATCTGGGTGGGTAGGACTCAGCAGCCTTTTGCGAATTTCGAGTGCCCCTGTGAGCAGCGATTCCGCCTGGGCGTAGCGCCCTTCTTCCAAGTGCACCAACCCGAGTGTAGACATGAGGGTGATACCGACGCTGTAAAGTGTTGTCTGCACAAAATACTCTGTGGGAGAGAGCTGGCTGGCTGACGGCTGCAATGGCGAAGGCTGGAATGATGACGACGGTGCTGAAAAGTGAGCATAGCTGCTTTCCGTTCTATCAGAAGCCGCTTCAGTTAGCTGTAGCTGAGGACATGCTTTCAGGTTATCTGGCGGCGCCTCAGTCGTCTTAAGGCTAGTCGTGAGTCGGGCTTGTTCAATCACTTGGTGCAACCGCTCTACTAAAGCATTACCAACATCTGTGCAGCCCATCTCGGCCATTCGCTGGGGACAGAACGTATGGGATTTGATCAGATAATCGTCTGCTCCTTCACGCAGAGCCACAGCTTCCATATCTTCATCGCGCACCCCTGTGAGCACAACAATGGGTGTTTGAGGTGCGATCTCCTTCAATCTCCTAATGAGTGATGTTCCCTGGCCATCGGGTAGGTGCAAATTTAGCAAAACGATATCGAACAGCGTCTTTTTGAGCATGCTGATAGCCGTTTCAAATCGATCAACATGGCGGAAACGGGGCAGCTGAGCGATCGTGGATAACCCGACGACTGTTTCAACGAGCTGAGCATCCGAACAGTTATCTTCAATCAGCAGTGCTTCAATACAAGATCCCATTAGTCAGGACTTCCAAAGTCTAACGATGACAAATAAATAACTTTTAAGGCAATAACTTTTAAGGAAGTAGCTTTTAAGGGAGTAGCGTTTAGGAAATAACTTTTTAAGGTGTTGAGCTAGCCGCTATAGTGGCTGTTTTTTTGAATATCTGGCTCAAATAGCATTCAGTTAGTACATGAATTGATTTAAGCGGTCTGTAAATTTGTGCCCGAATCTGGCTGGGAAATATATCAAGTTTTGTTGCTTTTGTATTGGCAAGTATGTAGGAACATCTCGCCCGTTGATATTCAAAGAATATACGTAAATAGTAGACAATATCGTCGTGTTCCTAGACCCTTCAAACGTTCTCTATGCCCGAAAAAATTGAGCAGGCATTGACTTCTGCGCGGGCGCTAAGAAGGAGACAAACTTAATTTACGCTAGATGCAAGAGACGGTGCGATCGCTGGCACAATGAGTCAGTGATTCCCCACCGGGATTCTAATAACGCACCTCTAATAACGCACAAGGTATCTTTCATGGACGGTGTTTTCGAGCTACTCGTTAGCTCAGAATGGCAGCTCCTCACTAGCGCACGCATTCCGCCTACTCTGCTCAGATTCCAATCTCCAGGCCCTGATATTGTTAGCCTTGGTCCAGTGACGCTGCGCTGGTACGGCCTACTGATTGCCACGGCCGTCTTGCTCGGCGTTCTGCTATCTCAGTCCCTCGCCAAGAAACGTGGCATTGACCCAGAGAAAGTTGGAGATATGGTGATATGGCTGGTCATAGGTGCTATTCCTTGTGCTCGGTTGTACTACGTTTTGTTTGAGTGGTCGTCCTATGCATCACGCCCTGGAGACATCATTGCCATCTGGAGAGGTGGCATTGCTATCCATGGTGCGGTAATTGGCGGTACGCTCGCCGCCTATTTATTTGCCAGAATCAATAAGCTCTCTTTTTGGCAGCTCAGTGACGTGATTGCGCCTTCACTCATTCTGGGTCAGGCTATTGGCCGCTGGGGCAATTTCTTTAACTCTGAGGCGTTTGGGGCACCCACCGATCTCCCTTGGAAGCTCTTTATTCCCGTCGCCCGTCGTCCGGTCGGCTACCAAGAATTTGAATACTTTCATCCGACATTCCTATATGAGTCGCTTTGGAATTTAGGCGTGTTTGCCCTGCTGCTAGCACTCTTTTTTTGGGGCGTAAGGAACCCCAGTAAATTTAGGGCTGGTACGCTGTTTTTGGTATACATGATTGCCTACAGCGCCGGTCGGCTTTGGATTGAGGGATTGCGAACCGATAGCTTAATGGTTGGGCCATTGCGGATAGCCCAGCTGGTGAGCTTGATGGGCATCGCACTGGGGTGGGCCGGACTCATTTGGACTTATGGCATGGGCAAGCGGTTGCCGGATACTGCGAACGGCTAGGCCAAAGAAAAAGCGCCTAAAGACAAGCGCCTAAAGACAAGCTCCGAAGGAAAAAGCTTCAAAAGAAAAAGCCCCAAAGGCTATAAAACCTCCAGGGCTTGGAATCAGGGTGCATCTACATACCAAAATGCAGCAATTCCTTAACCCATCGTGAGTTTTACGGTCGACTTTATTTAGTCTTCAAATAAAAGCAAGTGATAGTAGTGAGTTAATGAATTTTGGAACTTATACATCAACTTTATTTGATGTATTGAATCAATCCTTTTAATACGCTTTCAAACATCTATTCATGCTTTAACAGAACATACTTTTATATTCCTTTAGGCATAGTGTATACCCCCTTCAAGTCAAGGTTTTCATGGTTTCTGTCCCTTCCTTCACTGCTCCCACCCCTGCAAGCGGCTCATCTATTTCCCCTTGTGTTTATATTGTTGGTGCTGGTCCTGGGGACCCAGATTTGTTGACAGTAAAAGCCCTGAAATTGATCCAGCATGCTGACGTTTTGGTATACGCCAATTCGCTGGTTCCAACTCAAATTCTCTCAGCCATTCGGCCGAATGCAGAGAAGATTGCAACTGCGAATATGACCCTAGAATCTATCGTGCCGCTGATGATTGAGCGAGTTCGAGCCGGAAAATCAGTGGTTCGCCTACATTCTGGTGATCCCAGCCTGTATAGTGCCATTCACGAGCAGATGCTGCGGCTGAGTGAGGCAGAGATCCCATTTGAGGTCATCCCAGGCATTAGTGCGTTTCAGGCTGCTGCTGCCAAACTCAATGTAGAGTTGACTATTCCGGCACAGGTGCAAAGCATTATTTTGACGCGCATCAGTGGACGTACTCAGGTACCGAAGACTGAGGAGCTGGCGAGTTTGGCGGCGCACCGAGCGAGTTTATGTCTGTATCTCAGTGCGCGGCATGTTCAGGTTTCACAAGCTCAGCTCTTAGCTCACTATCCACCAGAGACGCCTGTGGCAATTTGTTTTCGGGTAGGATGGCCAGATGAGCAAATTTGGGTGGTGCCGCTGGCTCAGATGGCTGAGGTCACTGTGGCGGAAAATTTGGTGCGGACGACACTCTACATCATCTCTCCGGCTCTAACGAAAGTGCTAGGAAAGACGACGTCAGCGCAGACAGCTTTAGAGCAGGGCGCTGAACCTGGGGGTAATGGGCCGGTGAACATGAACGAAACAAGTGTGCGATCGCGCTTATATAGCCCGAGTCATGACCATCTCTTTCGCCCCAAGGGCAGCCTCAATGCCGGGGCGCAAGTGTCTGCTTTAAAGCCAATGGCAGTGCCTAAAGGAGAGCAGTCTGAGCAAAAAACAACCAGGCAGGATGCCATAGAAGATATACAGCAGCAGCGGGAGAGCGGGAAGCGATGAATTATTTAGTAGCGGTGGCAGGCGATCGCATCAAAGCAGAAGAAATGTACACCGCACTAGAAAAGGCCAATATCACCATGGATAAAGTTGCCATACTCGGCAAAGGCTTTCAATCCGCCGATGAATACGGTCTGATCGATCCGAACGATGAAGCCTGGGCCCAAATCAAGCGCCTTGCCATCTGGACGATTCCTTTTGGCTTTGTGGGCGGTTTTTCATTTAATGCCATCACTGGTTTGAACACATTTCCTTGGGCCGGCGTATTGGGCAATCAAATCATTGGCGGCCTGCTGGGCGCTGGGGCAGGCGCGATGGGCGGCTTTTTTATCGGTGGCGGTGTGGGCATCGGCTTTGGTGGCGATGCGGTGTCGTACCGGAACCGGTTGAACGCAGGCAAATACTTAGTTGTTGTCAAAGGCTCAGAAGGTCTAATCGGTGAGGCCAGTCGAATTATCCGACCGCTGCGCCCTGAGAATCTCCAGGGATATAGAGGGCCTGGTTCTTACTAGCGCTAGGCGACGATCACTCATGAAAACGCTATGATAGCAGTCCAACTCATAGTCACTATGAGTTAGCATTCTGATATCTAAAAAAATAACGTATTTACCGCAGAGCACTTAAAAGGATCAACGAAAAGACTATGAGCGCCATTTCTTCGCCCGTTAAGCCTGAGCACGCTGTCAATCCACTGCTGGCAGGCAAGGGTCTCCCACCGTTTGAAGCGATTCAGCCTGAGCATGTGGTTCCAGGTATCGAGCAGCTGATAAAGGCACTCAGTCAAGATTTAACCGTTTTAGAAAGCACCCTCCGCTCGTCGCAGGCAGCATCCTGGTCTGCTGTTGTGGAGCCACTCACAGCTATTACGGAGCGTCTGAGTTGGAGTTGGGGCATTCTGGGCCATTTGATGGGGGTCAAAAACAGCCCTGAGCTACGTAGTGCCTATGAAACTGTCCAGCCTTTGCTAGTTCAATTTGCGAGTCAAATTTCTCAAAGTCGAGCTATTTATGACGGGTTAAAAAGACTCAAAGCGCACACTCAGTGGCACAGTCTAGACAGCGCCCAGAAAAGAATTGTAGAAGCTGCGCTGCGTGATGCTGAGCTATCTGGTGTGGGGCTATCTGGCGAGATAAAAGATCAGTTCAACGCAATTCAGCAGGCTTTAGCAGAGCTCTCTACTCAGTTTTCAAACCACGTCCTAGATGCCACAAAAGCTTTCAGCATTACCCTCACAGATACAGAAGACATTGCTGGTTTACCAGAGAGCTTACTGAGTCTTGCTGCCCAAGCCGCCCGCGAGGCTGGTCATGAATCTGCAACTGTCACGACAGGCCCCTGGCGCATTACGCTAGATATGCCAAGCTACGCGCCTTTTTTGCGCCATGCTAAACAGCGAAGTCTACGAGAGAAGCTCTACCGGGCCTTTATTACTCGTGCGTCTGTCGGAGAACTGGACAATAGCCCCCTGATTGAAAATATTTTGGCGCTGCGGCAGCAGCAGGCTGAGCTATTGGGCTTTGACAACTATGCAGCGCTGAGCCTAGCTCGCAAAATGGCCCCTTCCGTAGCGGCGGTCGAAAACCTAATGGAAGAGCTCAGATCGTCCAGTTACGACGCAGCTATCCAAGAGCTAGAGGGGGTTATTTCGTTTGCAGCGGCGCAGCGCGCCCCAGCAGCAGATGACTTTAAGCAATGGGATTTGCCCTACTGGACTGAGCGGATGCGTGAGCGCAAGTTTGATCTCAATGACGAGGCGCTGCGGCCTTATTTCCCTCTGCCCAGAGTTTTAGAAGGCTTGTTTAGCCTCGCAGAAAGACTGTTTGGCATTACGATTGCGGCGGCGGATGGGCAAGCGCCTATCTGGCATCAGGATGTGCGCTACTTTCAGGTCGCTGATGCGGACACCCACGAGTGCATCGCTCACTTTTACTTAGATCCGTTTAGTCGCCCCGCTGAGAAACGTGGCGGGGCGTGGATGGATGAGTGTATTGTACGGGCCAAAGACAAGGGCGGCATACGACTGCCTGTAGCCTATCTAGTGTGCAATCAGTCACCACCGGTAGATGGTAAGCCGAGCTTGATGACGTTCCGAGAAGTTGAAACGCTATTCCATGAATTTGGGCATGGTTTGCAGCACATGCTCACCCAAGTAGATTACGCTGGCGCCGCTGGCATTAACAATGTGGAATGGGATGCGGTGGAGTTGCCCAGCCAGTTTATGGAGAACTGGTGTTATGACCGTGACACTCTGTTTGGCATGGCAAAGCACTATGAAACGGGCGAAACGCTACCAGAAGCAGAGTACCAAAAGCTGCTGGCAGCGCGGCACTTTATGACGGCAAGTGCCATTTTGCGTCAGGTGAACTTTGGCTGGGTAGATATTGCGCTGCATTCGCAGTATGTGCCCGGTGCACAAGAAACGGGCGGAGAGTCGGTTTGGGACGTGCGCGATCGCATCGCCAAACAGACGACCCTGATGTCACCGCTCCCCGAAGATGCTTTTCTGTGTAGCTTTGGCCATATCTTCTCAGGCGGATACGCCGCTGGGTATTACAGCTACTTTTGGGCCGAAGTTCTCAGCGCTGACGCTTTCTCAGCGTTTGAAGAAGCCGGCTTGGACGATGAAACCAATGTAAAACTCATTGGCCGTCGCTTCAGAGATACGGTGCTTGCTTTGGGGGGGAGTCGTCACCCCATGGAAGTGTTCAAAGCCTTTCGAGGCAGAGAGCCCAGCACACAAGCATTATTGCGACACCGGGGGCTAACGGCAGCATAATGGCAGGGCCTATTTTTATGAATTCTACAGATTTAAGCTGTCATCCATACTGGGTTACCGTTGCGTCTGGGATTCAGGCAGTTTTAGGCTTAAAACACTACAAAGGAACGCCTAACTGCTGATAGTTACACCTCAGTAAATCGTATTTGTACGGAACCACTGAACAACAGGACTTGATAGGTTCTTGGATGTCGAAACCGCCTTATGTGTTTAGAGGCAATGGCCCTAGGCACATGTCCCTAAATCCATAATGTGGTCGTGACTCAACATCCTCACCTAATCTATATCGTCCATTTATGACTCATCTACTCAATACTCCTGTCGTTGGCAACATCGTTGCATGGCAAGACCTCAGTAGAGAAGTAATCAATTGCGAGACTCAATCTGGTGATTGCCTGAAATGCTTACTACCCGCTCTACAGAAACGAGGATATCGTGTCACTGCGTTGCCAACTGAAAAAGCTGTATTACAAACTTTGCTAGACGAGGTTCCAGATTTATTGATTATTTGTTTGCAAACGTCTGGGCGCGAAGGCTACGACTTCTGTGAAGTTTTACGGAAGCTCCCTCGAACTAAAAGCCTGCCTGTCGCGTTCGTAGGCACCCGCGATACTGCTCTAGAGCTCATTACTGCACTACGCTGTGGCGGCGATGAATATATTCAGCTCCCGACAACAGCTGAGGAGCTTTGGCTGCGGCTAGAGCGGCATCTCCGCAAGGTGCATCTCATGCGGCATCTAGAAGCTGAAAAAGCGAGCCTACACCAAAAGATTTGGTCTTATAACACCATATTGCGGCAGCAAGAGGAGGTTCAAGCCTCGCTAGCGAAAGAAAACCAAACCCTACAGCGCCTTGCTTTTACCGATGGCCTGACGCGAGTTGCTAACCGCAGCAGCTTCAATGAGACCTTGCCAAAGATATGGCAAACAGCTGCCGAAACCAGACAGCCTGTTTCTCTTTTACTATGCGACATTGACTATTTTAAGCACTACAACGACACGTACGGACACCCTGCCGGGGATGCCTGTCTGCGGGCAGTGGCAGATGTGCTGGTGCGCGCCACCCACCGCCAAGATGACCAGGTTGCGCGTTACGGGGGAGAGGAGTTTGCCATTTTACTGCCGGGTACTGATGCCAGCGGTGCGCAGCAGGTCGCTATGGCCGCACACTCAGAGCTTGCCCGTGCCCAGATACCTCACCAAGCCTCGCTAGTTAAGCCATTTGTGAGTTTGAGCATTGGCATTTGTACGCTAACGCCAAACGACCCGCAGTATGAGAGCTTGCTCCATGGCGCAGATGAAGCGCTCTATACCGCTAAATTAAGAGGGCGTGATCGCTCTGTTGCGAACACTGCCCAGGGCTTAATCTCTATTCCGGCAGTGCCTGATGGTTCTGTTGATTCAGTGCCTGCGCGTCCCAGGGGTGTAAAACCTAGTGTTGCCCGCCCTATCTTTGCCAAATCTGCTGTTGCAAAGCCGGTGGTGCCGGTCGCTGTTGGCTTAGGTTAAGCGGCTTAAAGTGCATTTTTCCCTTCCCTACGCAGGTGAGCGCTGCTGACTGCTGACCAGCAATGCTTTGGTCATACTCTGGTCATTCGTGTGGCCGTTGTATAGAGTAAGACCGGAGCCAGTGGGGAGGGAAAGGTTTTGCCAAACAGTGAATCTACAGTGCCGACAATTTCTCGCCATGAGCTGACAGAACTCGTGCGATCGCAGCTCCAGGTGCTTTTAGAAGAAGATAATTTTCGGGGCGCTAAAGCGCTGCTAGTTCCCGTACAGCCTGCAGATATTGCCGAAGCGATTGAGGGGTTGCCCGAGACGATGCAGGCGATCGCATTTCGCCTAATCGCCAAAAACGAAGCGATCGAAGTCTACGAGCAGCTCGATTCTTCTGTCCAGCAGGCGCTCATCGAAGAATTCAAGCGACAAGATCTCATCGATATTGTCGATAAGATGTCGCCAGATGATCGGGTGCGTTTATTTGATGAGCTGCCGGCTAAAGTCGTCCGCCGCCTTCTAGAGCAGCTCAGTGCGCAAGAGCGACAGGCGACGGCCCTGCTGCTGGGCTACGAAGCGCAGACAGCTGGGCGAATTATGACGCCAGAGTATGTTGCGCTCAAAGAAAATTGGACGGTGGCGCGAGCGCTCGATCACATTCGCGCCCAGGCCGAACTGAGTGAAACAGTCTATTACTTATTTGTCACTAATTTTGCCCGTCAGGTCACGGGCATTTTGTCCTTACGTCAGCTCGTCGTCGGCCAGCCCGATCAGTCCATCGGTGAAATTATGACCCGCGAGGTGGTCTCTGTTCAGACCAGCACCGATCAAGAAGAAGTGGCTCGCATCATTCAGCGCTATGACTTTTTGGCTGTACCCGTCGTTGATACCGAAAATCGGCTGGTTGGCATTATCACCGTGGATGATGTGATCGACATCTTTGAAGAAGAAGCGACCGAAGATATCTATACGCTAGGCGGCGTTCAATCCGGTGGCGATAGCTATTTTCAGAGCAATTTGCTGGATGTGGCCCGTAAGCGAGTAGTGTGGCTTTCGGTGCTATTAATTACCAACACGGTGACAGCAGCTGTTATTCGCTCTCAGCAAGATATTTTGCAAAGCGTGGTGGTTTTAGCCGCATTTATTCCGTTGCTAATTGGTACGGGCGGCAACGTAGGTGCGCAATCATCGACAGTAGTGATTCGAGGATTGAACACTGATGAGCTGAAGATTAAGAATGCGTTTCAGGTGATTCGGCGCGAGGCGATCGCCGGTGCTTTTCTGGGGTTAATGCTGGGGATTGTCGTCACAGCTTGGGCCTACTTTTTACAGGGCGGTAACCCAGCTGATTTTCCGGTTGCTATCACCGTGGGTGTTTCGCTGGTGGGCATCTCGATTTTGGCCTCCAGTGCTGGAGCAGGACTACCCTTTTTATTCCAGTCCTTTGGCCTAGATCCCGCGCTGATGTCAGCGCCCTTTATTACAACGATTGTGGATGTATTAGGGGTCTTAATCTACCTCAACTTGGCTCGTCAGATTCTCGGCCTATAGCACCTCCCGTTTTGCTATACGCAGGGCAAGGGTCTCCGTAGGAATGGCACGAATAGCGGCAAGGGGATCAGTGAATGTTGATATAGTGAAAGGAGCTTTGAAGCATCTTAACTAGCATTTGTCAGATTGGTTAGAACGATCACATTGGACGAACCCTTGATGAAATAAAAGCCAAACCTGACTCGAAAAGTAAGACTGCATCCTTACTTTTCGATAGCAACCAAGACCAGGTAGACCAAGGACGGGTGGATACATCGTGCTGCAAAAGTTTAAGCAGGATCTCAAAAACGACCTCATTGCGGGGCTAGTGGTGATTATTCCACTGGCCACAACGATTTGGCTTACGGTAAATGTAACCATATGGGTCGTGGGATTTTTAACTCGCGTTCCCAATCGACTCAACCCCTTTACCGAACTTAACCCTGTTTGGGGATGGCTGATTAACTTGGGGATCGGTCTTTCTGTCCCGCTGTTGGCCATTTTGCTCATCGGCCTGATGGCCCGTAACTTTGCAGGGCGATGGCTTCTGGATGTTGGTGAGCGTATTGTGCAGTCGATCCCACTGGCAGGCTCTGTCTATAAAACCATTCAGCAGCTCTTGCAAACCGTTTTTCAAGATTCCAAGAGTCGCTTTAGACGGGTTGTGCTGATTGAGTATCCGCGCCGGGGCCTTTGGGCGATCGCCTTCGTTACAGGCGCTGCGATCCCGGACACCTCTGACAAGATGATCAGCGTTTTTATTCCCACAACGCCTAATCCTACTAGCGGCTGGTATTCTATCGTCTCTGAAGATGACGTTCTCAATTTGTCTATTTCCATAGAAGATGCCTTTAAGGTTTTACTTTCTGGCGGCATTGTCGGCCCTAACCTAGCGGCTGAAGTCTCGGGGAGTAGTCGCCTAAACCGCAGCGGTTTGTCGGATCCGATCCCCCCATCTGAGCTGCCGTCTGAGACGGTAATGACCTAAAATAGCTGGGTTCTCAGCCAAGGCAAATGCATGAAGGCACGCTCTATTGCCCGTGAAATGGCCCTTTTGGGGGTCAGCCAGCTTGCGGATGGCCTCGGACGGCAGGGGGATAAGATTAGCCATGACCCGATGACGAGCAAGCAGTTGGATAGGCTGCTTGTGAAGGCGCTGACAAGCTTAGGCTCGGACGCACGTGAGATATTAAGTACGGTGCCAGGCGAGGAAGGCACTGCGGTCGGTGCGTTACAGCGCGGCGAGCAGATGATGTTGGAGAGTGATACGCGGACCACTGAAAAAGATGCAAAGCGTGATCGCCTCCAGCCTGCTGTTGCGCTGATTCAAACCGCTATCAACCAGGTCGGCAGTACCTTAGAGCTACTCATTTTTGCCCAGCAGGCTGAAGCAAAACCACTGGCTACCGTGCGCAGCTCACTCACAGCGGCGGCCGCGCATTTAGACAAAGGCAATGAGCTGCTGATTGCCCAAGCGCAGAGAACCGCAGACATTGCGGATGCGAGGCAGGAGATTAAATCGGCGATTGAGCTCGTGAAAGCAGCGATCGCTAAGCTCAATCAGTCCCTTGAACCCACCCATCTGACTGCTTTAGTTCAGCGTCAAGACATTCGCGACTACGCCTGTGATTTGTTACACAAATGGACGGTTCACCATAATGCCGTCGACATACAGCTAAACCAAGCGATGGAGTACTGGAATATGGGGCGTTTAGCCCGCGTAGACAGAGATATTCTGCGCCTTGCCATGCTAGAGATTCTGCATGTGGATGTGCCTACTAAGGTGGCCATAGATGAGGCGATAGAGATGGCCAAACGGTACAGTGATGAAGACGGCTATCGCTTTATCAATGGGGTTTTACGCCGTGCGACTGATAAGCTAAAAGAAGAGAGCTAGTCAGTTTATGGCAGCAGTGCTTAACCGTGAGGTAGGTACTTTTCAATAGCCTTGAAAGACAGTCTATGGAAGACAAGCATTACAAGCGATACAAGTGAGTTTAGGGTAATGACAGGTTTTAACTGGTTTGACCGCAGCTACGATGAGCCGGATAAAGCCAACGAAAACGAAAATACTGAAGAGACGCCACCAGAAGCCGCCGCGCCAGCTAGCCCTGAAGATTATCTAAAGTGGGCTAAAGCGGCGTATCAAAATATTCAAGAACGCCAAGAAGGCGAAACTGCAGCCGACGAAGCAGCCTCTTCAGAAGCAAGTGTTGAGGCTGAACCTTCCCAGACCGACCCTTCTGAAACGGTCACGGTTGAGAAGATAACTGCTGAGTCAGAAACTGCTGATACGACTGAGGACGCGATCGCCTCTGAAGACACTACCGAAACTGAAGCCGTTGACGCTTCTGTAGAAGAAGACACCGCAGACTCTCGCAAAGACTCCCCCGTTCAAGCCTTTTGGGCCAAAGCAGAGCAAGCGCAAGCCGAACGTGAAGAGCGATTGGAGCGGCTAGAAGCCGAAGCCATCCTAGAGCCAGAACCGGAACCAGACCCTTCTGCTGAGTCGGCCAGTGAAGCCAATTTTGTCCCCTTAGACATTGACCTAGACGAAGCATTCCTTTGGTCTGCGGAAGTCCTCGCCTCACAGGGCCGTCGCCCTGACCAAATCTCTATCGAAGAAATTACCTGGCTCAATAAACTGCGCCAAGGTCTCGATAAAACCCGTCGCGGCCTCGTCAATCAGCTCAAATCCATTGTGGGGCAAGGCCCACTCAATGATGAAGCTGTTGATGAAATCGAATCTTTGCTGCTGCAAGCCGATGTTGGCGTTGCCGCTACAGACAAAATTATTGGTGCCTTACAGGCCCGCCTAAAGGAAGAAACGCTGCCCCCAGAGCAGGCTATTAACTACCTCAAAAAACTCCTACGCGACATGCTGGATGCTCCGCTCGAAGGCGGTCACAACCTTACCTTTACGCCCGAAAAAGACAGACTAAGCATTTGGCTGATGACTGGTGTCAACGGTGCCGGCAAAACCACCACTATTGGCAAACTCACCCATATTGCTAAAAAATCTGGCTTTAAGTGCCTCATCGGCGCAGCCGATACTTTTCGCGCTGCTGCGGTAGAGCAGGTCAAAGTATGGGGCCAGCGCAGCGGTGTAGAGGTGATTGCTAACCCTGGGCAGAACACTGACCCTGCCTCAGTCGTTTTCGATGCCATTAGTGCGGCTAACTCACGCGGCACTGAGCTACTACTTATCGACACTGCCGGACGACTGCAAAACAAAAAGAACTTAATGGACGAACTCTCTAAAGTTCGCAAAATCATCGACAAAAAAGCTCCCGACGCCAATGTTGAGTCCCTACTCGTTTTGGATTCAACGCTAGGCCAAAACGGCCTCCGGCAAGCCCAGGTCTTTGCAGAAACGGCACAGCTTAGCGGGGTCGTGCTCACCAAGCTAGACGGAACGGCCCGAGGCGGCGTTGCCCTTGCAGTTGTTCAGCAGCTCGGACTCCCTATTCGTTTCATTGGCGCAGGCGAAGGTATCGAAGATTTGCGGCCCTTCTCCAGCTACGAATTTGTAGAAGCGTTACTCAATGGATAAAGCCACAAAACACAATGCGATACATAAGTTGTTGAAAGTTCAATTTTATTGAATAACACAACCTCTAAAAGAAGCTTTGTTTAACGAGCCTCATCTTTTTAGGAGATGAGGCTCTCTTTGTGTTCAAACCTTCTGTATCAGTTGATTTACTTGAAGTGATGATGGCAAAGATGCTTATACGCAGACTCTTCTAGTCCATATATCAACAGTTTATTTTAATCAGAGAAAAGTCCTTCCTGAAGTGTGTAATGACTGCATCATGAACATTGATGGCCGATTGTAAATAAAGGACTAGAGAGCGTAAATCGACCTAAATCAGGTGACTATACTGAATCTTGCTGTGAAGGGAAAATATCTTCGTCAGAGGATTTCCAACAGCAGCGATTACTGAAACCTCTTTACAGGCAAAAAATGGCGCTACAGGCTTGCACGGATACTCCGACCGACACAGTTAGCACCGCGTCCTCTCCTCAGGCGCTGCCCGTTCTTAAAGAACGTGGACAGAGAGAAGTCTTTTGTGGGCTTACAGGGATTGTTTGGCTACATCGGAAAATGCAGGATGCATTCTTTTTGGTCGTCGGCTCTCGCACTTGCGCGCACCTCATTCAATCCGCAGCGGGTGTGATGATTTTTGCAGAACCTCGCTTTGGAACAGCAATTTTGGGGGAGCGAGATCTAGCCGGCTTGGCAGATGCCAACGAAGAATTAGAGCGCGTCGTTGAAGAACTACTGATGCGTCGCCCCGATATCAGCACGCTATTTTTAGTCGGCTCTTGCCCCTCAGAAGTCATTAAGCTGGACTTGGCGACAGCGGCTGAGAAGCTCAATCGTCAGTATTTCCCTAAGACGAGAATTCTCAACTATTCCGGTAGTGGCATTGAAACAACCTTCACGCAAGGTGAAGATGCTTGCTTGAATTCGATGGTGCCAGTACTGCCGAAAAAGGAAACTGAGGCGCCTGCTCTGATGGTGGTGGGGTCTCTCGCCGATGTTGTTGAAGATCAGTTTTCGAGACTGTTCAATCAGCTTGGAATTGGGCCAGTTTCCTTCTTTCCGCCGCGTCGTGCGTCAGACTTGCCCAGTGTAGGCAAAGGCACAAAGCTTTTGGTTGCCCAGCCGTTTTTGAGTGATACAGTGCGATCTCTCATCCGACGTGGCGCAGAACTGCTGCCGGCTACTTACCCCTTTGGCATCGAAGGTACAACTGAATGGCTAAAAGCCGCTGCCACAGAATGGGGTGTAGACGCGGCGCGACTTGAAGAAGTGATTGCCCCCGCTGTTGCCCGTGCCAACACTGGATTAAATCGATACAAAGAAGTCCTCAACGGACGTAAAGCCTTCCTGTTCCCAGACTCTCAGTTGGAGATTCCCCTAGCTCGCTTTCTTTCCCGTGAGTGCGGTATGGAGCTTGTTGAAGTTGGCACCCCTTACATTGATCGTCTGCTGATGGATCAAGAAATTTCCCTATTGCCCGAAGGCACGGCTCTTTCTGAAGGCCAAGACGTGGAAAAACAGCTTGATCGCTGTCGCGAAGCCCAACCAGATATCACCGTTTGTGGCTTAGGCTTGGCAAACCCATTAGAAGCGGAAGGGCTATCTACCAAATGGTCGATTGAGCTTGTGTTCTCTCCCTTGCACGGTTACGACCAAGCTGCAGATTTAGCAGAACTTTTCGTGAGATCTTCAGAACGCAGACGACGACTCACCGTTTAATCTATGGCTTCTGTCGAGTGAGTTAGGACGCTAACTGATCGCTAGAAGCCTTACACAACGGCAGCTCGCTCAACTAGCAAAGTGCGTAGGCGCTAGCCTTCTCCGCGAGTATGCATCCGCACTTTGCTATAGCCACACTCCGATTCCCCCCTTCTTCTTCTTTATCTTCTATGGAATTAACGCTTTGGACATACGAAGGCCCACCTCATGTGGGAACGATGCGTGTTGCTACTTCAATGGAAGGCGTGCACTACGTCCTTCATGCGCCACAAGGTGATACCTACGCCGATCTGCTCTTTACCATGATTGAACGGCGCGATCAGCGTCCTCCTGTAAGCTACACCACATTTCAAGCAAGAGATCTCGGCGGCGATACGGCTGAGATGGTCAAAACTTCTGTTCGAGAAGCATACGAGCGCTTTAAGCCAGATGTGATGCTAGTGGGTGAAAGCTGTACCGCAGAGCTTATTCAAGATCAGCCGGGGGCACTCGCTAAAAGTATGGGACTGCCCGTTCCGGTAGTGAGTTTGGAGCTGCCTGCATATTCAAAAAAAGAAAATTGGGGTGCGAGTGAAACGCTCTATCACTTGGTGCGATCGCTTCTCCTCCCCCATGTCTTTCCGCCCGGCACCCAACGCCCCGAACGCGACCCCGCTATTCGCCCCAAGGCTAATCTCATCGGCCCGACTGCCCTTGGCTTCCGCTGTCGCGATGACATTCAAGAAGTGTTGAAGCTGCTGGCTGAAATCGGCGTAGATGCCAATGTTATCGCACCTTTGGGGGCAACTCCAGACGATTTGATGCGGATTCCAGACGCAGATTTCAACATCTGTTTGTATCCCGAAATCGCTCAGACTACCTGCGACTGGCTAAAGCGAAACTTTGCTCAGCCTACGGTGAAAACAGTGCCTATTGGCGTGGGTGCCACTCGTGACTTTATTGGGGAAATCGGAGAGATTGCAGGCATTGATGTCAGCCATATTTTAGCGCGCTCCAAATCCGATACGCTGGGCAACTGGAATGCGTCGAGGTTGTCTTCTATGTCTGCGCCAGGTGCGTCTCGGTTGCCTTGGTATTCGCGTTCTGTGGATTCAACGTATTTGACGGGTAAGCGAGTGTTTATCTTTGGCGATGCGACTCATGCGATCGCTGCTGCCCGTATCGCCACTGAAGAACTTGGCTTCACGCTTGTGGGCATCGGCACCTACAGCCGCAAATTTGCTAAGCAAGTTCGTGCCGTTGCCAAGCAACATGGTATTGAAGCTGTGATCAGCGATGACTATTTAGCTGTTGAGCAAGCTGTTTCTGAAGCCGCCCCCGAGCTAGTGCTGGGCACCCAAATGGAGCGCCATATCGCTAAACGCCTCGGCATTCCTTGTGCCGTCATCTCTACCCCCATTCACGTTCAAGATGTGCCCGCTCGCTACTCTCCCCAAATGGGTTGGGAAGGCGCAAACGTTATTTTTGACGATTGGGTGCATCCTTTAATGATGGGCTTAGAAGAGCATCTTATCGGCATGTTCCGAGAGGACTTCGAGTTTGCAGAGGGCCATATGAGCCATTTGCATACGGCTCCCCATCAGGAGACAAGTCCAGAGAAGAGTGTGAATGCAGCACCGGTAGAGGCCGCTGCAAATTCAGATAGCAAGCAAATGGCAGCTATTCCTGAACAATCTTCTTCTAATGATGGCGACATTGGCTGGAGTCAAGATGGTTTGGCCGAGCTGAAAAAGATTCCGTTCTTTGTGCGTGGCAAAGTGAAGCGGAATACAGAGAAGTTTGCGGGCGATCGCGGCATCTCTACCATCACAGTAGACACTCTCTACGAGGCCAAAGCTGCCATCGGCAAATAACCCAAACCCCCAAATCTTGCCGTAGGGGCGTTGTATGCAAAGTCCCTACCTAAACAAAATTCCAGCTTGTTTCACCAAAAATTACCTACCAAAACCACCTACAGGAGAACACACATGGTCGTATCCAACAATATTCGTCCCCGCGTTGTAAACCAAGGCGCAGACGGCGAAGGCAGCGTCCAAGTACACCAAGACCCCTCCATCCAGATAGAACAGGGCGCGCTCGTTATCGCTGTTTACGGAAAAGGTGGCATCGGTAAATCAACGACCTCTTCTAATCTTTCTGCAGCTTTCTCTAAGCTTGGAAAACGTGTTCTTCAAATTGGCTGTGACCCCAAGCACGACAGCACCTTCACGCTGACTAAAAAGATGGTGCCGACCGTGATTGATGTTCTAGAAGAAGCCGATTTCCACTCCGAAGAACTCGCCACCGAAGACTTCATGTTTGAAGGCTACAACGGCGTAATGTGCATTGAATCTGGCGGTCCCCCAGCAGGTACTGGTTGCGGTGGCTATGTGACCGGTCAAACCGTCAAACTATTGAAAGAGCACCACCTCTTTGAAGATACTGACGTTGTTATTTTCGATGTGCTTGGTGACGTGGTTTGTGGTGGTTTCGCAGCGCCTTTGCAGCACGCTCACTACTGCCTGATTGTGACTGCTAACGATTTCGACTCTATTTTCGCCATGAATCGCATTGTTGCGGCCATTCAAGCGAAAGCGAAGAACTACAAAGTCCGTCTCGGCGGTATTATTGCAAACCGTAGTGAAGGCACCGATCAAATTGATAAGTTCAACGAGCGCGTTGGCCTCAAAACCCTCGCACACTTCCGTACTGTCGATGCCATTCGCCGCAGCCGTCTGAAGAAATGCACCGTTTTCGAGATGGATCCTGAGCCAGAAGTCCTTGAAGTTCAGCAAGAGTATCTCAAACTTGCCAAGGGTATGATTGAAGACGCGAAACCGCTAGAGGTGAATCCACTTAAAGACCGTGAGATATTTGACCTACTTGGGTTTGAATAGAAGCGATTAAATAAAGCAAAAGTAAATGAGGGGGTTGCGAGCGTATGTTTGTAGCCCCCTTTATTAATTGCGTAGCTCACTACCGCTATCACATCTTCTTCAAATCTTTGCACGACTTCTCGTGTAAGCACATAAGCATCCGGACTCGCGTGGGTATAAAAAAGTACTAATTCCTATTTTAGAGTGCTTTTAAATACTCATGGTACAGTTCAACTTCACGTACGACCCCAGCATCTCGCTAGAACAGCGCGTCGGCTTTGAACTGGCCGCGATGATATGGTCCAGCTACCTCACCGACGACGTTGAAGTTAACCTCCACATTGCCTCCAGCGCCAGTCTGGGCCAAGACGGTCAAGCTGTCGGCGGGGCCATTCCCATCCTCCACGAACAAAACTACGGCATCTATCAAGAATACGCCGATGAAGACGCCGACAGCGATATCGATGAGGAGGTTGTCGAGCATCTGCAAGATGGCAACACCGTCGATGTCCTCGTTGATGGCCAAGTCGTCGATGGCAACACCAACATTCTGCTCACCAGTGCTCAAGCCAAAGCCCTGGGCATGGACGAAGCCCTCGACCTAGATGGCAGCGGCACGTGGGATAGAGACCTGGTCGACCCCAACGCCCTCGACGGCTACATCCTGGTGAGCAACGCCTTCGATTGGAACTACGACTACACCCGCAGTGGCGAAGCCCCTCCCGGTACCCTCGACTTCATGAGCATGGCCATGCATGAAATTGGCCATCAGCTTGGCTTTGTCAGCGGTCTAGACGGCGCCCTCGAACTGAGCGAGCTGTACTCGGGTGAAACCCAAGCGGAAGGCATCACCGTGCTCGATTTGTTTCGCCACAGCGATGCCAGTGGTGAAATCGCCAACCCCGATGGGGCCGTCAGTGACCTTACTCTTGGTCAAAACAGCTACTTCTCTGTTGATGGCGGCGAGACCAACCTCGGTAATTTCTCCAATGGCGCGAACTACCAAGCCAGCCACTGGGAGCGGCTGCAGATGGCGATGGGCATTATGGATCCCACCTTGGCCTACCAAGAGCGCACCAGCTTAAGTTTGTTAGACCTGCAAGCGCTAGATGCCTTGGGCTGGGATGTAGATTATGACGCGCTAGAAGATGATTTAGACCTAGACAAGCTGCTGAAAAAAGCTGAGAAAGAAGTGGCTAAGGACTTAGGCCTAGACTCTAAGGCTTTGACCGAAACGCGAGCGGGCGACGACGGCTCTATTTTCTATACTCTGGGCTACGGTGAGCTCTGGCAGATATTTGAGCAGAGTATGTTCGAGCTGGGCTATGGCGAGCTGTGGTCTGTCTTTGAATTGGGCTATGGCGAACTCTGGCAGGAATATGGCGATGACCTGTATGAGTTGGGCTATGGCGAACTCTGGCAGATGATTGAAGACAACATTTTCAATCTGGGCTATGGCGAGCTGTGGCAGCAGTTTGAAACTGAGATGTATGAGCTGGGCTATGGCGAGCTGTGGCAGCAGTTTGAGTCAGAGATGCTAGAGCTGGGCTACGGTGAGCTGTGGCAGCAACTGGATACGTTCTTTATTACGGCAGAAAATAAGGGCGAACATAAAGGCAACAGCCATAAAGATGAGAAGCAGGCAGATGGCGGTGTGGGTGGCCAAGGGGCCAGAACCTTTTATGCGGGCAGCGATGATGACATCATTGCTGGCGACCGAAAGCAAGACCGCATTAAGGCTGGCGCGGGCGATGACCTCATTGATGGAAAGGCTGGTCATGATGTGATTTGGGGTGAAGCGGGCCGTGACATGATTTACGGTCATGACGGCAACGACTTGCTGTACGGCGGTGAGGATGACGACCTTTTGCTTGGAGAGAATGATGATGACGAACTGCATGGTGAAGCAGGACATGACATTCTTAGCGGTGGCCGTGGCGATGACATTCTCAGTGGAGACGATGGGAGAGATAACCTCAAAGGCGGCAGCGGTAACGATGTGCTTGCCGGTGGTGAGGGCGATGACCGCTTAATGGGGGAAGCCGATAGCGACATTCTCATTGGTGATGAAGGCCGTGATCAGCTTATGGGGGGCAGCGGTAACGATGTAATCTACGGTGATGCCTATGAGGGTATAGAACCAGAAGGCGTAGAAACAGAAGGTGAAGTAACGCTGCGGCAACTGAGGACACAGCTGCAAGCCCAAAGCGGCGAGGGTACAGAGGATACGTCGCCCGCTAGCCCCAGCTATGGCCCGATTCGAGTAGAAGCTGAGAGCATGAACCTGACAGGGGATGCATTCATTCATAGAAATTGGAGTAATGATTCTGGCGATAGCGTCAAGACGGATGGTACATCCACTTCAAGAACCACTTTTTCGGGCCAATCAGGAAGCTACATGGTAGTGGTGCGCTACTTTGATGAAGTTGGCGGCGATGGCAAGCTGGATTTTGCTCTAAATGGGACTTCACTCAACAGCTTTGATTTAAATCAAGAAACAGACCGCTATTACACTCGCACCATCGCGCAAAACATAACCTTAAATAGTGGTGATGAATTTATCGTGACCGCAACAGGAGACGGTAAGGATCATGCAGCTTTTGATTACATAGAATTCATTCCGCTCGATAGCTTGATTGAGACACCGTTAGAGCAGGTATCAAGTGGCAATTCTGTTTCAACAACGTCAGCAAATTCTGGGCAGGAGGGTGTAACCACCCTGGCTACGGCCGCCACTACCGGAGACATTTTTCGGGTAGAGGCGGAATCGATGTCGTTAGTGGGTGATTACTACACGGAGTCTAATAGCACTGCTTCTGGCGGAAGCGTGATTGCGGTTAGTAATCAAGGAGAAGGGAAGGCGTTAAGTGTCTTTTCTGGAGAAGCTGGATACTACAACATTGTGGTGGGATACTACGATGAGAATGATGACGGCATCGCTCAAATTTCTGCAGCGCTTAACAATGCAGAGCTAGATTCATGGTCATTGGATCAGCGCCTTGGCTCCTCGTCGGCCAATACACAAACGCTTACAGCGCGAACAGTCGCTAGTACCGTTTTTCTTAAGGATGGAGATATCTTAGAGCTGGCTGGTCGCAGAGGCGAAAGTAGCGGCAGTGATGAGCTTGCTCGCATTGACTACGTTGACTTTGTGAAAGTTGATTTGACCAGTGACGTGACAAACAGCGAAGCTGCTTCTGAGTCAGTTGTTGTTAACAGTGAGCCTGTTATTCTTGGTAGCCCGATTCGCATAGAAGCGGAATCGATGCATTTAAATGGCTACAGTTTGCAATCTCGCAATAATACTTCTGGTGGTCAAATTATTCGTACTGGTTCTGCTGGCATTGCAACCACTGAGTTTTCTGGAGAATCTGGATACTACAATATTGTTGTTGCTTACTATGACGAAAATGATGGACTCGGAAGAATATCGGCAAGTTTAGAGGGTGTTGAACTGGATGATTGGCAATTAGACCAAAATTTAGGTTCAGCTAGCGTCAACGACAAAACTTTTGTAACCCGCACTATTGCTACTCAAATTCAGGTGAATGCTGGAGATGAGCTAAGACTGGAGGGTCTACGTGATGCTGGTGAAAGAGCACGCATTGACTATGTAGAGTTTGTTCCGGTTTCTGCGCCTGTCTTACCTGTCAATGAAACTATCAACGATGATTTCATTCAAGCTGGTGAAGGAAATGATACGGTTTATGGCGGCGAAGGTAACGATATTATCTACGGCAACGAGCAGGGCGATACGTCTAGCAGTTTGCTGCGCGGCGCGCAAGCCTACAATGGCAATACTTATTTACTAAGCAATGTAGGCTCTTGGGAAGAAGCCCAAGCTGAGGCGCGAAGCTTAGGGGGGAACCTTGTCACCATTAATGATGCAGTTGAAGAAGCTTGGCTACACGATTCTTTTGGTACAGCAGGAGAACTTTGGATTGGACTCACTGACCAAGCAGTTGAAGGACAGTTTGAGTGGGTAAATGGCGAAGCAGTGACTTATACGAACTGGTCACCGAATGAACCCAATGACCATGGATTAGGCGAAGACTACGCTATTTTCAACAGGTCAGGCAGCCAACAGTGGGACGATCGCGGTCAGCCTGGACAGATTTACCAAGGTGTTATCGAGATTAATACAACAGATAACGATACGCTCTTTGGAGGTGGCGGTAACGACACGCTCTACGGTAATGGTGGTGACGATGTGTTGTACGGAGACGATCAGCTTAGTAGCAGTGGCAGTACTTTACCTTCCTCATTGAGTGATGGCTTAGTTGGTCACTGGGCATTGGATGAGACGACTGGCACCCGTGCTCAGAACGCGGCTGGCGGTAATGAAGGCATACTAGGAAGCTTCAGTGACAGTGGTTGGACTTCAGGTGCTGTGGGGGGTGCTCTTAACTTTAGTGGAACGGCTGGCGATACGGTAGTTGTGGCTGACTACGATGAGCTTGATATTACTCAAGACCTCACCTTGACAACTTGGGTGAAGGCAGATTCTTTTGAAAACTGGGATGGCCTAATTACGAAGGGTACGTCTCAGATTCCCTATGGCTTAAGCGTAATGGCTAGTGGCAAGTTATTGCTTCAAACTAACTATGGCTATGGCCATGGTGGTCAAGTATATTCCTCGGATGCCAGCTTGACGCTTGGTGAATGGCAACATGTGGCGGTTACCTATGATGGCAGTAGTGTTCGCTTCTATATTGATGGCCAGTTAGATAGTTCTCACACTGCAAATATTACGTTTGAAACCAACAATCAAGCCTTGTTTTTAGGCGTTGATGCAACAGCCAATGCTTACTTGGATGGTGCACTTGATGATGCTAGAGTCTATGACCGGGCCTTACGTGCCGAAGAAATTGGTCAGTTGGCAACTGGTGAAGTCGGTTCTGCTGGGGCAGCACCTACAGGTGCTGAGGGTAATGATTTTCTGTATGGCGGAATTGGCAGCGATACGCTGGAAGGCGGCGGCGGCAATGATGTTTTAGAGGGGAGTGATGCGATCGCTGCTGGTTACCTTGAACAAGATCTCCTGAGCGGCGGATTAGGTTCAGATACCTTTATCCTCGGAAATACTGACCAAGCTTATTACCTTGGTGGTGGGACTCAAGACTATGCGCTCATCACTGATTTCGATGCTTCTGAAGATATTGTTCAACTTCATGGTTCAGCGAGTGACTACAGTAAACAACAACAAGGCAGCGACACGTATCTCTTCTATCAAGGCGGTTCTTCAGAAGTCGTGGCCATATTCGAGAACACAAACAGCGCTGAACTCAACGCCCGCCTAGTGTTTGTTTAGCACTCAATAGCTCAATCACGAAACGAAAATCACTAGATAAAAAATGCTTATCTGGCACATCATTGAAATCTCATAACAGAACGAGCGGTGTGCTGAGATCTTTAGCTAAAAGTTGATGGATGACCGAGAAAGAATCCATGGCTCACCCCAACTATCGGCTTAATGCTGTGAGAAGACTAGGGTTCTGTAATTTATTAATGATTACAGGCACTAGAACTTCAGCCTGAAGCGATAGTTAGCCACCGATTCAACTAATCCAATTGCAATAAAATTTGTCAGCAGTGCAGAGCGTCCGTAACTCATCCATGGCAGTGGAATACCCGTAATCGGCGCTAGGCCAACTGTCATGCAAATATTCACAATTGCCTGAAACACAATCATAGACAGTACGCCTACTGCCAATAAAGAGCCAAAATTATCCTTCGCATTTTGCGCGATCATCACTAAGCGCAAGCAGATCATCCAAAACGCCAGCAACAGTGCCATCCCACCGACAAAGCCTAGCTCCTCGCCTACAGCCGAAAAAATAAAATCTGTATGTTGCTCAGGAATAAAACTAAGCTGCGTCTGAGTGCCGTGAAAGAGACCCCGGCCCCACATCTCACCAGCGCCAATGGCAATCCGCGATTGAATGAGATGATAGCCACCGCCCAAAGGATCTTTGTCCGGGTCTAAAAACAGAATTAGTCGGTCCTTTTGGTAGTCCTTTAGCAGTCCCCACATCACTGCGCCCAGCTTCCCAGATGCCAAGTTGGCGGCAATGGCAATCACTGCGCTAGACCAAGACCACCAAGGGAGCGAGCGAAAGGCAATAATGCCCATGGTGAGAACCCAAACAATCCATACCGGTGTAGATACGTGAAATACGATTGCTGACACCAGGGGTGAAATCATTAAGATCAGCCACCCTGGGTTGGTGCCACTCCAGTACAGCATTCCAACGACAATTGCACCAAACACCAGCGAGGTGCCCAAGTCAGGTTGCAAAAATACGAGCGCCCAAGGCACGGAGGTAATTGCGATCGCCTTTACCATCCCAAACAACGTCGGTGCGTCACGATCTTTTAGTGTGGCTGCGAGCGTAATAATTGCGCCCAACTTGGCAAACTCTGATGGCTGTACGTTAAATCCAAAGATACTAATCCATCGCTGCGCTCCAAGCCCTTCTGTCCCAACCGCCATAACAGCTATTAATGACGCAATTGTGGCTCCATAAATAATCCAGCGCCACTGCAGCAATACCTCATAGCGGCTACGCGCAATCCACAGCGCAACCCCCGCGCCAATGCTTCCTAACAGCGCATGATTGACTGCAAAACCTGTTTCGCCTGTATATTTTTGGGTGCTGGCAATCAAGATGCTAGAAAATGCTGTTACGCCGACAGGCAGTAAAAACAGTAGCCAATCTACACCTTGCCAGCCTTGGAAGAGACGTTTCCAACGCCGCTGAATCAGGTTTGGGGAGTAAGAAGACATATCAAAAAAGAATAAAAATGAAGCCTACTGCTGTCTCATCTAAGTCAACGCTGCCACTGAAATTTTAGCGGCTGCTTTTTTCGCTACATTCATTAAAGCTGTGGCAGAGGCAGATTCCGGTTGGGATAACACAATGGGTAAACCGTTATCGCCACCTTCTCTTAACGGCATCTCTAGCGGCACTTTGCCTAATAGCTCAACACCTAACTCTAACGCTGCCTTCTCACCGCCATCCGTACCAAAAATGGCATATTTTTTCTCTGGTGCATCTGGAGGAACAAAGTAGCTCATGTTTTCTACTAAACCCAAAATCGGCACATTCAGCTGCTCAAACATCTTGAGGCCGCGCCGTGCATCAGACAGTGCCACGTTTTGAGGTGTTGTGACAATTATTGCGCCTGCCATGGGTACAGCTTGTGCTAGCGTAAGCTGTGCGTCGCCTGTGCCAGGGGGCATGTCTACTACTAAGTAGTCCAAATCGCCCCACTGAACCTGATACAAAAACTGACGAATAACACCGTTGAGCATTGGGCCACGCCACACCACGGGCTGATCTTTATCTATCAAAAAGCCCATCGAAACCATTTTTACGCCGTGGTTAAAGGCAGGTTCTAAGACTTGTTCACCATTGTCATCACGGACAGTGACATTTGCTTCGCTCAGTCCCATCATTGTCGGTGCATTAGGCCCATAGATATCTGCATCTATTAAGCCTACGGCTGCGCCTGTTTTAGCCAAGGCTACAGCAAGATTGATCGCAACGGTGCTTTTGCCCACGCCACCTTTGCCACTCGTCACAGCCAAGATGTTCTTGACCCCTTCAATACCTGTGCGATCCGGCAGAGCCTTTTGCTGAGGTGTTTCAGCCGTCACTTCCACATTCACTGTTTCCACACCGGGAAGCGTACGGACTGCTTTTTCACAGTCTTCCACAATAAATTCGCGCAATGGGCAAGCTGGTGTCGTGAGCACTAGGGTAAAGCTAACCTTGCCGCCGTCTACTGTCACGTTGCGGATCATGTTGAGTGCAACGAGGCTCTTTTGCAACTCTGGGTCTTGAACAGGCTTCAGAACTTCTAAAACAGATTCTTTATCGAGCGTTTTAATCATGGACTATGAGCAGTTTGGTGTGGATATGACAAAGTCTAGCGCTATGGAAAAATACTAGCGTTCAATGGACAGCATTACGGGATAATGACATCCCTATTATTCAATTGGCACGATTGACCGTAAACGCTATGGAGAAAAAATCGACAGCTCAGTGAATTATTTCGGAGCCTTATCACCAGCGCGCTAGCTTCAATGTGCTATTGGTACAAAATTACCATTTCACTCTATTCGAAAATGTCTTTTCTTTGATGCGATCGCAAGCTGCGGCTCTTTTGAAGGCTGTTTTTTTCACGCCACTGCCCAGTTGTCTCCAGCTCCGCAGCTTCTACCAGCGCTGTTGCCACTTTGATTACCTGTGGTTTGACTACCGGCCAAGCAAACGGTGACAGCCACCCACTCAACGTAATCGAATATAAAACGCAGGTGCCACATAGCGTAGAAATAATTCGGTAGGTTACTCGCTCTTGTAATCCCGGTAGCGGAAACAAGCGCATACTTAACAGCTCACCTGGCAGCACCCGTTCTACAAAAACTTGAGTTGACAGCGGCAGATATCGGCTCATCGTACGGTAGATTAAACCTGGTTTGGCCTGCTGGCCTCGTGGCGCATTCGTTCCAGTTACCAGTGGATGCCACTGCTCTAAATCAGCCAGGTTATTCACAATTTTCCACAGCGTATCTGCAGAGGCAATTTGCGTGGCTCTAAGCATCTCTAACCGTACAGGTTCAGGGCCACGCACACTCATGCGTCTGCATACACTACGGATACGATTGACATTATTTTTTGCCCAAGCACACAGCGGTGCCAGCTTATTGCCTAGCCAATGCATCCAGTCCATTGACCATCTTATTTGTTTGCTATCAAACCACACCATTGCGGTCTCTCCGCTGCGCTATTCATTCTGCGTAGTCGAACTGAAGGGTTGAATCAACTAAGTATCACTACACCTAACTAGATATCCTGACACTAATAACTAAGCCAATGTTCGTTACCTAAACCAATGTCTTTACATTTATAGATAGGTTTACTGAGTATGGGCGTACTGACAAGAGTCTGGATGACTGCTAGATTATACGACCCCTTTCAGCTTGAGAAGCATTTGCGTCTTAATTTACATATGGCTTTCGATTTTGCCACAGCGTTCAAGCAGCTTACCTTTCAAGTAGCTTCCCTCTCGAACAGTGGCGCTATGTTTAGAGGTGCATACCCTGAAGATACTTACGCCCTGATGAAAAGCCAGGTGTGGACACTCTTAAATTGTCACAGATTGTCACGCTCTATTGCGAAACTGCAATACCTATTTCCAAATCATGTTTGACTAAAGGAAGGTAATTAATCGATCCGCTATGACTCTTTCTTCTGCAAAGGCCCCTCGTGCTGAAGCTGTTGCAATCCCTACCATAGAAACAGCCTCTACAACGGTTTCTTCTCAAACCGTGCTACCCCCCGAAGGTTCTCGCGATCGCGTCAGTAATGCCTTCAAAGGCCTACAGGATAGAATTTGTCAAAAGCTAGAATCTGTCGATGGTAGTGGCAAATTTCAAGAAGATGCATGGCAACGCCCTGAGGGTGGCGGTGGCAGATCCCGCGTTATGAAGGAAGGTGCAGTTTTTGAGCAAGGTGGCGTTGGCTTTTCCGAAGTCTGGGGCGACAAGCTTCCACCCTCTATCTTGAGCAAGCGCCCTGAAGCTGAAGGGCACCAGTTTTATGCCACGGGTACCTCTATGGTGCTCCATCCGCGCAACCCTTACATTCCCACTGTTCACCTGAACTATCGCTACTTTGAGGCAGGTCCCGTTTGGTGGTTTGGCGGTGGTATAGACCTTACGCCTTACTACACCACTGAAGCAGACGTTATTCACTTCCACAAAACCCTAAAAGACACCTGCGATAAACATAACGACCAATACTATCCCAACTTCAAGCGCTGGTGTGATGAATACTTCTTCCTCAAGCACAGAGCAGAACCTAGAGGCGTTGGTGGAATCTTTTTTGACTACCAGAATGGTCAGCGGGGCGAGCTCTATAGAGGGCACAATCAAGATGGACCTGCCGCTCTATACAGTAAGCAGATAGGCAGTACACCCAAACGAGGTTGGGAAGACATTTTTAACTTCGCTATAGATTGTGGTAACGCCTTTCTGCCTGCTTATGTACCTATCGTAGAAAACCACAAGGATGACGAATATGGCGAGAGGGAGCGTAATTTCCAGCTCTATCGCCGAGGCCGGTATGTGGAGTTTAACCTCGTCTTCGATCGGGGCACTTTATTTGGTCTCCAAACTAATGGCCGCACCGAGTCTATTCTGATGTCTTTACCCCCCATGGTGCGTTGGGAGTATAACTACCATCCCGAACCTGGAACACCAGAAGCAAAGCTGTACGACGTATTTTTACAGCCACAAGACTGGGCAAATATGTAGCAGTAACTCCCGTTCATCATGGCCTTCCATGGGCACTCTAGAGGTCAAACGAAGCGCGATTCAGCGTCTTCTCAGAATCTCATAAGCGAGTGGCAACGGTATGGAGCAACGAAATTTCACGACCTCTGACGGTAAGCAGGTTGTTATTTTAGCCCCCACTGGGCGGCTAGACATCACGACAGCGTGGCAATTTCGCCTCAAGCTACAAGAAACCATCTCTTCTGAAATGCCTAACATTTTGGTTAACCTTGCTGAGGTCAATTTTATTGACAGTTCTGGTTTAACCTCTCTTGTTGCGGGCATGCGTGATGCTGATAAAACAGGTGGATGCTTCCGTATTTGCAACGTTCATCCAGAAGCAAAGCTTGTTTTTGAAGTCACTATGATGGACTCTGTTTTTGAGATTTATGAGACGGAAGAAGAAGCGCTAGCTAGGCCATTTGAGACAGCCACAGCAGCGTGATATATCCGGCTCTGTCTGCACGCCCTCCTGAATTTACTGCTTCTTAATCATCCGAAAAGGGCCCATTAGTGCACCCCAAAGCCCTTGGCCAGTGTCAGGGTCTACGCCTTTATCATAGGTCAGCAGTTCTGTGGTGCCGTCTGGCTTTTGCTCAATATCAAACCCTAAGGATACATATCGGCGCTGACCGTTGTATCCAAATGAGCATAGTTTTCCATTCGGAAGAGCAGATTGAAATTGGTAGCCGTTTCCCTTGAGTTGATATTGAATATGTGACTCGCTGTTCGGCAGACTCACCAGATCAGAGGCCGTGAGTGCGTTTAGCCTTTGAAAATCTGTGCCAGCACCCATAAACTCGCTTGGCTGTGAAAGCGCAAAGTACTGCCCTCGGAGCTGATTGTCTTTTTCTTTAATCTGAAAGATTCTTTGGCGGTAGGGTGGCTTTTGGCCAACTACGCTGGCTTGCTCTATGAAGAAAGTGCGCGTTGTTTCTGAGGTCAGTGCGGGGACAAGTCTTTGCCACAGACGCAAGTGAACAAACCAAACAGGTGACTCAGTGGCTTGGGCTCCATTCTCAAATTTTCCGGCTAGATAGGTTGTAAGCGTGTCGAGTGGCGTGCTTGGTAGAGAGGTCGGCATAGGCTCAAAGGATGTTGGCAAGATTCACTGGTCGGAGTGTTGTCTAGCTATTTGGGTGAACTTACTCAGCCTAATGGCTTGGCAAAGCGGCGCAGAAGCGTAACAATATGTTTACAAAGACTATTAATTTAAGAGCGTTTAACTTGTGAATAACGTCCGCACGGTTTCAGATACAAAGCGAGCTTTCTACGGCGCGCACACCCGCCCTATTAGCGCGCTCTATCGCCGTGTCGTTGAAGAGCTTATGGTGGAGATGCACTTGCTCTTAGTAAACGTCAACTTTGCCTACGATTCTATTTACGCATTGGGTGTTGTCAGTGTGTTTGATCGCTTTATGGCAGGCTACAGTCCTGAAAGCGACCAGCTTTCTATTTACAATGCCATCATTGCTGCGGTAGAAGGTGACCCTGCTCAGTATCGCAGCGACGCGGAGAACGCTAGCAACGCGGCAAAGCAGGTTCCCTCCATCGAAGCTTTTAAGTCTCTTTTGGAAGAGGCTAAGCAAGGTGGTGGCGGTATTTTGAAAGATACCTTCCATCAGGTGATTAGCAACGACAAATACAAATACAGCCGCCTTTTCACAACTGGGTTGTACAACGTCATTGAAGCGATTGACGAATCAGCGTTAGCAGATAAGGAGAAGCGCGAGGCACTGCTCACTGAAACCGCCGAGGCGCTGGGCTTTAATAGTGAGCTACTGATTAAAGATGTTGAGCTGTATCGCGGCAACTTAGAGAAGATGGCGCAGGCTCAAGAAGTGATGAAAGATATGATTGAAGCTGAGAAGAAGAAGCAAGCTCAGCGTGAGAAAGATAAGGCGGAGCGAGCTGCGAAGAAAGAATCCGAGGCCAAAGCTGCTGCGGAAGCCAGTGCAGAGTCTGCTACTGACAGTAGTGCAGAATAAACGCTGCGCCTGCAATTAACGTCGCCTGAAAACGTTGCTCAGGTTTCGCTGTCAGGCGCGGTAGGGGCTTATGTTGGTTCGTCTCCGGTTGGAATTCTGGGTATCTCCAGCTCAGGTGACTTGGGCTCAAGCTCATTAGTCTCTTGTTCTGATGGAGTGGCCGGCGAGTTGAAGTACTGTATCCAACCCAGTGTGACTAGGCCCGCAAGGACGGCTATCAAGAGCATCCATATCCACGACAGTGGAGAACTCTTAGATTCTGGAGAGGGCGCATAGTTAGGGGCATAGACAGCAGCTGGCTCATTGTCTTCGAGAGAGACTGCTGGCGACTGGATGCTTGACGCCTGCCCTGAGGGTGTTTGATCTGGTTGGCGGAGCGTTTCTAAAGCGTCGATTGCTAGATCTTCGTTTCCTGAGGGTTTTTGTTCTGTCAGCTGAGGGTCTGTCAGTTGAGGCTCAAGACTCTGAGGTTCAGAAATCTGAGATTCTGAGACTTGAGTTTCCGAGGCTTGAGGTTCTAACGCTTGAGGCTCCAGAACTTCAGGTTCTGGTTGCGGAGGTTCTGGGGTATCAAGTGCTGGCGCTTCAGGTTCTGGCTGCGGAGAAGATTCAGGCGCTTGAGATTCTAGAGCGCTACTCTCTGGAGGAGTCGGTTCTGGGGGAGTCGGTTCTGAAAGAGTCGGTTCTGGCGGAGTCGATTCTGGAGGTTGGGGAGGCTCATTCATAGAACTAGAGGCTTCGCTATCGGATGTATGAGACAGTGGCTGCTGCCGGAAAAGACTCATAGCACGGTTGGCTATGGCAATGCCCGCTGATGTAGATGCGATCGCTGCTTTATTCACGATCGCTAGCGGTTTGGCTACTTTTGTGTGGATGGGCTGAGGTGCCGGTTCGGGAGCTGATTCGGAGACTAGTTCGGGTGCTAACTCAGGAACCGCTGGTTCGGGTGCTAACTCGGGAATTGCTGGTTCAGGTGCTAGTTCAGCAATCGCTGGTTCAGGTGCTAACTTGGGAATCGCTGGTTCAGGTGCTAGTTCAGCAATCACTGGTTCGGGTGCTAACTCGGGAACCGCTGGTTCAGGTGCTAGTTCAGTAATCGCTGGTTCGGGTGCTAACTCGGGAATCGCTAATTCGGGCGCTGGTTCAGGAATCGCTTGCTCAGGCGCTGATTCAGGTGGTAATTCAAGCGTTAACTCAGGTGCCAATTCGGGCGCTAATTCTGGTTCAGGTTCAGGAACCGCTTGCTCGGGTGGTAATTCGGGTGCTAATTCAGGTGCTGGTTCAGGAATCGCTTTAGGCACTTGCTTTCCTGCCTGAATAAGCGCTTGTGAAAGTGCAAAAATCCCCTCGGGATGGGTGAGGTAGTCTAAATGATGGCAAATAATAGGTCTTTTTTTTGCCGGGGTGTCCCACGTGCCAGGAAGCGCCCTCATGCTGCTGACTGAGACGATGAGGTCATTGGCTCGGGCTTCGACTATCTGGCTTTGGAAGGTCGTGGAGTCGCGGTCGGTGAGCTTGCATAAAATAACTTGCTCAGGACGAGCGCTACGCGACTCAAAGACCTCGTAACTGCTGAGCTGACCTGTCAGGATTGTGTATGGAGTGCCAGGATCGACGGCGCTCAGTAGCGTTTGCAGGCAGTCCGATTGCGGCTGAGCTTGTTCAATCGTGAGATTTTGCTGGGTGTCTCTGATGCAGCGGAAAAGGTTGCCGATGGTATTAATCGGGGTAGGCAGATGGGAGAGACCATTGAGGCTAAGGGCGATCGCGGCGGTGGCACCGGTTTGAAGCTGATCTGGGCTGATGCCTCCGTTGGGCGTTCCTAGCATCAGTAGATGATCAATAACAGCGTTGCCCCCGGCTTGTTCAATAAACCAGCGGGCAATAAGGCCACTGGTGGAGTGGGCAATGACGTGCAATTGTTTGGTGTGATTAGCGCTTAGGCCGACATTGGCCAGGCATTGAGCTAAGCATTCGGCGTTTTGCTCAAAAGCAGTCTCAAGGGCGTCGTAGTCAAAGGTGAGGAGCAAATCGTAGGGGGTCTCTGCTGCGGCCTCTACGGCGGCATTGGCAGCAATAAGGGCTTGGTTGAGATAGGGCAAGTCTGCCTCGGTGTCATTAAAAGGCCCTGGTAAGTAGAGGGCAATCTTTTGAGCCTGTTCAACCTTGAAGGCGATCGCCTCGGCATTGTGGGTGTAGCGTACTTCGCCAAATGGCTCTGTATGCGCTGCGGATAGCAGTGGATACGCTACAGGCTGGCCGTACCGCTGACTCAGCCGAGCTGCTAAGTGAGTCGCTTTTACCTTCTGAAAGGTAATGCAAATGCCTTTCTTACGCGATTGTGCTGGCTGGAATGGGTCAGGGAGTCGCTCGATGAAAATTTGCGTTTTTCCCTGGTTTGTTTTGCCGTATCCCAACGGTAGATAAGTCTCGCCATCGTAAGCGACCGGCAAAATATACTCATCCTTTTCCAAAACAATGTCTGTGGCGATGCGCAAGGGCTGCTGCGCCGTGACGGTCTCTACATTGGTGAGTTGCGTTAGATGCAGCACGCTGAGACCAGATGCACTATTGCGGCTGACGCTGAAGCAAAAAGGATCAGTTTGTAGCAGCGAGGTTACCGCCGCTAATCCAAAGGTGCGAGCCGCTTGAGCCTGGGTAGTGAGTCGCGCTATGGCTGTGAACTGGGGATGGGCGTGCACAATTACATTGGGGGCAGAGGCCGCATCTGCACCGATAGAGGCAGGGGCATATGACGTAAGGGGCACGGGTAGTGAGGGCCGCACAGATGTGAAGGCAAACTGACAGGTTGTCCAGTGGGCTGTGGCTAGATTTGTCTGTACAGAGGTTTGATCGGTTGTCTGGGCAGGAATCTCACGATGGATGATGCGCTGCATCAGTTGATTGAAACAGTGGGCAACTGTTTCATCCTCTATGTTGACTGTTGGGGTAGACGCACCGATGGGGCTTCCCAATGGCCCTAAGTTCATCAGCGTTGGGTCGAATGGCTGAGTGCAAGCGACTAGTTTTATCATGTCCTGGCACTCAGTAATGCCCTGTTGCCACAGCTCATCTGGCACCGTTCCATAGAGCGGCCGTCCGTCGGCAAACCACATTTCTTCGCCAGGGGCGAGCTGCACAATGTGGTTTACTTCATTGGGTTTGATAGCAGCAGCTTTGAAGCGCTCAGTGAGATAGAACAGGCCGCAATAAAGTGGGCGGTGGCTGGTATTGTGCAGCTTGATGCGGAACCGAGGTGGCGTTTGGGCTTGGGGTTTATGCGGGGGGCCATCTTGATACATCAGCCGGATCTGATCGGCGGTGAATTGGGTGGCATCTTCCTTCTCGGCTTCATCGCCACTGTAGAGCTTAATTTTGACAGCGTCCTGAATAGAGGGGAGGGCAGGGCTAGCGAGTTCGACAATCGTTTTCCATCGGGCAATGTGCTCTAGGGCAGCGGACATGCGTGCCGCGCTAACTGCGTCATAGCCGCCTAAAATAGGCGCTACTAGAGGACGTGCTTTGCTCAGTATGGCTCGGCTCATAGCGGCTTGGTTTAAGGCAGCCTGATTCAAAGCGGCTTGGATTAGGGGCGCTCGGTTCGCGCTCGCTACCTCTAGTTCGCTGGCATCTAGCGTAGTCGCGCTAATGGCTTGTGTGGTGAGTGTGTAGCTCCCATCTTGGGCGAGTACGTGGAAGCTTGCTTGTTCAGGGAGGTCGGTGGGCTGCACGTACAAAGATGGTTCATCGTTGGGGCCAGCTGTGGCGATCGCCTTTTGAAGCGCACTGACCGCAGCAGCATCGCCTTCTATATGCACGTGAAAGGTGGGGATAGCAAGATCCGTAATCAGCGCTTTAAAGGTTTCTTCTTTGTTTTTATTGGTTAGCTGAGCGCTTTTAACCGCAGAAAATCGCGGATGAGCTCTCTCGATATGAGCAGTGGCAATGGCGTTTCCCATGTGAGCCATTTGCTGGGGCGTGGCTGCTTGCGGAAATAAAGCTAATTTTGTCGTTTCATTGCCCGCAGATGCTGGTAACCCGTGAACAGCGCCGCCGTTCACAATCCAACCTTTAGTTGCATCGTGGCGAACGATAAAAGTGTGCGGTGATGTGGTGCCAGCTTCGCCTAAAAACGGCAGGCTTAGATCTTCTGGGTGGGTCGCGATGAGCTGCGGTGACTGGGTGGGCATGCTGCTGCGGACAAGCGCATTGGTCTGTTGAAATAAGTCTTGGTAAGTGGGTTGGCTGTTGGCAGCGGCTAGAGACTTGTACAGAAAGTAAGAGAATGCGCCACTGGGTTGCGTTCCCATAGGCTGGAGACTACTGAAATATTCTTGAGCCTGCTCTGTCAGGTTGCTGGCCTTTAGTAGAACGTAGCGTCCGGTGCGTGACTGATTAGCGGTATATGGCTGGCTAGAAATGAGGCTTGAGAGGGGGCGCGATCTCAAGTCAGGTGCTGTTTGCCGGGCATCTAAGATGGCAACGACATGGGCTTGGGTGTGGCTAACCTCTGACAATAGGTGCGTTAATTCTGGGGCTGATAAATCCCAGTGAGTTTGCTCTGGTGCCTGCTTTTCAGCCGCCTGATTGTTATCGGGCTTTTCGGGGGCTGCATTTATGCGGCTGTCGTAGCAAACGAGCGTTTCGGTGAGGGGGGCTATGCGTGTTTCTAAAGCTTGCTGTGGCAGGATGCAGCGAGCGCCATAACCTGCGTAATAAAACAGCGCTGTGTCCGCTTCTTGGGCCTGACTGAGATGCTGGCGGAATCCTTCAATAACGCCTTGGCGCGTTGCCTGTTCGTTGGTTAGAGCGCGTATATGTACCTCAACCTCTGGCGATATACGGCTTTTGAGATACCCCTGTATCCGCTGAATATCATTTACGCAGCCCTTAAGCGGCGGCACGTTTAGCCTTTCGTCGTATTGATCAATGCCTACCAAAAGCGCATATACGTTACCCATGTTTTAGCCCTGCTGCTAACCTATGTTCTACTGATCTAATAGTTCGGATCAGGGCTTGGTGCCTGTTGCCGTACACACTCATAGTTGCCTGTAATTCTTTCACACCAACATGCAGTGGGTATAAAAGTTGATGCAATGCAATGATTAGTTTTTTCGGTTAGCAGAGCGTAAGAGCCGGAAGAAATGAGTTGATAAAAGTGACACGGCGCTTTCAGTGAGTGGCGATTTGGTGAGTGCCGATTCAGTGAGCGCCGATACTTGGTTTTGAAATTCGTTGGCGATGCGGCAAGCCTTTGACCCAGGGAATGCTGGCTGAGGCATGGAGCAAGGTCATGCACACCATTAGCCACAAAAAACCCAGACAGTAGCCGCCCAAAATGTCTGTGACCCAGTGGGAGCCAACCCGCAGACTGCCGATGCCCATCAAAATCATCCATCCAGCCGCGAGCCAGTGCAGCACTTGACCTAAGTGGGGATAGCTGTGCGTGAGCAGATACGCAATAAAAAAGTAGAGGATGGTGTTGCCGGTAGCATGGCCGCTGGGGAAAGCTGCGCCATGAATGGTGGGATTGTCAAAAAAAGGTGGGCGTTCTTTATCGAAGAATGGCTTGAAGACTTCTCCTACCAGAATCAAAGCACCGGCTGTTGCTACTGAAAACCACAGGGCCTCTTGCCACCATTTTTTGAGGGCTAGCCGTATTAGCACAATAGCGGTTACGACCCCTGCTGATTCGGTATCGCCTGCATAGTAAGTCAGTGAAAGCAGCTTGCCCAACAGGCCAGTGACGTTGGTTTGTAGCCAGATAATTTGGTCGGTTTCAAAATCAAAGCCGATGTTGGCTTTGGTGAGTACACCAAGAATGATGAACCCAATTAGAGCCATGACGCTGAAGGCAATGCGGATAGTGCCAAGCTGAGCGATCGCGCTTTTGGTTATATCAGGCCATCCTTTTGATGCCGCTTTTGTCATCTATAGTTTTCTCCAGATACCCTGCTAGCGATCCTGCTAACGGTCAAGTCAAAAGTATAGCGGACGACATTATGGGTTTGATTCTGCTAGTAGTGACAGTTTGGCGTAGCAGGACTCACGGCCACCACGAAGCATAAGACTCTGCTACGCTGCTGTGCCCTGAACTTGTCGGGAAGCGTTTAACGGTGAACGCTTGCTAACGATGAACGCGTATTTTCTTATAAGGGTCTTGCTTGATGATCCATGTCAAGAATTTTTGCATGGCGGGATGTGATCTGAGCAAGTCGGCCGAATGCAAGTCTGTAGCTAGTTCCTGGTTGGTAAATAAAGCATGTACCTGTTTATGGCAGGGCGGGCAGATGTCAATTGTGGGGCCTAAGTCTTGCCGGCGTCGCTTGTTTTTTCGTTTGGTTTGCTGTCTGGGTGTTAGGTGATGCACAGTGAGCTTGGGGCATATGCGCTTGCAAAGCTCACAGCTAGATTCGTTGGCGGCAGGACTCGCTGACATTAGGTTTTGGCTGACATGAAGAAGCAATAGCGGGAACGAGGGGCAATCGAAGGGGTGGCTACGTGGCATTATTCAAAAGCTACTTTATAGTTTAGAACCTTTGTTTGCCTATGTTGGGGCTTGCCATTCATACCAGTAGCCCGCAGCTTGGATTAATGATTCAGGCTTTAGATGATGCTGTAGACAATCGGCATCAAGTGTGGGACTTGGGGCGAGAAGTGTCTAGTCAGCTCCATGTGAAGATGATGGAATTCATTGCGCCGCACACTTGGCAAGATGTGAGCTTTGTGGCGGTCGCGAAGGGGCCAGGGGGCTTTACCGGCACCCGGATTGGTGTGGTCGTGGCGCGGACGTTGGCGCAGCAGTTAGATATTCCGCTGTTTGGTGTGTCTTCTTTGGGGGCCGTTGCAGCCCAATTTCTGGGGTCAGATATTAGCAATATCGTTCAAGATATTGTCGTGACGATGCCTGCGAAACGGGAAGCGGTGTATGGTGCGATTTTTCGGCCTGATGGAAACGGTGACTTGCAGATGGTGCGAGCAGAAACGGTGATGCCGCAGGGCGAGTGGGAGAGCGTGGTTAGGCAGTGGCAGGATAAGGGCCACCCTATTGAAGAGGTGAAAATGACGGCGGGTGAAGGAAGTGCCGTTTCTGTGACGGGCGTGATGGCGTTGGCCCTGGCAAGATGGCGGGCTGGGGAACGGCCTGAATGGGGAACGGTGATGCCTTTTTATGGGCAGCATCCGGTTCATCGCTAGGCAGTGTTGCCAGAGTAAGACTGGCCAGAGCAAGATCTGCCAGAGAAAGACTTACTAGAGCAAGACCTGCCAGAGTAAAGATAGTGGGAAAACTGGGCAGACATGACTGCTGAGGTTAGATCAAGCTGATTATGTCTCGTGACTTTTCGTATCTAAGACTTTATGCGCTGAGGCCTTTAATACGGTTTGCCGTTGGCTATTTTCTCAATTTGCTTCGGGCCATCTTGGCGGTTGCCGTGCTGGGTAATCTGGTGGCTGCCGTTTTGCTGTTGCTCTTGATCATGGCTTCTGGTGATGGGCAGCCTGTAACAGCGTCGTCACACCCTGCCTTTGAGGCTATTCGCTACGTCATCGCATCAGTGACCGGACAGCCAGACTATTCTGGTGACTTTGAAGGACTGGGCAAAATCTTTGTGGCCTATCTGGCTCCTTATCTATTGGTGTATAGCCTGGTGGTGAGCGGGTTGGAATGGCTGTTACGTCGTCGATTGTTTTTGAGTGTTTGGCTGAGCTATCGAAACTTGCTCATACTGCTGCTATGTCTATATGTTTCATTTGCGCTGATTAGCCTGCGGGGCAGCGTTTCTCCTCAAGAGTTTCCCTATTTAGTGCGGTTTGCCATTTTTGGCTTTATGTATATGGGATCTGCGACCAATGTGATGCTTGTTTGTGGCGCAGAGTTTTTGATTGGCAAGGCTCTCCAGCACTACCTTAAGGCGCCTCTGCCAATCATTTCTGAGTCAACATAGCGTGAGTTGAACGGTTAGTGAGTTGAGCATTCGGGACTGCTGGCTGGCTGCGATATTCGATAACTGAGACTGTAGATTTTGGACTGCAGATTGTGGCAGAAGGTCTGTGATTCTACGGAAAAGCGGGATGTGAGGTGGTTCGTTTTTTCTCAACGAGATCACTTTATTCACTCAGGTCGGCTGGATCTTTCGGGGGAATGCTAACGGTTGCAGCATCTCTTGTCAGTTATGATGTTTGGCCGTCCCGTTTTTGAAGATCCGTATCCTCAACTTAAGCAAGATTGGGAAAATGGCCATTACCAGTGGCGTGAAATAACGCATAGGGCGTATTTGGCCTTAGCGGCTCAGCGATCGCTGCATGCTGACGCGCAAGGTTTTATGCAGGCGGAGCCGGTGGAGATTTTACGTAATGGCGAAGGCTTGCATGTGTGCTGTAAGCAGGCAAACGGTGATTATTTCGCGCGTCTGATTCCCACCTATGATTGGCAGGAGTTGAAGTATTACCCCTTACCGAAGGTGACAGCAGTGTTTTTTTAGAGTGCCTTGCATGGTGCATGGTACATGGTGAATAGCGGGTGTGCAGAATAATGTGCGATCGCCCTGATAGGTCACTATCCCTATCAAAACCATCGTCACATGAACCGTTCTGCTCAAACTCTTCGCCTTGCCATGCATACCAAAATCTTGAGGGCGTGGACGATGGCCTGCCTTGCGGGTGTATTCGCCGCCAGTGCAATTAACATCCTGCTTTATCGACTTACGTTATTGGCACCACACTCACTGTTGGGTGACTTTATGAGCTACTACGCCCATTCTGGCGGGCCGCTGCTGCTGAACGTCGCAGTCTTAGCCTTTTGCCAAGGTGTTGTTGTGCGTAAATATTTTCCGAGAAAACAGCAGGCGTTTTCATGGTTGGGTGCGATCGCCCTTAACACCATTCTCTCTTTCTTTCTCTACAATCTTCTGATGGCCTACACCCCCATTGCTATAGGCTATACGGGCTTATATGCCCTCTCTACAGGGCTAAGCTGGGGGCTAGGGGCAGGCATCGCTCAGGGGTTGTTCTTTCGCTCCCGAGTCAACCACGCTATTCGCTGGTTTTGGATAGTTCTCAGCACTCACCTATTCATTGCCGTTGTTCTCCATCCACTCATGGCTCTGCTACAGCCTAGTGACCCTATCTTTGAGGCGCTTAATGGCATTACAACAACAAGTCCTGTGTTGTCGGTAACGATGAGTCTTGTCAAAACGGTGCTAACGATTCTTTGTTTGAGTGCCCCTACTGGATGGCTGTTCACCCGCTTTGTCGCAGAAGATAAACAGCGTAAAGCGTTATCTACGCTTTAGTGAGCGGCCTGAGTGCCTGATTCTACTAACACTTGGTTTCAGTGACTAACGTCAAACTCACCCAGGCGCCTGCTCCATCGTACTGACGAATCAGTCGCTGCCGGGTGTGGGCATCCAGTAGCCAACCCGCTTCTAAGTAAATGGGTTGGCGTGGGGTGATTTTGACAGGGCACGTGCTGGAGCCGCCATCTGGCAGGAGTAGAACTTGAATGGGTTGATTTCTTTGCGTAAAGAGGATTCGTTGGCCTTCTAGGGTGCCTGTTGAGGTGATCGGGGGCGCCGCGCTGCTAAATGAAAGTGTTTGGCTGATCTGATTGCGGCCTGTGGCTGCAATGGTGAGCTGGGTGGGATAGGTTTGTTCGGGCCGCAGATCAGCGTATTGGGTAATGGCTTCGCCTTCCCAGGTGCCGATCAGACTCTCTACGGTGAGCGGAGGTCGTTCGGCAAGTTCGGTATCAGATTCGCTGCCTTGAAGCTGTTCACGGATGAGGGTGATTTTGTCGAGTTCGCTGTCAGTGTTAAATTGCTGCAAAATCCGCAGCCGCCGGTTCCCTGAAATCAGTCCTAACTCTGTGCCAAAGGTGGAAAATGGCCCCCACTGGGCAGAGCCTTGCGAAAATGCGCCATCTTTAAAAAATAGTATCGTGCGGTTCAAGGTGCTGTATTCGAGCACGGTAGTTTGGGGCGATGGGCTATTGGAATAGCGGCGAATTTCTTGACGCATAGCCGATTGGTTTTCTCCCTGGGGAAGGAGGGCCACTTCTGTGGGGGTATCTATCAAGATTTCTCCATAGGGGGAAACCTGGGTAAAGGAGCCCTGCCAGGTGCCTGCATTTTTGAGTAGGCGCTGCCACTGAGAAAGGGGCTGAGTGTCAGAGGATATAGAAGAAGCCATGGGGAGCAGTGGATTTTGATTGCTTTGTTGCAGGTAATATCGCCTAAACGAACGAACCCTTCTAAACTGTAGAACGGCTCTGGTTCCCAGACCATTTGGCATCGCTCAACGATATCGTTTCAAGTTCTACTATTTAGACTTTTATGACTTCCGATTCAGCTAAGGTTTCATCGCTGAGTGAAAAGAACGAAGCGACTGGATTAGGAACGTTTGGGGGCGTTTTTACGCCGTCCATTCTGACCATCCTGGGCGTGATTATGTATTTGCGCTTTGGCTGGGTGGTCGGGCAAGTGGGACTGTATCTCACCTTGCTGATTGTGACGATAGCCACTTCGATTACTTTTCTAACGGCGCTTTCGATTAGTGCGATCGCGACGGATAAAGTCGTTCGAGCAGGCGGCGCCTACTATATGATTAGCCGCTCACTGGGCATTGAAACGGGGGGCGCAGTCGGGATTCCGCTGTACTTTGCCCAAGCGCTATCTGTGGCACTCTACACCATTGGTTTTGCAGAAAGTGTGCAGCTTGTCTATCCGAACGCGCCCATTGTGGTTGTGGCTGTGATTACGACTGTGTTGGTCACAGCGCTAGCCTTAACCTCAGCAGATGTTGCGATTAAAGCGCAGTACTTCATCATGGCCGCGATCGCGCTCTCGCTACTGGCGTTGGTATTCGGCCACGACGTGGTGCCGGTCGCCTCCGACGCCGCCAATTTTGGAACCGTGGAAAGAGTCGGTTTTTGGGCTGTTTTCGCCGTCTTTTTCCCAGCGGTTACCGGTATTATGTCCGGTGTCAACATGTCGGGAGATCTCAAAAATCCCATCCGTTCCATTCCCCGTGGCACCCTGGCCGCAGTCGGTGTTGGCTATCTCATCTACATGGCCATTCCTTTCATTTTGTCCATGCGCACACCTACCGCTTCCCAGGCACTGCTCAATCCTGATCTCATGGTGATGAAGCGTATAGCGGTGTTTGGTAGCCTCAAAATCGACACGATTATCTTGGGTGTATGGGGTGCGACGCTATCGAGCGCTATCGGCAGCATTTTGGGTGCGCCGCGTATTTTGCAAGCATTAGCTCGCGATAACATTTTGCCAACGCCCTTACGATGGTTAGGCAAAGGCAGTGGTGTAAATGACGATCCGCGCTATGGCACGCTGTTCACACTTGGGATTGTATTGGCAGTGGTGTGTTTGGGGAGTTTGGATGCGATCGCGCCTGTCCTCTCCATGTTTTTCCTCACCACCTATTTGGTGCTCAACGTTGCTGCTGCTACTGAAGGTTTCTTGCAAAGTCCCTCTTTTCGCCCCACCTTCAAAGTTCACTGGTCACTCTCTTTCTTAGGTGCGTTAGGTTGCATTGGGGTGATGTTTCTCATCAATCCCATGGCCACCATCGTGGCGCTGATTATTGTCGGCCTGATTTACTTTTGGCTAGAGCGCAGACAAATTGAAAGTACTTGGGGAGACGTGCGACAGGGTGTGTGGATGACCATTGCCAGACGCGCGCTGTTAAATATTGATAACACGCCCGATCCTAAAAACTGGCGGCCTCATTTGCTGGTTCTCTCCGGCACGCCCACTAAGCGCTGGCACCTGATTGAAATGGCCCGTGCCTTTACTCACAATAAAGCACTGATTACTGTGGCCAGTATTTTGCCGCGGGGCTCTCGCAGTATCTCTCAGCAGGAAAAAGCCGAAACCACCCTACGGGACTTTTTAGATCGCAAAGGCGTACAGGCATTTGCCAAAATTATTACGGCTGATAACCCTTACGAGGGCACCCAAAAGCTATTAGAAACCTATGGCATGGGGCCATTAGTGCCAAACACTGTGCTGATTGGAGACAGTGAAGAACTGGTCTCTGAGAGCATTGAGCGCTACTGCAACACTATTCAGCTGTGCCACGATGCCAAGCGCAACGTCATCATCTATCGTGATACCCGACCAGAAGACGGGACAGAATCTTTCTTGCCACCGTTGTTTGGGCGCAGCAGTACCAAACGCATTGATGTGTGGTGGGGTGGCTTACAGTCAAATGGCGGACTGATGTTAATTTTGGCGTATTTGCTGCGCACGAGTTGGGAGTGGCGCGGGGCAGATATTCGCCTCAAGCTGGTGGTGCATGATGAGACGGCTGCAAAGTCGGCTGAAGCGAACTTAGCAAACTTGACCCACAGCCTACGCATTGGCGCTAAGTCAGAGATTATCCGCGCTCAGGACAGGCCCTTTAATGACATTTTGAAGGCATCTTCCAAGTCTGCGGATCTGGTCTTTCTGGGGTTAGCGGTGCCAGAAAACGATCCGATTGAGTACTATCAGACCCTACAAACTCGGATGGATGGGTTGCCTCCCACTGTGCTGGTACTGGCTGCAGAGAACTTAGACTTCTCTGAAATGCTGCAAAAGGATTAACGCCCTTTTGCTCTTTTTGCTTCTTGGCCAATGGTTTTTTCAAGGGGGTGATTCTGCTTGGATGGCGGTTGGTTGTCGTTATGTGATGGCTGTTATGTGATGGCTACTAATCAATTGTTGGGTAGCAGTATGAATCATCCCTTAACGCCGTATGATCGAGCTTATGACGTTTTTGGATAAAGGATGAGCTTTATGGGATTAGGGCTTGGGCATAGGATTCAGCAGGTAGTCAAGCAACTGTTTATGCGCTGGCGAGTAGGATTCTTCGCAGCGCTGCTCGGTTTTGGGTGGCTTAGCCTTGGCTTGTTTGGGTTTGGCCTAATCGCTTCGCCTGCCTATGCCCAGGATAATGCGGTGGACTATACCCTGACCAATCAAGATGGTTCAGATTTTTCGGGTAAAGATCTGTCGGGCACGTCTTTTGCGGCAGCGAGTGTGCGCGATGCGAACTTTGAAGGGGCAGATATGAGCGGCACCATTTTGACGAAGGCCACCTTCATGCGCACTAACTTAGCGAATACGGATTTTACCAAGACCTTTGCCGACCGGGTGATATTTGATGGGTCAGATTTGACTAATGCGGTATTTGTCGAGGCGATCGCCACTAGCAGCTCTTTTGCTGACACCATTATTACAGGGGCAGATTTTTCTGATTCAATTATTGACCGCATTCAGATTAAAAGAATGTGCGATCGCGCATCTGGTACTAACCCTGTGACGGGCACTGACACCCGCGATAGCCTTGGTTGCCCGAACTAATCAGCCATCCTAGTTTTCCATATTGCATCTGTCAGGTTAGTTAGGACACTATCATTGACTGAAACCGTTACAGGTTAGCTGTTGTCGTGTAAGACTGCTAGCGGTCATTAGAATCCTAACTCACTCGACAGAAGCAATATTTGTTAGATAATGCGCTTAAAAGGCCGAGCAAACGTCATTTTTGCTCGGCCTTTTTCAGGGCTGCTTAGAATTGAGAAACCTGATGTTGATTATCTTACAAGCGGCTTTGCAGGGTTTGATTGAGGCGCTCCATGGTTGCATCTAGCTTTTCAGTCGGTGTGGGGTCTGCGTCTACCTCTTCTGTGCGCTTCATCCGCTCAAACATTCGGATCACGCTAAACAAAACTAATCCGATCACCACAAAGTTGATGATCGAAGAGAGGAATAAGCCGTATTTGATACCGTTGGCAGAAAGGCTGGCAATATCATCAACGCCTGCAGCCTGTAGTGCTGGGTTGAGCAGTAGCGGTGTAATGATGTCTTCGACGAAAGATCTGATTTCCAATGTCTGCTGCTGTAAAATTTAAATTCTCCCAATTTTCTTTAGAAAGGAATGAACTGGATAGGCGTGAATGAATTTGGACAGATTAAGGAATGAATAGAGGCGAATCAGCCCTTGTGAATAACGACCCTTGTGAATAAAGACGGAACGGCGTGCTTGCTGTTCAGCATGGTTCCGAGAAAATGTCTTCCCTACGCTGACCTTTACAATAATTACTGTCTATCCCTACATTAAGGGCGCATTTCTTATGGTCACTGTGGTGGTTGCAACAGGCAATCCTGGTAAGCTTTCTGAGCTCAAAGATTATCTACAAGCATTGGACTGGACGCTGGCTATGAAGCCTAAAGGGCTAGAGGTGGAAGAGACTGGAAAAACGTTTATTGAGAATGCTCGGCTAAAGGCTTCAGAAGTGGCGATCGCCACCAAAAGCTGGGCGATCGCCGATGATTCTGGCCTATCTGTCATGGCCTTGGGGGGCGCACCGGGCGTTTACTCAGCCCGCTACGGCCATAGCGACGCAGAGCGAATTAATCGAGTACTGATAGAACTTGGCAATGAATCAGATAGAAGAGCTGAGTTTGTCTGTGCAATTGCTTTAGCTAAGCCTGATGGCACTATCGTGCTAGAGACAGAGGGGCGATGCCCAGGCACAATTTTGAAATCAGGACAGGGCGCTGGTGGCTTTGGCTATGACCCGATTTTTCACGTGACGACCCAGGGCAAAACGTTTGCAGAAATGAGCAATGAGGAAAAAGAACGCTACAGTCATCGCGGCATCGCGTTCGATCAGCTAATGCCGCAGCTTCAAGCGTTGGAGATGAACGCGTGGGATGCATCCTAACAAGCTAAAAAAAGCTGCCTCTCTCCAAGGAGATGAGACAGCTTTTCCCTAAGTTTATTTTTGAGCCCTACTTTAGCTTTATTGCCTCAGCTTTACTACCTCAGTGCTAGTGCTTCAGTGCCAGTGTTTTAGTCCTATTGCTAGTGCCTCAGCTCTATTGCCTTAACGCTAAGTCATGATTCCGCTAAGTAGTGATTGCTACTACCTAACACTCGCTGGTTTAACGCTCACTGGCTATGAGCGCCAGCTTATGCTGCGTTGTTTCTATTTAGTAGATCCTGAACCTGAACAAGGGCAGCTCTAAAAATGTTAAAACCTGCCCAGCCAGCCGCAATCAGTAACGGAGAGATAACAAGTAAAACGCGAATATCCATTTTTCAGCCCTCGAAAGAAAAGTGTGAATGCTTAAAAGGTTGTAATAATCCTCTCATATAATTTACAACATCCACCGTCAAACTCGCGCTGCCCAAAGATAGAAATGACTCATTCCTCACAAAACCGCCCCGTTGCGATGGTGACAGGCGCCTCTAGTGGTATCGGACGCGCGATCGCCTGTCGCCTTGCTGCCGAAGGCTACGATCTTGCCATCTGTGCCCGCAGAGAGGAGCTCCTCAGCGAAACTGCGGTGGCACTTGCTCAACGAGGCGCAGATGTATTTGCTCAGGCCGTTGATCTGCGAGATGAATCACAAATCCTGAGTTTCTTTACTGCCGTTCAAGCGAAGTGGAATCGCTTAGACGCCTTGATTAATAATGCGGGGCTAGGCCATAAAGCATCACTCATGAGCGGAAAAACCGACGCTTGGCGCGAGATGTTGGACGTTAATGTGCTTGCCCTATTCATCTGCACCCGAGAAGCGGTGCAGATGATGCACTCTGTCAACTCAGGTCACATCGTGCACGTCAGCTCAATGTCCGGGCACCGGGTGCCAACGATTACCGGCATTTACTCTGCTACAAAGTTTGCGGTTCGCGCTCATGCTGAGACGCTTCGACGAGAACTCCGGGCAGCCAAGAGCCACATTCGCATCACAGCTATTAGTCCCGGTATTGTTGAGACGGAATTTGCCGAAAAATATCATGGCAGTGCTCAGAAGGCCCAAGAAACTTACGAGCAGTTTCAGGTGCTCACAGCAGACGATATCGCCAATGCGGTTGTATATGCCCTGTCTCAGCCAGATTCTGTAGAAGTGAACGATATTTTGCTGAGGCCCCGCGACCAAGCTAGCTAACGTCAAGTTCTGGCTGCGTAAGGTTTTGATTGTCTAAAGATTTGCTTTCTCCAAGCGTAAGCTAGGCAATGACTTCTAGCTCATCTTCATGCAGGTGCGCCTTAAATGGACGCTTGGCACCTTCGACTTCAAATGCCGCCACGATTTTATAGTTAGGGCTGATGGGTCTGCCTTCCCAATCGGTCAAAATAGCCGTGACAGTCCCCTCCATGCCCTCGACGCTGTAGGCTTGGTTGCGGTGCTTAGGATGATTAAACAAGGTTAAAGGGGCTTTAATGCGAACGCGATCGCCAACTTTCATGAGTCAAATCAGAATTTTATGAGTGAGCCAGATTATTCTCTCACAGCATAGAGCGCATCTTAATTCGTGGCTGATCCTGTTCCTCGTGCTGCCCGTTTTCTGGGACTCCAGTTTCTAGCGCTGCACTACTCTCTAGCGCTGCACTACGTTCTCTGCCCAAACGTTATCTTCTATAGCACCTTGCTCTGATGGTAAAAGCTCCGATGGCTCCGGAGACGTCACCTGTCGCCATAGCAATATACCGACCACGCCGACTACGCCCAAGATAACCAGTGCTAGCAGGCTGGTTACTAAACGCTGCCCCCGAGAGCGACTGCTGGCGCTGGGTTCCATGGTCACAGCCTCTATTTCTGCCTGTGTGAGCGGTGTGTCATCATCCTCATCTTCCCCGTACAGTAAAGCGCGTGAGGCGGCAGTCATCTCTTCTTCGTTAGCAGCAGCTGTGAGCTCAGAGGATCCTGGAATTGCGATCGCCCCACCGTTGATGACAGTGCCTCGAACGGCGCCTTCCCCATTGACAGCAGCCACTGCTTCAGTCGTCTGCTGAGATTGCCCCAGATTGTCAGTTACCTCGTTTAATATGTTTACGCTCATCAGCGCGACCGCCACGTTGTCGTGGCCATTCTTCTGATTTGCCAGCTCAATCCAAGAATCAACAGCCGCTCCTAATGGCACAATTTTATTGACAATTAGGCTGATGTAATTTTGCCAAGAGGTCTCAACCTGATGGTGATCGCTCAAGCCGTCTGAACACAGCAGCAGCGCACCGCTGGTCGTAAACAAAAAGCGCTGCGTATGGGGGTGTAGTCGCTCAAATTCGCGCACGCCCACCGCCTGACTCAGCGCATTTGCATGAGGGCGCCGGCTCGCTGTTGCATAAAAACTCAACCCTTCTGTGACCTCATGCCCTGCGACATCATCATCAATTGTCAGTTGGTGACAATACTCAGACGTAATCCAGTAGGCGCGGCTGTCGCCGATGTGCGTAAGGTACAGCTCATTGACCTCAACAGGGCCTTCTGGCGTTTCGATACGCTGAGGTAACACCAACGCCATCACCAAAGTGGTTCCCATTCGCCGCCGGTCGGCGCGACCTTGCTCGTCATTTTGTTGGGCAATCAAATTATTCGCAACCCGAATGGCTGCTTCTATTTGATCGACCACTACACGGGGTGGCATTGGCCGATTCTGCTCCATTGCTTCAGATAACAAGCTGCGCATCTGTAGCTGAAGGCTTCTGACCACTCGCTGGCTGGCAACTTCTCCACCTTCATGTCCCCCTACCCCATCACAGACAATGGCGAGGCGAGGCAGCAAGGGCAAATCAGCCGTCTCCGCTCGCCGCAGTTCACGTTGGCTCGGATAGCAGGCATCTTCATTGTGCATTTGACTTGGGCCGCTGCTTGTTCCCCCTGCTACTTGCAGTTCCATGGTTCTGCCCGCAGCCGTTTGCAGCAAAAGCGCATTCACCTGCTCTCGAATTGCCTGAAGATCAGGCTCTTTCTTCCGTAAATCCGGGCAAACAGCTTCTAAGAGCTGAGCGACTTCTGGCTGTGCATCCGGCAAAAAAGTACGCTCCCAAACCTTCGCAAGTTTGGCCAAACTTGGGTCGCTGGGGCTGGCCGATAGCCCGATCATCCGTACTCGCCAGGCGTCTATTCTCAGGTTGGTTTTCTTCAGTAAGCTAGCTGCCACCCCAAAAGATTTCAAAGGTTCCCACAGGCTAATCATCTGCCATAACCAGTAAGCTTGGTAAAACGCAGATGCCTCGGACCACGCCTCAGCAATCGATGGCATTAACTGGCCACCTTGACTCACAGGCACATTACTCAGCAACAGCACAGCTTCGCCTGACGCCTGATGACAAATGCCATACACCCCTGGCAAATTGAGCTGATATGGATGTGCCTTCAAATACGGCAAGGCAAAATCAGGCACTGAGGCAGGGACTTTCGGCACGAGGTGAGATTGTGTATCTAGCCAAATGGAAGGTGCGATGACTTCGTAGCGATCATCGACGAGGGTTCCCAACGGAATTTTATTCGTGCCTTGCCCCAAGGCCCACAGGTACTGAGGTGGGCCTGACCGACTGGCAGACTGACTAGTGGACTGACTGACTGGCTCCTTAAATGTATTTTTTGCTTGGGCTACTTCGCTATTCATAGGAGGTTGCGCTGGAGACGATTCTGACGTTTGTCCAATAGGTGACTGGGTACGCGCGGTTAGGGTGTGCACTGCTATAATTCGTTTCTCTTACGTAGGGTATTGCCGTTAAGTTAGGTCAATGGTAGGGGAAAAAGGTTTTATCGCCAATGCACAATTTTACTCATCTGACAAAGTGATCTGAAATGACCGCTCTGAGGGCGTTTCAAAGTTTCTCGAAATATTGAAAAATAACCCTTGCTAAGGAGGCAAGGGCTAAGATGACAAGAATCACATGCCCAGATATTGAATGATGTGTCTGCTTCCTTCTCTACATCTACCGTTTGTAGCAATACCCGGATGCATTTGGATATTGTCAGTTGCTTTGCTTACTGTTACCTAAAGCGTTTGGCCAGTGTGCTATGTCTCAGCAAAGCGGCCAAAACTATAGTGTTCTACATGGTTACACACGATGACTCCTGCTTTGGTTTGGGTGATTATTGGCGTCGTGCTCTGCTTGATGGAGCTGCTAGTACCTACCGCTTTTCTTGAATCTGCCTTGGGCCTCAGTGCCTTCGCTGTGGCCCTGCTTAGCTTTGTTGTGCCAAACATTAACTACCAAGTACTGCTCTGGATGCTGCTGTCTTTTCTGATGTTTTGGTCGCTGAAGCGGTTTGTGCCCAATAAGACGGCGCCCGCTTTACAAGAGGCGACGGAGGCGCGGACAACCACTGCGATCGCCCCTGGCCAAATCGGCAGAGTCATCTACGAAGGTAACTCGTGGCAAGCCAAATGCAGTGACGAGAAAGCCTCCGTCGGTCCCAATCAAGAAGTATTTGTGGTAGAGCGCAAAGGCAATACGCTCATTGTGATGCCGCTCAGCACTTTTCAATAACGCTTGAGTGCTTGTTGTTGTTAACCATCTCAAGTACACCAACTCCAAACAAACGATCGAAACAAACGACCTAGGCAAACGTATGAACAATCCCTTCGTCTGGATAATCCTTTTCTTTCTTGGCGGCACCGTTGCCTCTAAGTCTGTTCGCATTGTGAACCAAAGTGACGAGGCCTTGGTTGAGACGCTCGGACGATACAACGGCAAAAAGCTCACCGCTGGACTCAACTACACAGTCCCTTTTGTAGACAAAGTGGTTTACAAACAAACCATTCGAGAAAAGGTGCTCGACGTGCCGCCACAGCAATGCATCACTCGCGACAACGTTTCTATTAGTGTCGATGCCGTTGTGTACTGGCGCATCATCGATATGGAAAAGGCTTACTACAAAGTAGAAGATCTGCAATCGGCGATGGTAAATCTTGTTCTCACCCAAATTCGCTCAGAGATGGGCAAATTAGAGCTTGACGAAACCTTCACGGCCCGTGCAGAAATCAATGAGCTGCTGCTACGCGAACTCGACATCTCCACAGATCCTTGGGGTGTCAAAGTTACTCGTGTAGAGCTACGCGATATCTCTCCCTCTAAGGCCGTCCAGGACTCGATGGAACTGCAAATGACCGCCGAGCGACAAAAACGCGCCGATGTTCTTACCTCAGAAGGCGAACGCGATTCTGCTATTAACTCTGCCCGAGGCCGCGCCGAATCTGCCATTCTAGATGCCCAAGCTCGCCAAAAAGCTGCCATCCTTGATGCTGAAGCTGAGCAAAAAGCGATTGTCCTCCGCGCTCAAGCTCATCGCCAAGAGCAAGTGCTAAAAGCGCAAGCGACTGCCGAAGCGGTAGATATACTTGCGAAAAAAATTAGGCAAGACCCAACCACTCGCGAAGCTTTGCAGTTTATCCTCGCTCAGGAATATATGACGATGGGCAGCGAAATTGGCGGTAGCGATAGCAGCAAAGTGATGTTTCTAGATCCGCGCAGTATTCCTGGTGCACTCGAGAGTATGAAATCTATCGTTGGCGATGAGGATGAAAGCTAGCCAAACATAAGGGTTAGTTAAATCCAAACATCATTCTCAGCGGCTCGCTCACGCTCAGTCTTGCCCGTATTTACAACTCCGCGGGGTTCAATTAGCATTGCCTGACACTCACGCTCTGCGCGGGTACAATGCTCTGTCCCTTTAGGGATGACATACATTTCGCCTGCTTGCACCACAACGGCGAAATCTCGAAATTCAATTTCCATAGTGCCTTTTGTCACCAAAAACACTTCATCCGTATCTGGGTGAGCATGCCAAATAAAATCACCCTGAAACTTCACCAGCTTGATCTGATAGTCATTGAGTTCAGCGATTACCTTAGGTGACCAATAGTCAAAAAACTTAGGAAACTTTTCCTCTAAATTAATGGCATTCGCACCCATTCCTATCGCCATAGCTACACCTGCTCAAAGTCTTCGCAAGTATCTTATTCGGCCATAGCTGAAACTGCCATACTTCTACAGTTTCTTTCTATACTTGGAGCTTGCTGATTTAGAGTTTGCTGAATAAGTCAGTATTACTTCAGAAGATTCTCACAGAGCGGTGCCCATGTTAATGCGAACAGGCATGCTGCCTATCCTAACGGAGCATGCCGACACCCGATAGCGATTACCCAGATTGCTTATTCAATCCAGATCTCAAAGTCTTGAGCTACTACATTGCAAGGTACAGCGCTTTTCCCAACAACTCTAATTGGTGATTTGGATAAGAGATAAATTAGCCACCGGTTCCTCACCCATATTGATGAAATCTAGAGACTGCAAAATGCTGATTCCATGCCATATCAGCCTCTGTATCTTCAGGATTAGATTGTCTGAACTCGTGGAGAATAAGTGCAGCATCTGGCCAAAGCTCAGTTTCTTTTATCAGGTACTTGCAGGAAGCCACGTAACGAAGACGGAGCACTTAGACAAGCCCAACTTCAGCTACTCAAATCTTCTCAGTATCGCCATTCGGTCACCTTATATTCTTTTGGGCAACTGGCTCTGAGGAGAACAACGGGCTAATAGAATAATGGGCTAATAGTAGTTGTACAGGCGATGGTCGCGAATCTGTACGACAGGGTAGCTGAGCTGACGCACCATATGTTCATCATGAGTTGTGACGACGACAGTAATACCGATATTGTTGAGCTTACGCAAAATATTGATGACTTGACGGGCATTGTCACCATCTAGATTACCGGTGGGTTCATCTGCAAGGAGTAAAGGCGGGGTCCCGACAATGGCGCGGGCAATACTGGCGCGTTGTTGTTCGCCGCCGGATAGTTGGGATGGAAAGCGGTTAGCTTTGTTTTGCAGGCCGACCATCTTGAGGGTCACGGGCAAGCGGCGGTTGATTTCTTTTCGACTGTGACCTTGAGCGTGCAGCACAAAGGCAATATTTTCGGACACGGTGCGGCTTTCAATGAGCTTGTAGTCTTGATAGACAACACCTATGCGGCGACGGAGCATGGCGAGGCGATCGCCCTTCAACCGCGTGACATCTTGTCCATTGATCACAACGACGCCCTCTGTCGGTCGTTCTGCTCCGTACAGCATCTTTAGCAGCGTCGATTTACCTGCGCCTGAAGGCCCAGTGATAAAAAGGAAATCACCTTTTTCTAAGGTCAGGTTAATATCTACAAGTGCGGGCGCACCACTCGCATACGTTTTGCTTACGTGGCTGACGGCGATAATGGGTGGATTTTGAGTCTCCGAATGGCTCCTTTCACCAGGCTGTGCAATTTCTGAAGACGCAGATTCTGAAGGGAATGTATCAGGCGCAGTCCCCACTGCTGAATCTGGGCCGATGGGTGTAGTTGGCTGAGGGGGAGAAACCGCCTGACGCGAAAGAATAGAAATCATGAATGGCGAGCGGTAATAGGTAGAGTCCTGAGATTCAAAGGCAGAAGTCAGATGCACTAGGTTCAATATGCCCGCTTGCGTCGTTCGTTAATCAGTTTCAATTGATAAGAGATATAGCAAAGTTAAGGATGCATGCATGCTTTGCTGATTGAGTTGCTGTGCTAGCACGTGACGGTTTCGATAAAATTGTCCTAAGCTACTCAACAGATGCAATAGCCACCGCTCGGCTGCAGCTGAGCGGTGGCTATCTCTTCGGAATAGACTTTGAAGTGTACTTGATTTGACGGATCAGCGCCGAATCAGCACTGACTTACCAAAGGTTAACCTGTGGACCGCCAGGATAAGTCCATCTAGCGGGTGCGCCTGGGCGTAAATCCAGGTGCACGAATCCATTCCCCACGGCCAATCCGCCGCGTGGATGATAGCTTTTCAGCTTGTAGAAGACATCGACAACATCCATCCCTTCAACCCAAAAATCGACGGCATCGCCGTACATGTGGCGAGAATCACGGGCACCCCCCACATAGCGGTTGCTGACAGGATCTCGGTATCCGGAGGTGATGCGGATAGGGCGTGAGCCAAGAAAGGTGCGAACCTCATCCATGTACTTACACAGCTTCACGATCCGTTGAGTGACCGTCGCATTGACCGGGATGCGAGCCCCCCCTTTAGTGAACTCTGCCCAAGTGAAGTTAGAGACGCTGGGCTCGAAGTAGATGGGTTCGTAGATGCCAACCGGGCGACTAATACCAGGAATTGAAACCTTGGGGCCAAAGTCTTGAACACGCTGAGGTTCAGCCGGTTTAGGTTCTGGCTCATCCTGCTGGGGATTGTTGTTGGGTTCAGTGCCTTCTACCTTGGCGTGTAAACCATAAACAAACCATCGAATGCCCTGGTGGCCCTCCATCGGCTTATCTAGTTGCACAAAGACGTGATCGTCTGCTTCGCTTTGCTCGTTGCCCTCGTAGGGAAATTGATCAACGATGTCAAGGGTTGTTCCGGCTTTGACGTTGATGAGTTGGCTGGGTAGATCTTTATCTTTGAGCTGACTCGCCTGAGTAGGCAGTGCCTTTAAAAAGGTATCGGTCGTGATAACAACTTTCATGGAAATAAAGTGGAGATATTTTTAGTAGAATCCCTTAGTCAATAAATCTGACGATTCACAGATAATAGGTGAATTCTTTACTTATCTCTAATATGCCCATAAAGAGTGTTTTAGGCTGTGCAGAAAGCAGTCGTAAGGAGAGGTTGGGTAGATATACAGAATCCAAAAAAGAAGAGATGAAAGTTGATGAAATGAATGCCTATGTCCTTTGTGTAGCAAGGATTATTGATGAGAGAACGCTTTTCAACGGTTTGTGTCGATAAGTCTCCATGAAGATATTTTTTGCAGCTCTATTATTGTTGTAGTTCCCTGAAAAGAGAAATGCAACAATAATTTTCTACCACGGCAAGACTTCTCCATTAGCGTGCCAAAATGTTCCGGTGTTCTCTATGGTCAGTGCGTCAATCCTTTTTAATAGCCCTGCTACAGCTTCGGTGGGAGAAATGCCGTGACTAATGAAGTTGGTCATGCCAGTGCTCACAAGGCCAGGATGCAGAATAGCGACTGCAATTTTGTCAGGGGCTAAGTCGTGAGAGAGTGACTTTCCGGCCATCGACACGGCGACTTTCGACATCCGATAGCCATAGGAGCTGCCGGATGTATTGTCATCAATGGAGCCCATACGGCTAGTCATGATGGCAACTTTGGCAGTTTGCTGTGACTGATGCAAATTGGGCAGAAGTGCTTTTGTGAACTTGAGCGGTGCGATCGCATTCATTTCAAACTGTTCTTTGATGCCTTCAATATTGAGCTCATCTAAGCTAGAGCGCCGATAAATACCGGCATTATTAATCAGTACATCTATGGGCTGTCCATCCAGTGCTGAGCGTAGATCCGCGATCGCATCATCATCACCAATGTCCACCCCAGTTTCTACTCGCACACCCGCTTTATGGCTCAGTAAGTCAAGCTCTGCTGAGCTGGTGCGGCAAGTTGCAATTACATCGTCCCCCCTTTCTTGCAATTGCTTACAGTATTCGTAACCAATGCCCCTATTAGCGCCAGTTACTAGATAAGTCGCCATGTCTACACTACCTCTACCAGCTCTAGCTCAAAGGTAAGATCTTGCCCTGCCAGCGGATGGTTGCCATCTAATGTCACCATATCGCCTTTAATGTCGGTAACAGTTACAGCCATTGCGTCTCCGTTGGGAACCTGCATTTGTAGCCGTTGCCCAATCGCTAGCTCGAAGTCTGCAGGAATATTCTGTTTTTCTATATCGGCCACCATTTCCTCGTTATAGGGCCCGTAGGCTTCAGCAGCTGGAATAGTGGTGGTTACGGATTCTCCTGGTTCGAGCCCCGTCACAGCAGCGTCAAAGCCGGGGATGACCATCCCAGAGCCCAGAACGAATTCCAGCGGCTCTCGACTTTTAGAAGAGTCAAAGACCTGTCCGTTATTGAGAGTGCCTGTGTAGTGGACTCTCACTGTATCGCCCTGCTTTGCTTGAACCATAGTGATTGAGATGAACTTAATTAGGGAGGTGATTTGAGATAGAGAGGTGATTTGGGATAGAGAGGTGATGGATGTGACTGAGTGTACCTGACAGCGATTCATCCCAGGGGGGCATTCCGCTAACTTTCGATATAACGTAGCGTCTACGCGTCTACTGAGGGGACTGTTGGCGTGGAGTGGAGAACGGATTCAAACTGCTGGCTTAGGGGTACGGGGAGGGGCCAGTGTGTTATTTGGTACAATTATATTGACTACGATTGATAAAGTGTGGTTCAGGTGCTGCGATGAGCAGCAAGCCATGCTGTGCAGCAAGGGCAAGATGATTCTGACGTGTTTAGCCACTGTTGCAAACGCTCAGTTTTTTCTCAAGACGTTACTGTGTTAGACCACTTCTCCAACAGTCCCTCTACTCGTCCTTTTTCTAAGAGTCTTTTACTTCGCTCAGTTTCTATAGCGATACTGATTGCCTTGATTTACGGTTTGCAGTTGGTGGCAGAGCCAACTGCAACGGCAGAAAGCTCAGCCGATGAAGCATTCAACGCTTCATCGCTGTCTTTGCTTATGAATGCGTTAAATATAATGCGCTAAGTAATGCGTTCTGTAATGCACTGAATAATTTAGGGGTATGTATCATGCCTGCATTAGTGGGGCCCGTATCAGAGGTGTCTTCATAGCAGGAGGGCCAGTAGAGCCATGTTCTGGCTAGTGCCTTACGATAAGCTGAGCAATGCAACGCGTATAAATAACGAAAGGGGCTGGTTTTATGAACACTCGCATAAAGCCTTGGCAGGTTGCGGTGCTCGCCGCGCCGATTGTACTGATTGTTGTGTTTTTGCTGGTAGCGGCTGGGCAACAAATTCGTGCCTGGGGGCTCAACTGGATTTGGGGTGTGGTTGTGTTTGTGCTGCTGGGTTGGCGATGGCTGCTGGTGAAGTGGACGCGGCCGGCTATTGCGCAAGCTGAAGCCATTGTCTCTGCGGTGAGCGCTGAAATTGATGCAGCCACAGATGCTGCGACGCGGGCTGCTGAGAAGTCTGAGACAGACGCAGATCGCGATGCGCAGGGTCGCTCTAGACAAGAGCGCGTCAATGTCGTGATCGCTCGAACCCTAACTGAAGCCCAGAACGATCCACCTGTTTGGGACGATTGGGCTTTGTTTTGGCAGCGCTGCTTATCACTGATTACGGCGATCGCCCAGATTTATTATCCTGACGTAAAGCGCCCTTTTCTCAATATTTACGTTCCTGATGCCTATGGTCTGATTCGAGGCACTGTCGATGATACGGATCGTATGATGCAGAAGCTAGCGCCAGTGCTAGGGCAGGTGTCTGTTGGGCAGATGGTAGAAGGCGTGGAGGTTTATCGGCGGTTAGAACCTTCTGCTAGAAAAGTGATCAAAGCATTTCAGTGGGCGCAGTGGGCATTGAATCCGGCAGCGGCGATCGCGCGTCAAACCAGTGCTAAATACACCAGCCAAGCTAATCAGCAGATCGTGCTGAATCTGAGCAATCTGCTGCGCGAAAGTATTTTGCGTAACCTCGCTCAGCAATCTGTGGCGCTGTACGGTGGCGGCGCAAAGGTAGTTTTAGAGGAAGTAACGGCTAATGCTGATGCGATCGCATCAGAAAAAACGCAGACATTAGCAGAGATTATGACTCAGGCGCAGCCGACTGAGACCATTGAGCAAAAGCCTGTCAATATCTTGCTGGTGGGGCGCACGGGTGCGGGTAAAAGCAGTGTCATTAATACGCTATTTCGCGCAGAGCGAGCCGCCGTCAGTGTTTTGCCAAGCACAGACAAAATCCAAAGCTATCGCTGGCAGTTAGACAAGAATGTAGGTGCTGATCGATCGGACGAAGCTGCTCATGAGGCCCTGGTTTTATGGGATACACCCGGCTACGAACAAGTGGATGGTGCTGATTTGCGTGAGCAGGTTATAGACTATGCCAGCGAAGCCGATTTGCTGTTGCTAGTAACCCCCGCTTTAGATCCCGCCTTGCAGGTAGATGCCGACTTTCTGCGCGATGTTCGCGAAACGGTGTCTGATTTGCCTGTGATTGCAGCTGTTACCCAAGTCGATAAGCTGCGCCCTATTCGCGAATGGAGTCCGCCATATCATTGGCAAACGGGTTCGTGGCCAAAAGAAACCGCCATTCGAGAGGCGGTTCACTATCGCGCTGAACAGCTCGATGAGTTTTGTCAAACGGTGTTGCCTTTAGTTACTCAAATGGCAGATGTTGCCACTCGCCCCCAAGGAAACCCTAGGACGGCCTGGGGTGACGAGGATTTGGCCAATGCGCTGCTAGCAGCAATCGCACCCGCAAAACAGCTCCGCCTTGCCCGATTCTTGCGCAACCGCGAAGTGCGTACCGCTACTGCTGCCAAAATTATTGACCGCTACGCCTTTCAAATGACGACTACAGAGGGGCTGACAAAGCTACTCAAAAGCCCCATTTTGCAGTTTATTTCTACGCTTACAACAGGCAACCCTGCCTTGGGTGCTGTGCTGACTGCCAAGATTCCTGTCGAGGATGTGCCCATTGTCCTTGGAAAACTACAGATGGCCTATGAGCTGTTTACACTTATGAGCGAACACACTGGATGGAGTGCAACGGGTAAAGCAAGCTTCGATTTGCTATCGCTATGGCCTTTGCTGTTGCAAAATACTCAGCAAGCTGCAGACAAGCAAGCCTGGGCTTTAGGCCAAGCATTGATGGAATATTGGACGCAGACCATAACCATTGGCCAAGTTGAACAGCGCATTGATTTTTACCTAACGCAGCGGTAGGTCTGTGCCGAAAATCTGTCTACTCCAATAGTTCACCAATATGATCCACCAATACAGGCCATTCAGATATGGATGGCCCATATCTGGACAATCCATCAATATGGGGTGACCCAAGGTCGATTGAACAACCACCGCGAGATACTTGGGAAACCGCCATTTGTCCAAGACTTGAGGATTGCCATAGACCTAGGTGCTTCTAGGCGAGGCATTGCATAGGGTGAAGTATGTGTTCTCACAACCGGATCCTCTGCGACCATCACAGCTGAGCTCAGGTCAGCTGCCTTCACTTGCGCCTGTGACTTTTGGCAAGTGCGATTGTAAGGGAACGCAAAGTGTTGGGGCCGAACCCCCAGTGCTTCCACCATCTGCTGTATGGAAGTGCTCATCTCTTCCGCAGTTTTCTCGCTGTGGGTTCTCAAATCTAAGTGGTTAGCAGTATGTACGCCTAGCGTGATATTTGGATACTGATCGTTGAGCGCTCTAACCTCTTCCCAGTTCATTGTGAGGCGAGGCGGATAGGCGACAGGCTTAAGCTGCTTATCGATTTCGGCAAGGAGTGCTTCTCTGCGTGCCACATCCGCTTGGATGAGATACATAACCAGCGCTGTATGTGCTTGGCTGAGCTGCTGGGCGTCTGTCAAATTCCAATCTTGCAAGGTGCTATCTGGAATGGCGCTATCTGGAATGGCGCTATCCCAATCGGCAAGTGCCAAGCGATGCTCTGAACGTGCTCTAAACGCAGAATATAGGGTATCTGCCCACTGATTTTTCCCACCCTCTACATAGCCTGTGGCTAAGTAGAGGGTGGCCGGCAAGTTATATTTTGCCAGAATCGGCGCAGCCACTGTCAGGTTATTTAGATAGCCATCGTCAAAGGTGATAGCTACGGTGCCTCGCTTAATGGGCTTGCCCTGGCTTAGCTTCTGTACGAGCTGATCTATCGAGATGACATGGCGATAGCGAGATAAAAACCGCATCTGCTGCTCAAAGGTTTGCGCTGAGAGACTGTTGCAAGGATCGATCCAATGGCTTTCTTCCTGCGTTGGGATGCTGTGATACATCAAGACGGTGGCAACGGCCTCACGCCTGAATCGAGCGTATAGAGCAGAAATGCCGAGTTGGTAAGACGCCAAGTGTATTGAACGGCGCGCGCGTTCTTTATAAGACAGTGTAGGTATGGTGTCTAGGGGGAGTAGCGCTGAGGTAGACGACGGTAAGACAGAAAGAGACATGACTGTTTAATTTTGTTTAAGCAAAATCTAATAAGAAAAATCTAAAAATGTTCGAGATAGCGTTCATGTAACTTTGGCAAGATAGGCGTTAACAGGCCCAACCTCATAGACCCTAATCAAAGTTGCTGTCGACATGTTTGGCTTTCCCGAAAATGCACCCGTAAGCAGTAGGAACCCGTTAAAAATGGATATGTTCCTGATCTTTCAGAAGGCTTAAAGTAATCAAACGATTAGAAAACTTGATTAACAGCTTTGACAGCATAGGCTCTCAGATGCTGGAGGCGATAACTGCGAAGGACGATAGCTTACAGATATCAGCCACAAGCATCATCCACAGAACAATTTTTTTGCCCAAAAATAAACGCAAAATTAAATAAAAATTAATATGTGAAGTAAACTGTAGAGAGAAAAGCGTTCACATACACACCATCACTCAATCGTCATGAACTTCTCCTCAGAGCAGATAGCGCCTGGTAAATGGGGGATTTACAGCGCTTCTAAGTTGCTGGCAACGGTGTCTAGTCAGACTATTTGCGATACGGTAATGGCGAATTTAGCCAGTGGTCGAAAGGATTTGCCGGTTCAAGATGTGAATGCGCTTTATCGTGTTTCGACTCAGTTAAAGTCGCCATTGGCCTCTGTGCCATCCAGTTGTGTCAAGACCAACGCTGTCAAAGCCGATTCTGCCAAGGCTAACTCCACAAGGTCTCTAAGCATTGAAAATACTGCTCAGGCGGAAGGAAACAGGTTGATTCCCCTGAGCGAACAGACTTTGGAAGAGGCGCTTGTGAAAGCGCCGCGGGGGGCAACTAAAGGTGTTGTCAAGGCCACTGTTTAGCCAAGCCACTGTTTGGTAAAGTGCCGTAGGTCAAACCTCAGATATTAAAGGTATTAATGCATTCCCAGCACGTTTGTCTGGTTTCTATCAATGGCGTCTAAATCTCGGTTATGGCTGTGGGGCAGTGTGGTGGGTTTGGCGCTGGCCATTCCGCTTTGGAACGTTGGCAATAAAGCGCTCAATTTTGAGGCGGCTGCAGAAAAGCCGGTTGCAGAAGAGCTGGTTGCAGAAGAACTGGCTGCAGAAGAGTCATTGGATAGTGATGCTAGTCGTCAGACGCTTGCTCAAAGCGATGGGATTGGTTTAAAGGCAACAGATAACGACTCGGTGTTGACAGCGATCGCCCCGAGTCAAGTTATTTACTTAGCCGAAACCCATAGCGACCCTGCGGATCATCAGGCCCAACTTGAAATCATCCAAGCGCTTAGTGCAGCCGGTGAGGTTGCCATTGGCCTCGAAATGTTTCAACGCCCTTTCCAAGAGGCGTTAGATGCCTACTTGGCAGGTGAAATTGATGAAGCAGCGCTGATTATTGCTAGCGAATACGAAACCCGATGGGGCTTTGACTGGAATTTCTATGCCCCTATTTTGCGCTACGCGAAAGAGAACAAGATTCCTTTGCTTGCGCTCAACACCCCGGCTGAAATTACTCGTAAAGTTGCTAGAACTGGCCTAGAGAGCTTAGAAGGGGACGATCTGCGCTATATTCCTCCCGTTTCCGATATTGATTTGAGTGATCAGGCATATAGAGACTGGATAGCCAGTGTATTTAATGCCCATGGTGGTGCGGGCCATAGCCTCAATTTTGACAATTTTTTTGCAGCCCAAGTGCTGTGGGATGAAACGATGGCTGAACGTGTGGTGGAACAGCTGGCTGAACAACCAGAAAGTCAGGTGATTGTGCTAACGGGTGAGGGCCATGTGCTGAATGACTATGGTATTCCGGATCGAGTGGAGCGTCGCCTGCCAGCGATTGTTCAATCGAGTGTTCAGCTAGTGCCTGACGAACAGAGCGCAAATGCAGATGCGGTTGATTTCGTCTGGGTCACGGGTGGCCAATAAGTTGGTGCCCGGCAACTTGGCGGCCGGTCATGAGACAGACGCTGGATTGGACGCCGGATTGATCATAGACTGCGCTTTGGAAGCGCGCAGCTGTCCGCATGCGGCATCTTTTTCCAATCCGCGAGAGTATCGGACGCTAACCGCAATGCCTTTATCTTTTAGCTGCTGGGTAAAGGCTTCTACGCGCGCCCTGGTGGGTCGCTTGTAATCTACTTCAGTAATCGGGTTGTACGGAATTAGGTTGACGTGACTTTGAAACCCGCGTAGCTCGTCGGCCAGCTCAATGGCATGCTCGGGTTTGTCGTTTAAATCAGCAAGCACAATGTATTCGAACGTGACCCGGCGACCAGTGAGTTTTACGTAGTCACGGCATTCGCTGAGTAAGTCTTGAAGCGGATATTTTTGGGCACTGGGAATGAGTTGGGTTCTCAATGCCTGATTACTGGCGTGAAGGCTGACCGCTAAGGTAATTTGTAGCTGTTGCTGGGCGAGGCGACGAATGTGCCCAGGAATGCCGACGGTAGAGACGGTGATCATACGCTGGCCGATACCGATGTCTTGATTAAGCGATCGCACAGCCGCCACTACATTATCTATGTTTAATAAGGGCTCGCCCATGCCCATAAACACGATATTGCTTACCCGCCGCTGGAAATCTTCCTGTACGGTGAGCACCTGATCCACAATTTCATAGGTCTCTAGGTTTCGGGCGAATCCCCCTTTTCCGGTTGCGCAAAAGTCACAGCCCATCGGACAGCCAATTTGCGAAGAGACGCACACCGTCAGGCGCTTGGCAGAAGGAATGCCAACAGCTTCAATAATGTGACCATCTGTGAGCTTAAGGAGGTATTTGACGGTTCCATCCGGTGATTCGCTGCGGTAGTGGAGCTGCGATCGCCCCACCGGAAACCCCTTGACCTCAGCGCGCCACTGCTTAGAAAAAACGGTGACTTCCTCAAGGGAGCGAATGCCCTTTTGATAAATCCACTGGTGCAGCTGCTTGCCTCGATAGGCCGGTTGGCCTCGGGAAACGGCCCACGCCGTCAAAGCTTCTGCAGAACGCCCTAACAAAGGAAGATCTACAGCCGCTGCCTGGGCTGATGTTGCCTCTGTTTGACTGAGCTGATCCAGAATTTGAGTAGACATCTTATCTCAGAGCATTTCCTCTCAGGATATTTCTTCTCAGGGCATTTACGCCAATCAATTTAAAACGATTCATCTTAAAACGATTCATCCTTAGCGATGGTGCTTATAAGACGGCGTAGGTAAGGTTAAACGGCTAATTATTGGAGGGTGGATTAGACGTGGGAGGATTAGACGGCGGTCGATTAGAAGAGGCGCGATTAGAACTGTCGCCCTCATTGATTAAATCTACAAGCCCTTCTGTCAGTGCTTTGGGATCCATAAAGAGCACCTTAGAGTTATCGCTCTCTCCAATTCGCTGGTTTGCTGCCACATATCGCTGTGCGAGCAAGTATTTCAACAGTTCTTTGCCATTCCCGGTGGCTTCTAGTGCTCTGGAAAGTCGCTCCATCGACTCTACGTCTGCCTGCGCTTCTAAAATCTTGGCGTCTCTTTCCGCCTCCGCCCGCAGAATTTTTGCGTCTTTCTCGTAGGAGGCTGCGCGCTCTTTCTGCATGGCATCGAGTACGTCTTGCGGCGGACCTAGCTTTTGAATTTCTACCCGATTAATTTTGATGCCCCAAGGCCCAGTGGCATCATCTAATACGTCCAACAGGGCTCGGTTAATATCATCGCGGGTTGAAAACAGTTCTTTAAAGTCGGTTTTACCGACTTCAGATCGCAGGGTTGTTACAACCAACTCCTGCATTGCAAATTCAACATCCTCAACCGCGTAGAATGTCTTTTCTAAGTTGTAGATGCGCCAATAGATGATGGCATCAACTTCTAAATCTACGTTGTCTCTTGTAATTGCCTGCCTAGGGGGGATGTCCAAGATCTGCTCACGCAAGGAGTCATCCAGAACGACCTGCTCCAGCAGCGGCACAATGAAATTCAGTCCAGGATCCAATTTACGGTTGTAGCGACCCAACCGCTCCACTAAGGCACCTCGGCCTTCTTTCACCAGTCGTACTGAGCTAACACCATAGCCAACAGTAATAAACGCGAGTATGGCTACAATTGACGAAAGCATGGGCAATAAAGCTCTTAGAAGAGTGCTTTTAGAAGAGGTTTTTGGAAACGTGCTTTCTAATTAGCACATTTGACTAAAGAAGTATAGACGCAAAAGGGCGCGATGACTTACGTACAGACTTATGTGCGCAGATATCAGTTAGATGAACTTCTCCTGTTGAATTTTCTCTTGTGAGATTTTTCTGGTGAGATTTATGGTTTTCTCCCGTGAGATTAGCTAGAAGCCGCTAAATATACAGCGGGAATTCTGGTCATAGAAGTATTCCATTTGAATATTTCTATCTCATTCGAGTACTTGATTTGAGTATTTCGTTCGAGATTACCCAATTTTATTTGATACAAATCCATGTCTGTACCTATCAGTTCGCTCAGCGGCGCTGTCAGCGGTATATTGAGCGGTGTCTTTATCAGCAGCGCTGGTGCACTTGCTCAAGTTCCTAACGCAGATTTAGCTTGCTACCTTCACACTCCGGACGGTGTCCAATTCGACTTAAGTGCTTTGTGTGGTGGCTTTTCGGAATCGGCAGAAGTGATATTGCAAACCGGAGACGTACAGGTCACTTTACGGTGGGATACTGCCGATGATCTGGATTTGTATGTGCAAGATCCGGCAGGGGATGAGGTTTATTTTGGCAATACTTCTATTCCCTCTGGAGGGTTATTAGATGTGGATGCGAATGCAGGCTGCGCTGCTCGAATGGCCGCGCCTGTGGAGAATATTTTTTGGCCAACGGGTGAAGGGGTTCCTGGCGATTACATTGTGACTGTCGATCTCTTTAGCCATTGTGGCCCGGAGACACCTATCAACTTCACCATTACTACCCTGGTAAAAGGCGTTACGACCAGCCAGTCAGGAACCGTGTCGGCCACCCAATCCTCTTTGAGCTTTCCGTTCTCATTTCCGACAGACGACGCCACTGCTGCCGATGCGACTCTTCCCACTGAGCTGCCTACTGACACCGCCAGCACGCTGCCAGCGTTGCCTTAAATCAGTTCTTTGCGAAATCAGCTCTTTGCGAAATCAGCTCTTTGCGAAATCAGCTCTTTGCGACATCAGGGTTGCTGGATTAACTTTTACTGGATTAGATCAGACAGGTTATGTCTGTTCAGGCGGTGCTAACGGTAGCTCCACAATAAAGGCGGTTTGGTGGTTGCCGCTTTCCACCTCAATGCTTCCTTCGAGATGGCAGACAAGCTTTTGGGCAAGCGCGAGGCCTAAACCTGTTCCCCCTTGCTTCCACGGATCGGCGCTAGGCACTCGGTAAAACTTATCAAAAATAAGCGATCGCTCCTTCTCGGCAATCTCGACGCCCGTGTTGACGACTCTGAACAAAATACTGTCTTTCTCGCCGAGTTTTACCCCAATATGAATGCTGTGCTGAGGGGGTGTATATTTGCATGCATTATTCACAAGCTCTGCTAAGACGCGCTCGATGCTTGCTAAGTCTGAAATAAATTCAGGCAGATTTTTGGGCACATCGACGGAGAGATTGAGCTCTCGGCTTTTCGCTCTGGGCTTGAAGCCATTGACTAAATTGGGTAGCCAATTGGGTAAATCCACAGGCTGCATAGCCATGGGATGATTGCCCACATCAAGACGCTGTAAGTCTAGTAGGTCATTAATGAGCCCGATTTCTCGCTCGCACTCCTCTTGTAAGATGCGGTAGTAGCGAGCGATACGGCCTTGCTCTGCTTGCGGTTTGGCGAGTTCTGCGTCTAAATCTTGTTCTTGGTTGAGCGTAACGCCAAGGAGCTGCAGGGCCACTCGCATGCTGGTCACGGGCGTGCGCAATTCGTGGGAAACCGTGCTTAAGAAGTCATCTTTGAGATTGTTGACGCGCTCTAGCTCGCGGACTTGGGACTGAGACTCTTGGTAGAGGCGAGCTTGGCGAATGGCGATCGCACATTGGTTGGTTACCTGCTGAACCAGGCGGATATCAATTTCAGTGAGGTACGCGCTGGCATCATTGATCAGCCATAGATCGCCTAGAACACCGCCATCATCGCGGATGGGCGCAGCAAACATAGAGACATGGCCTCTGATGGGGCTAGGCTTGATAGAGCAGAACTGAAGATACTGCCCGGCCAAAAGAGGGTGGTATACCTCAGAGTAAGCCTCTAACTGCGCCACCTTACCTCGAATGGAAGGCAGGCCATCTGAGTATTCGTAGCGAACCGTGGAGGTTTCTTGCTCTAAGTCATAAACGGCAGTATTTGCAGATTTTACATTCAGCGTTTTAACCAGCTCTTCTACCGCAGACTGCAAGATATTCGTTTCATCTAAGCTGTCGCGTACGCGGTCGGTGATGCGCTTAAGGGTAGATTCTAGCCGCAGCGCGTTGTCTAACTTTGCCTTGTTTTCATCTAGCTTGTCGGTGAGGGCGATATTTTGCTGCTGAGCCCGTGCCAGTGCTGTCACATTTTGCAGCGTATTGACTAAGACTTGCTGCCCCTGAACGGTAACGAGCTGCCGGTGCCCCACAAACTGACGGGATGGTTCGAACACTAGCGGTGTGATATCTGCAGCCTGCTGGGTGAAAAATGCCTGATCTTGCTGAGTGAGGCTTTGGGCAAGCTGCTGAGGCAAAAAGTCAGTTTCGCTACGGCCCACAATGGCTTCTGAACTGAGGCCAATGAGCTTTGCTCCTGCATCGTTGATGTACAGCCACCGGTGCTGAGCGTCTTTAATGTAGAGGGGTTGGGCTGAGGCGCCGGTGAGTGCTGACGCGATCGCGCCTAAAAGATCGGACACATCTAGAGATCCTGGCGGACTGGTCGGAAGGCTCATGTCGTCAAAGAGAAGGGGCGCGATTGAACAGGTGCTATCGCAGATAGCGTGCCCTAATAACCTCAAAATATAAACCGTAGTTGATATATCTTTGAAGCTCAATTCCATTGAGAGCAGCTACATATTTTTGCTTGAGATCTAATTGTTTTAGGGTGTTTGAGGATATTCTTAGGCGGCAGATGCACGGCTCGGGATATACATAAATAGTTGTAAAGCCTTTATACGCCTTGAGCAGCTAAGTGTATTCGCAGAGATAGGATTTTAGCCTTGTTACTCGGTGTTTACGGCTATGGATGCCAAAGCATGTGTGAGCCCTGCTCTGATTTCGCCTGCTGCGCCTGGGGTCTCTCTTGACGCATCTCAAGAAACTGCCACGGCACGGTTGTCGGAGCAGTTGCCGGGGAACCCGCCCCGACAACCGTGCCGTATTGGTGTGATGGCTTCTGGCAGTGGCAGTAATTTTGAGGCGATCGCTAATGCCATCAGTCAAGGCAATCTTCATGCCGAGCTCGGCCTTCTGATTTACAACAATCCAGGGGCCAAGGTAGCCGATAGGGCGCGTAGGCTGGGCGTTCCCACTGTGCTGCTAGACCATCGGACGTTTGAGAGTCGAGAAGCCTTAGACGACGCCATCGTATCAGCGCTACAGGATGCAAAGGTGGATTGGGTCGTCATGGCTGGTTGGATGCGGCGGGTAACGCAGCGCTTAATCTCGGCGTTCCCAAACCGGATTTTAAATATTCATCCCAGCCTATTACCGAGTTTCCCTGGCGTGAAGGCGGTTGATCAGGCTTTAGCAGCGGGCGTAAAAATAGCGGGCTGTAGCGTTCACTATGTAGAGCTGGTGGTCGATAGCGGCCCAATTGTCATGCAGGCAGCGGTGCCCGTGCTGCCAGATGACACCTTAGATAGCTTGCAGGCGCGGATTCAGGTGCAAGAGCATCGGATTTTTCCAATGGCGATTGCAATCGCCATTGGGCAACGCGTCGAATCTTCTAACTATCCATAGCATCAGCTCATGCTGTGGGCTGGAATCACAACTTGATGTCACTGCAGGCGTTATGAAACAGCGAAAATAATCAGATATAAGTTGATAGCTTAAGCGGATATTTATAGATTGATGTAACAACGTAAAATTACGAGGAAATGACTAGAATTATCGTAGATACACCGAAGCATTTTTGATAACGTCTTAAGTGTAGATAGAGGCTGATAATTGCTACGTAAAATTATTTAGTTATAACTGCGTAGAGGCATGCTGACTAATTTAATGTATTGCATAAATTAAATAAAATAGTAATTTTTACCGGGGCTTTTATGACAAGTAATGGATTGCCTATTTTCGTTTCTGACAACTTTTAGCCTGTATTGTTTGACGGAATAGAGTGAAATTTTTTGCCTGGAAACCCCTTGTGCATCTGAAGTTTTTTGGGGTATCAGAGAATATTCGGATAGGTGAATGTTCCTTGGTGAAAGAAATATTAAATAAAATAGTTCTTTTGACGGAGCCAAATATCAAAACAAATTGCTATGTTTTAATTGTCATACTTCAGTTCTTTTAAATAGGGCTGCGTTGTAAAAGCAGGGACTATGTATCACTCCCTATAAGAGACATTTTAATAACGACCTGAACATTGGGGAAACATCAACTCATTAAGTTGAATTGAATTCAATATTGTTTGCCGATTTAGATGTTTTTGTCCGGAGATTTCTACCCGTGTTCAGAAGACTGAAATGTGAGTCATTAGGGGTCAAACCAATGTTCGGAATGTCAAACTTCAAATCGTCCAATATAAAATCAAGTCCTGTTAGCTTGGAATCGCTAGTGAGAACAGCGATGATGAATGGTGAGCTAGCGCCGGGGGTTGCTGCTCAAGTTAATCGCTATCGGAAAGGTCGGCTTTCTTGTGAGGAGCGGAGGCTGCTGGCCATCTTGGATGATGCAATTAGTGATGGTTGTGTTGTGCCGGTTGAACTCGCAATGGTGTCTTCTCGACGACAGGTTGCATACGTTTCAGGTTAGAAACCACAGGCCACGCGCAGCCGAGTATGCGGTTAAAAGAGAAGCTGCCGGTTAAAGTGTCTTGGCGCATTCAGGCCTGAGGCAGTCTAGGTGCTCCAAAGTAGGGCCTGTAATGGTGCTGCGTCCTGCTCCTCTGTTCTGTTTGTCTGTTTAGCCAATGGTTTTTAGATTGGCCAATGATGCTCTCTTTGAAAAAGCGAGAGATTAGGGAACTCGATCTTATCAATGGCTTTTTCAATTCAGATTTCTAATGTAATACTTAAGATCTGATGTTAAGACGGATCTGACGTTAAGACGGCTAGCTCCGTCTTTTTTGTTTTGGGCGCTCTGTTTGGGTGCTTTATGCCATTGCCCTTATCTTTTAATTCTTTGTTCCCTTCGCAGTCTCATTCATCTAGTCATGCTCATGGGTTAAGTCAGTTGTTGACCAATGCTGGGAGTAGTCCTTTAGAATTTTCTCGCTGGATGCTCTTTTCGATGGGGGTGAACGTTCGGCTATACAACGAGGCGCGCTTGCCCAAGACGCCTTTTTTGATGATTTCTAACCACCGCAGCTTTTTAGATGCGCCTCTTTTGGTCGTGGCTACTCAAAGGCCGGTACACTTTGCTTGTCATCACTACATGGCACAGGTTCCTGTGATGAAGAACGTCGTAACCGCTTTAGGATGCTTTCCTTTGGATGATCCACAGCAGCGCGGGCGGACGTTTTTTAAGCAAGCAACTCAATTCTTGCGATCGCAAGAATCTATCGGTCTTTTTCCTGAAGGCGCTGGCCCCATGTTAGATATTCCTGCCCCTGATCAGGTCGGGCCATTTCACAGAGGGTTTGCCCACTTGGCGCTCCGTGCTCCGGTCGATGCACTTAAAATTGTGCCCGCCGCTATTGTTGCCCTTGAAGAAAAACAGCAAGATACAGTGCCGTTTAAGCTGTTGAGCTGGTTTGACCCAACAGAGCCTTTGTTTAATCAACCAGGATTGCATCCAGCTGTTATCTACCGGGATGTTGCGGTGACCATTGGCGAACCGATTGCCATTGAAGATTGGGCTCGTGAAAGCTATCACGGTAGGCAAGCGGCACAAACCGTTGCGGACTTGTGCGGGCAGTGTCACGAGCGTATTCAGGCGATGTTATCAGCAGGCTGCTACTAGTTGTGTCTCATCTTGATCACAATAGCGCTGTGCGCTTCCTGGTTCCTATGTCGGTTCAGCCCCGCAAACCGCTGTTTGTCTTTTTGCCAGGGATGGACGGTTCGGGGACGCTTTTACATACCCAGTTAGCGGCGTTAGAGCCGTGGTTTGATTTGCGCTGCCTGGCGATTCCACCGGAAGATGATGCAGGATGGACCCGTTTGACACAGCAGGTGATTCAGCTGATTCGAGCAGAGGTGAGTCAAACGGAGAGCCCTGCCGTAGTTACTCACTCAGGCCAAAACTTAGAACCGCCCAAAAGCTGGGTAAAGCGCCCGCTTAAAAGAGATCAGCTCAAGAAAGGTCAGCTAAAAAGGGGCAGGCAGGTTACTGGTAGCAACAAGACGATTCGGCGCTCGGTGTCTCGGCGCTCAGTTTATTTATGCGGGGAGTCGTTTGGAGGGTGTTTGGCCATGCACGTGCTAATCCGCGCGCCGGAACTCTTTGACCGAGTAATTTTAGTGAATCCAGCCTCATCTTTTCGGCGGTTGCCTTGGATGCAGCTAGGACAAATGATTACGCAGCGACTGCCCAGTAGCGTCTACCGTTATGGCGCTTTAGGGCTCGTTCCTTTTTTAATAGACCCGTTTCGAGTTAGGCAGCAGGATCGTAAAGCCTTGGAGAAAGCTATGGATGCTGTGCCGCCTAAAACGGCTGCTTGGCGAATGTCTCTGCTGAGCGAATTTGAGGCGGAGCGGTTGCCGTTAGAGCGGATGACCCACCCGGTACTGCTGATTGCTGGGGGCCGCGATCGCCTGTTGCCTTCTAAGCGAGAAGTCCAAGATTTGCACCGGCGATTTCCTCATGCCCAACAGCATCTGTTGCCTAATAGCGGCCATGCTTGCCTGCTAGAGAAAGACGTGAATCTATACCAGATTCTGCGCCAATGTGACTTTTTGGAAAGTCACATTGGCGCATAGTGCGCCAGAAAACCGGCTAAGAGGGCGTATTAAGAGGGCGCATTGCCTTTATGATTTGTATAGAGCAACCTTCTATTTTTGCGTTAATCCCATGTCAATGCCTTTCAGCAGGCTTCACCTGTTCAGGTTCCAGAAGCTAGTCGGTTTTCTGGTGATCGCGTTCTTCTCTATGCAGGCTTTTGCAGCGCCAGCGCTGGCGACTGGTATCTACAGCATGCCTCAAGCTGCCAGCGCGTGGATTGTAGATGAAGCGGATCAAATCTCTCGAATCAACGAGGGTAAGATCGAAAGCTCACTCAAGCAGCTCGCTGCGCAAACGGGTAACGAAGTCCGCTTTGTTACCATTCACCGCCTAGACTACGAAGAAACGGCCCAATCGTTTGCCGATCAGCTGGCTGAAAAGTGGTTTCCCTCCCCTGAGGAAAGGGCAAGCCAGACAGTAATTGTGTTAGATGACGTGACCAATAGCATCGGCATTAGCGTCGGTGAAAGTGCTCGTGCAGCGTTGCCCGATGACGTTGCTCAGAGTGTTGTGGGTGAGACTATGAAGGTGCCTTTACTCCGCAGCAATCAATACAACCAAGCCTTTGTGGATGCGACGACTCGACTTGTGGCTGTGATGTCGGGTGAGGCAGATCCGGGGGCTCCTGAGTATGACGATACGATCAATACGGATAGAAACTTCGCAACGGCGGAAGAAACAGAAGCGACTCGCGGCAGTTCTACAACCGTGGTGATTGTGTTACTCATTGCCGCAACCATTATTCCGATGGCGACTTACTACTGGTATATTTCGGCCGGCGGCTAGATTGCCAGAAAACAATCCATCAGAAGCACGAGGCATGAGAATACGAGCATAGAAAAAGGGAGGCTTGCTAGTATGTCAAGCCTCCCTTGGTTTTGCTGTCTACGTTGAGAGGAAAAAGATGTTGTTTACAGCAAAGTAAGCATGCTTACTTTGCTGATTGAGTTGCTCACTGGGACATAACGGTTTCAGCCGATAAAAGTGCCTTAAGCAACTCAACAGATGCAATAGAAAGATGGTTATAGGATCAAGATGCCAATGATGACCGCGATCACCGCAAAAATAAGGGGCTGAACGGGGTCTGTTTCAATGTGGCTATTTTGCGCCGTCGGACTTGTGTCTAGAAAGCGACTGAGGCTACCTTGTCCCAGCGCGTTGCTATCTATATCAGTGCTATCTATTCGCTGGCTGCCACCGTGGTGACTTAAACCAGTACTTTCTACGCCTAGATTGTCCAGCCTTAGATCTTCCAACCCTATATTTTTTAACCTTCTGGGTGTGATTCGGTTAGGGCTGTTAGCAATAGGGGGAAGCTGTTTGTGAAAATTGCAGTTGAGACAGTCGAATGTATTGGGTGAGCGTTGAATGATAGATCGCTTGTTACATTTTGGGCAAGGCGTGGCAAGACAATCAATTGGGGGCTTGCCCCTAAGCCTTTGACGGGGCAATGAAGCGGAGAGTGACAATTGCATAGTAGATGAACACCTGATGTGTGAGGAAAGGAAACCAGGAAACGTGGATTGACGGAGAACCGCTAAACTTTGTATCAGCAATATCTCCGTGCGATTACCCTTTTACTAATCCCACAGTAGATTGACGGAGTTCGTCCGAATAACTACGTAATCCATTTTCCCTCCTTGGCGTAAGCCCGTAGAAGTGCGTAGGATAAAGTGCGTACGTAGCTTGGCTATTTGTCCGTGTATATAACACCAGGGAATCTACTCTCCAGCAAGCGTGATTACGGTTGTTTCTGTTCTGTCTCTCTTCTGAAAGGCGCAGGAAGATTGACAGTTTATTCGCTACGCTAGGCATGAGATCTCTGTGCAAATTTATCTCGCTCACTAAATTTTAATCTCGTACATTAATTTATGGATTGGTTGAATCGACTGCCTCGGTGGATGACGCTAGGGTTTGCTCTGCCTTTATTAGCCCTCAATGGCTGGGTTGCTCTACAGGTCTTTGCATTCTTCCGGTCACAGTTCACTATTTTTTTGACCGCGACGTTGCTTTCTTTCATCCTTAACTATCCGGTGCAGTGGCTATCGCGATTTCGGTTGAGGCGATCGCTGGCTATTTTGCTCGTTTTACTCGGCACGCTTTCTCTTTTGGGGGCTTTAGGGGTTTTATTGGTGCCGCCCTTAGTAGAGCAGCTAAACGAATTGAGCGGGAAGCTGCCAACTTGGCTGGATTCAGGGACCTCTCAGCTGGCGGCACTGCAAACCTGGGCTGTGAGTCTCAATTTACCTGTCGATATTGCCAGCCTGTCGGCGCAGCTTCAAACCAAGGTCACGTCTCAATTACAGAGTATTAGCGCTAGCGTATTGGCGCTGCTGCCAGATGCGATTGGGAGTATTGTGGATTTAGGCTTGACAGTGGTGCTGACGTTTTATTTACTGCTCCATGGTGATCGCCTTTGGGACGGTATTTTTCAGTGGCTGCCGAATAGCTGGAATGAGCATGCGCGTCCGCTGATTAAGCAGAACTTTCAAAATTATTTTCTGGGGCAAATTACCGTTGCCCTGCTGATGGGCAGCTGTATGACGGTTGCCTTTGTGCTAATTCGGGTGCCGTTCGGCCTTTTGTTTGGCATTGCTGTTGGCGTAGCCGCTATTTTCCCATTTGGCCCTGCGCTAAGCATTACGGTGATTAGCTTTTTGACCGCGCTGAAGAGCATTTGGTTAGGGGTGCGGGTGGTGTCTGTTGCCGCAGTGATTGATCAGGTGGTGGAAAATGCTATTGCGCCTCAGCTTATCGGCAACTTCGTGGGTCTCAACCCCGTTTGGATTTTAGTGTCGCTACTGCTAGGTACCAAAATTGCCGGCTTCCTTGGGTTGATTGTGGCAGTACCCATCGCAAGCTCGATTAAAAGCATTTTCGATGACAGCCGAATTGCCCCGTCTGCGCCAGCCACTCATGCTTCTGAAACAGAGGACGTCACGTCTGAGGAAACCGCATTGGCCTCTGCATAAGCAACTTGAGGCATGTCACCCAGTTGCCCTAACCGTCGCTGCCGCTTACAGCCCTCTTTCTGCCACCTGTTTCAATCGTTGCAGCTGGCTTTCCATATCTTTTTTTGTCCAGCTTGCTGCAAACTGCTTGAACCCAAAATTCACCAGCGGATTTGGAATCGTAAACTCAAATCGATTCAATAGGGTTGTGCCGCTAACTCCGTTTTGGGTATTTGGCTGGGCTTCCCAGCGATCGCACCCCACAAAGAATCCATCGAATCCCCAAACGACTAGCCCTGGCGCTCTTTCAATAACTTTGCTCGGGAGTGTCGGTGCCAGCAGTGGCACCTTTAATCGAAAGTTGAATGTGCTGCCCACTGCTGTGCTCCAATCGCCTACAGGCAAGCACTCAAGCGCAGGATTAAGCCACTTGTGCATGAGTGCTTGCTCCGTAAAGCAGCGCTCTACCGTTGTTGCATGGGTGCGAATAAAGACGGATTGTTCGTAAACGTTCGGCTTGCTCATGGTTTCTAGGACGTTGGTCTTGACCCATGGTGCAGGTAAACAAGACTTCAGGCAAACAAGACTGTTCAGGCCATCTTGGTCGCTGCGCGCGCAAAGTCGGCAGTAGCACTGAGCGTTTCAGGAACGCTAAAAAGAGATTGGGCGATCGCTGGTGAAAAGGTAAACGTATCTATGCCTTGCGCTGCCAATACAGAAATATCTTCGACCTGACGAATGCTGGCGCTCAGCAAACGCATAGGACTCCCCACACCGTCTAGTGCCTGCTGCATAGCTGTCAGCTCAGCGCGTCCATCTCGCCCCGAATCGTTAATACGACCTAAGTAAGGTGCGGCATAGCTTGCGCCGATAGCAGCCGCTATGAGTACCTGGTGTACCGCGTAGACAGCCGTCAGCGTCACAGGAATGTTGTGCTGTTGGATTAGAACACTTGCCGCTGTCGTTCCGTTTTGCGTCGCCGGAAGCTTAACAACCACACGAGAAGAGATCTGCCCTAGGGCCCTGCCCACCTGAACAAGCGACTCAACAGACTCTCCCCACGCCTGCAGGTGAACTTCTCTGACACCCATTTGCTCAGCTTGCAGGGTCAGCTCGCGAAGCGTGGAGACCGTGCAGGCGACATCTGCACGCTCCAGTAGCAGAGGGTTGCAGGTAATGCCATAGAAGATGCCTGTGGGCAACCAAGCTTGCCACTGGGTTGTGTCGGCAGTGTCTAGGTATAGGCGAATTGACGGGAAAAATGCCATTGTTCACTTACGAACTGTCTAGCGCTAATTATCTACCATTAATTAACCACCATTAATTAACCATCGTTAGATGAAACGTTAGATGAAGCTATGCCATGACTGACCTGGCTTGGGTTGGAAGAGGCTAAACAGAGAATCATCTGCCACCAAACTGCTGCGTTCTCCCGTGAGCGGATCGCGGTAGCTATCGCTCGCTTCGCCTGTGCCAATATCAGCTTTCTGAGCAACCTTTTGGGTCTCTGTCTGTAAGAGATTCGAGCTAAACGGCTCTCTCGCAGCCGTCACGACGACGTCATCGATGAAGACAACTGTAGGATCGAGGACGTTGGGAATAGTTCCTTTTTGGGGATTAGGATTTCTAAGCGCACGAAACGCCAAGGTGCTGACATTTCGAGTGCCGCCTTCTACGAGGTAATCAAATTGCCGCCACTGGCCACTGCCGTTCCCCTCAATCTGATCGATTTGTTTCCCTTCCCAAAAAACCGCTAAAGCAGTGGTCTCTTTGGTTTCACCGCTGTCATTAAAGGCTAAAGACAATTCATAGCGCTCGCCTTTTTCAGTCTTTACATTTTGGTAAATGGTGCTGTTTGTCTCAAATGGGTTTAGGTTGATAGCGACAGTACCATCAGCGGCTTCAACGCTTCTATCGACCTGGAAGCCTATGCCGGAGAGCGTAGACCAACCCTGAATGCGCTTGTAGGCGCGGGAATCGCCAACGACAACTGAGACCGCCTCAAAGCTCCCGTTGGTTACCAGGTTCACGAGTGGTGGTGAAGCCTCTGAATCAGATAGGGTTTTGTCCACAACGGTGTTACCATCCAGCGCCGTGACCGATCCTTCCCCAATGCCATATAGGTTCTGAATACCTTTAATATCGTCTGCCAGCAGGAACGATTTCTCATCCTCAAATCGATTGCGCAGCACTGAATTCATGATGGCGTCAACATCATCTTCGTGGTCTAACCCCAACGCATGGCCAATTTCATGAACAGCTGTCTCTCGGTATTTGTTTGAATTCCAGCTTTCGCTATTGTCAAATGTAATGTCGCCAAAAGTGGGGAAAAACGCAAAGGCCAAGGTGTTGCCCTTGCCGTCAATGCTGTCATCATCGACCCGGATATCGACCAAATCGTCCTCGCCCGGATCTTTGACTTCGACAAATTCAATCGGGGCGTGGCGCGCCCACGTTTGCAGCGCTTCTCTAAAGATGGATCTTACTTCGCTATCGCTGAGGCCATTGAGGCTGAAGCCGGGCGCAAAGGAATACGTGATGACAGTGGCCTTCTGATCACCCGCTTTTCCGTTGGAAGTTGTCCACCTCAGTGGCTCGGCATCTGTATATTGGCCATTCTTTACACGCCGGCCTCTGCGGTCATAGGTAACGAAAGCCGATGCCCCTTCTGGAACAAAGCTTTTGTAGCTCGAGGGCAGGCCCACTAACGACTTGAAAACAGAACTACTGTTGAAAATAGAACTCGTATATAGGGTGCGCGATGTCTGCTGAGACAACGACATCGACGTTTGAGAAGAACGGGAAGGTTGAGAAGACCGAGAACCGTGGGACTTGACAAGATCTGATAATGATTGACTTCCCAACGGTGAAAGGGTGCGGCAGCAAGCGCAACTGCAAAGAATAGGGCTCTGAGAGGTTAGCGCTTTAGGAGAAGACAAAGACATCAATGAGTAGTTAAAAAGTGATAGCAATTGTGGGACTTGTCGCTGTCTGATATAGCCATCGACGTAGACATACTCTGCAAGGAGGCAATGCCTACGTCGATGGTTAGCGTTGAGTTAGCTGTTGTCGCTAAAGGGCTCTAACGATTGCTAATGTCCTAACTCACTCAACAGAAGCTATAGCGGCTTGTTTCCTGACGATGTATGGGCACTGCAACAAGCGCGATCGCTACGCGCTAGAGCGTATTCGTCAGATGAGTACCCAAAGAGCAATGACGCTTTAGCTCACCAGTCGATAACGGTCATCCACAAAAATAAAGCTGATAGAATTAAAGACTGCTCTGGTTGATAAAGAGGTGCAGATGTGTTTAGACCATGCACTAAAAGTTCTGTTTAATCTAGGGTTGCTGCGCTGGACTAAGTGAGCTTACTCCAGCGGCTTGAAAGCAACCCAAGCATACAGACTTCACACTCTTATCAATTATGGTAGATACGTTTCCGTTACCGGCATTATAGTGTGAAGCGATCGCGAGCTGCTCCCGTGTTTGTATGAAGTTTGCGTGACGTTCTTCACATCATCGCACGTAGCTTTCGGCTATTTTCTTTAATAAGTGATATATATTGACGCTTGACCATAAAACAGATAAACGTGACCAGAGAATAGGCAGATATGATCACAAAACAGATGCTGAAGGCTTGATTTTTATCACTGATTATGCTGTTAAGAGACCGTGTCATCATCTGTGAACCGCTTATTTTGAAGCATGTTTAGACGATTGGAAAACTCTCTCTGTGTTGGGCATTTTTTAAGTCAACGACGTGGGCCGAAAATGTTGTTGCTAAGCCTTAACTCATGCGGGAAATCTTTTCAGGGAAAACTCTTTTAGAGAGTGTCTGATAGAGAGTTCCTAAGTCCGATTAAGTCGCTAAAATTCCTAAAATGAGTGTGCTTGAGAAAACCGCGATGGGCTACTGCCCTCCAATAACAACATCTCTAATCCGTAAGCTAGGGCCACCGCAGCCAACCGCTAAACCACTTTGTCCGCCTTTGCCGCAGCCACCCGACTCATCCCAATAAAAGTCGTTGCCAATGGCCTCAATATTGGCTAGGGTGCTAAACACATTGCCCGATAGCGTTACATCGCGAATAGGCTCAGCTAACTGACCATTTCGGATCATCCAGGCTTCTCCTGCTGTAAAGGTAAATAGCTCGCCGTTGGTTTCTCCGCCGAGCCAGTTTTGGGCATAGATGCCCTCCTCGATGCCTGTTGTGAGCGCTTCTACAGGGGTATCGCCACGCTCAATCCAAGTATTGGTCATGCGAACTAACGGTGAGTAGTGGTAGTTCAGGCAGCGGGCATTCCCGGTCGGTGCTTCGCCTAAGCTTCCAGCGGTTTCTCGAGAATGGAGCCTGCCGGTGAGCACACCGTCTTTAATGAGTTGGGTTGTGGTTGCAGGGGTGCCCTCATCATCATAGAAATAGCTGCCCCGGTGCCCGGTCGGCGCAGCACCGTCAAATATTTGTAGGTTTTGTGGGCCGAAGCGCCTGCCGATAGTCATGGTTTCGAGCAGGTCTGGATTTTCGTGAATCATGTCAGCTTCAGAAAGATGACCAAAGGCTTCATGCACAAACAGCCCGCTGAGAATTGGGTCGATGACGACAGGGTAAGTGCCGCCTTTGGCTGGTGGAAGCGTAAGCGCACGCAGGGCGCGATCGCCTGCAGCTTTGACCTTAGTTTCCAATCCCAACACATCTTCATAAGCGCGACGCGACCCTACCGTTTCTCGCCCGGTTTGCACCATTTCACCTCGGCGAGCAGTGGCCGCAAAGCGCATTTCCATATCCGTCCAAGCCTGTTCGATAAAGCTTCCTTCTGAGGTCGCTAGCAAAATGTGCTGATGGCTATCTGTGTACCGAATGCTGGTGGAGGCAATGCGCGTGTGGCCATTGGAGTGACTATGAGCGGCTTCAGCGCTACGCAAAACGTCTGTGTAGTGATGGCACAGCGCTTTTTTATCGGCCAGTGAAATGCGGGCAGGATCTGTGCCTGTTAGGGGCAGTGTGCAAGTGGTTTGAATAATGTCAATAGGTGCAAGCTGGGTAATGTCGTCGCCAATGAGACGGGCCGCGGCGATCGCATCTTCTAAGCGCGTTGCCAAATCATTGAGCTGGTTAAAGCTGGCGAATCCCCAACCACCTTTATGGCAAGCCCTTATCTGACCACCCACTGACACCCCTTCACTCAGCGCTTCGGGCTGATTGCCCCGTAGCCGAATCTGGCAAGATTGCGCGGTTTCTAGCCGAATTGCCAAATAATCGACCCGATGCCGATGCCGATTGATGAGATCGTCTATTTGGTTTCTGTATTGTTCCAGCGCTAGTGGATTGCTCATGATGGGGTGTTCATAGTGGGCTGTTTGTAATAATTACGACTCGTATTGCCGCCGACTTGTATTGCCGCCGACTCGTATTACCATAGATGAAATCAACTAGAATTTGCCCATGACTGGTGAACTTGGATACGCCCTGCCACCGGCTATTCGCCGCATCTCCACAAACTTTCGCTTCACAGGTTGGATCAGTCTATGGACGCAGGTCGTTATCGGCGTTATTTCCAGTTTGCTCTTTGTGGTCAATGCGCTAGAGCCGGATACCAGCCTTTCTAAAGCAGGTGCCGGGATTTTTAATTCCTTAGGGATTGCCCTAGTGTTTGTCAGTGCGTTTTGGGGTTTTCGCTACGTTCGGCTGGGCCGCAAGCTCAAAACCGCTAATCCAGATTTGAGACCCAAACCCAGAGATGCGGCGCAAGCTGTCCGACTCGGTATCATGATTAGCCTGGGCGGCATGTTTTTAACCATCATCGCGGCCGAGTCTGTGGTGGCCTTGCTTTGGCTTAGAGCGCTGCGCCAAGTGGCCACCTTTGGGGGCATTTCTCAAGACACCGCAGCGTTTATTAATGCGGCTGATATTGCCGTTGTGTTCTCGGTTGTAAATACCATGTTTGCGCACTTCATCGGTCTGTGCGCGTCTCTATGGCTACAGTTCATTATCGACCGGCAGTAGCGGCTTAAGCCTTAGGTTCTGTTCAATCTCCAAGACTTTATTAGAACCGCGATCCGGGCTGCTGAAGAAACGCAGCCTCTTCAGCGGTGCTGGGTCGGCCTAAAATTTCGTTGCGATGGGGAAATCTCCCAAAGCGTTTAATGACATCTCTATGACGGATGGCAAAGTCTAATCCGTTTTTTAAGCCTTCATCGAGATTGGGCGTTGTGTTCACGAGTGCGCTCATCAGGGCAACTGCTCTGTTTTGTGAGGCGATCGCCTCCTGATGCTCAAACGGCACATACACAAAAAATCGGTATACGGGCGGCATCGTTTGATCCAGTCCGGTATCTACCAAATAGGAGGCCACTTGACTGGCTTTCCCATCGGTTGCAAAACTTTGGGGGCTCCCTCGATACACATTCCGAGGGAACTGATCGAGCAGCAGCAATAAGGCCATTGCGCTTTCTGCCGAGCTGTGGGCGCTGCTTTGCCAGTGGTCATAGTCGCCGCTGGCCGCTTTTTCAATATCTGTAATAAACCGCTGGCGAATTTGCCGATCAAACTCGTCGTTTTTAAGGAACCATTGTTTTCGGTACTGGCCAAAGGCTTTACTGTCGGGCGCACCGAACCAAAACGTCAAAATAGCCTCTGTGCGCGCGCGATAAGCCAGCTCATTTGAAGCTTGGGATGGGGCCTGAGATGAGCCCTGGAATGGCGGTTGAGGTAGAGAAGACGACATGGCTATGGAGGGCTTAGGTATGGAAAGCTATAGTGACGTAATAAAACAGTGACGTAGTAAAACTGAACCGAAAGGATTTTTATATATGTCACATTGAGGCTAATATCTCTAGCGATTCGTTAGGTTGCTTCTGATATTAATCTGGCTAGGAAGCGTAGCCCTAAGAAATGTAGACGCTTTTTAGTGTGTTTGGATTTGGGTTCTCTATGTCTTTTTTCTCTATTGTTATTGCGATTGCTCTCTTATTAGCCATCATTAGCTGGCTAACAGGCTACCGCTTGCCCATCAATCTTCCTCCTAAAGGCAGCAGTGGTGGAACTTTGAGTGGGGCTGCGCAGCGCAGTCGGGGCGTCCCTAGAGCTACACGCCAAAAGCTCCTACGGTTAGTGGGGGGAAATGCAGCGGTTGCACAGCGGCTTGTGAGTGATGTGCAAACGCGTAACCCTGGCCGCAGCGAACAGTGGTGTTGGGAAAAAGCTATCTATGATATTGAGCGCGATCGCCGTGCCTGAGCCATCAATACGGTTAGTTATCAATACGGTTAGTTATCAATACGCTTAGTCATTAGTTACGTTGCAAATTACGTGGTTACCCTTACGTTGGATGTGTTGAGCTGTGACCAGCTTGGGTAAAAGCTTTATCAATCTCTATTAATAGGTCTTTCACTTTCTCCATAAATTTACCCGAATCGAGCTTTGTGGGCCTGTAATGTGAAAGAGAGAAAGCAACCTATCAACTTTTTTAGATTTAATTCAGAGGCATGGGAACCCTGCCCATACAGAAGATCCGCATAAAAGGATCTGCACAAAAGGCGGTGCGAGAAGAACCGCATAAGCCGTAGTAATCGTGGTTGGACACTGTTTCAGTGACCTGCCATTTTCCATCTAGGCTCTACACAGACAAACTAATATTTAGCTGAGGATTCTTAGAGTAATGACACAACAGAAGCGAGCACTGATTACGGGTATCACCGGACAAGACGGGTCGTATCTGGCGGAGCTGCTACTTGAAAAAGGCTATGAAGTTCATGGCATTATTCGGCGAACCTCTACGTTTAACACGGATCGCATTGATCATATTTACCAAGATCCTCACGCAGAAGATGCCAAGCTTTTTTTGCATTACGGTGACCTTAACGACGGCACCATGCTACGCCGCATTCTTGAGCAGGTAGAGCCGACAGAGGTTTACAACCTAGGTGCTCAGTCCCATGTGCGTGTTAGTTTCGATTCACCAGAATATACCGTTGATACGGTGGCGATGGGGGCGCTTCGGCTCTTGGAAGCCATCCGTGACTATCAGCAGCGTACGGGCAACCAAGTGCGCTTCTATCAGGCGGGCTCATCTGAAATGTTTGGCAAGGTGCAGCACGTTCCCCAATCCGAAGAAACCCCTTTCTACCCTCGCAGTCCCTACTCTTGTGCCAAAGTCTACGCGCACTGGCAGGTGATTAACTATCGTGAGTCTTACGATATGTTTGCGACTAACGGCATTTTGTTTAATCACGAATCTCCGCGCCGGGGCGAAACGTTCGTTACCCGAAAAATCACCCGCGCAGTGGCCCGCATCGTCGCTGGGGATCAAAAGAAGCTGTATCTTGGCAACCTCGATGCGAAGCGAGACTGGGGCTATGCCAAAGATTACGTCAGGGCTATGTGGATGATGCTCCAGCAAGATAAACCCGGCGATTTTGTAGTGGCGACAGGTGAAACCTATTCTATTCGTCAGTTTTTAGATGTTGCCTTTAACTACGTGGGCCTTGATTGGAACGATTACGTTGCTTTTGACGAGCGATATCTGCGGCCTGCTGAGGTGGATTTGTTGATTGGCGATCCGTCCAAGGCAAAACGAGTTTTGGGTTGGGAGCCTGAGGTGACCTTTGAGGGCTTGGTAAAGCTAATGGTCGATTCTGATTTGGAAGCTATTGGCCAAAAGCCCATCAACGGCGCTGCAAACGGCACTGATGTTGCGACGATTCGTCGTCAGACCATTGGGGCTATTGCATAGGCCATTACTGGTTGGTCATTACTGGCCGGTCATTACTGGCCGGCCATCTATGCAGATTGATGGTTCGGCAAATCGATAATTAGGCTCATTGGAAGTAGATGGTTTTGGCAATTAGATCGTTTTGAACAATAGCTAGCTCGGCTTAATGCAAGCGGCAGATATAGTTTGTAGGTGAAATGAAAGGTATGGAATTAGCGAATAAGAAGATATTGGTCACTGGCGGTGCTGGTTTCCTTGGCAAACAGGTGATTGAACAGCTTCAGCAAGCAGGTGCCAAGCCTGAAAATATTTTGGTGGTGCGATCGCGAGAATACGACCTCACCCAAATGGAAGCTTGCCAACGAGCTGTTCAGGGCCAAGACGTTATTGTTCACCTCGCCGCGCATGTTGGCGGCATTGGCCTCAACCGCGAAAAACCGGCTGAGCTGTTCTACGACAATCTTATGATGGGCACTCAGCTCATTCATGCGGCCTACCAAGCAGGCACCGAAAAGTTCGTATGTGTGGGAACCATCTGTGCCTATCCTAAGTTCACCCCTGTTCCCTTTAAAGAAGACGATCTCTGGAATGGCTACCCTGAAGAAACCAATGCCCCCTATGGTGTTGCAAAAAAAGCCCTGCTTGTGCAGCTAGAAGCCTATCGTCAGCAATATGGCTTTGATGGTATCTATCTGCTGCCTGTCAATCTCTATGGCCCCGAAGATAACTTCGATCCGCGTAGCTCCCACGTCATTCCAGCCCTGATTCACAAAGTCCACGAAGCTCAAGTTCGCGGCGACAAAACGCTCCCTGTTTGGGGTGATGGCAGTCCTACTCGCGAGTTTCTCTACTCTACCGACGCTGCCCGTGGCATTGTCATGGCTACCCAGGACTACTCCGATGCTGCTCCAGTTAACCTTGGCACCAACTCAGAAATTTCTATCCGCGACCTAGCCGAACTCATCTGCGAGGTCATGGGCTTTGATGGTGAGTTAGCATGGCAGACCGATAAGCCCAACGGGCAGCCTCGCCGCTGTTTAGATACCTCTCGAGCTAAGGAGGCATTTGGCTTCGAAGCGCAAGTCGATTTTCGTGAGGGGCTCAAGAATACGGTGGAATGGTATCGTCAACACGCTGTTCTTCAACCGGTCGGCGTTGCATAAGGTTATTGGCCAAAGCACAGTGGTCAGGGACCACGAAAATACGGACTGCAGAAATAAGGGCTACACAATATTTTGTGTAGCCCTTTAGGCAGATTTGAACGTCAGAAGCAGATTTGATTGTCAGAAGTTGAGAGAAAGCCGCTCAAAACTTTTATAATGCAGACGGCGTTGTGTACGTGTGATTGTTCACGGATCGTTCTGGGAGACCCGGCTAGCTATGGCAGAGGAAAAAAAAGCACAGGACTCGAATGAGTCGAAAGCGGCTAAGGAGGCAGAGGGTGCTAAAAAGGTCGCTAAGCCTGCTGCAGATAAGAAACCGGCTGCCAAGAAGAAGGAAAAGCCGCCTAAGGTTGAAGATAAGCCCTTTAACGAGTTTATGGAACAGCACTATCTGCCTGATTTGAAAAAGGCAATGGCTGGAGAGGGCATTGAAGATGTGACCCTAGAGTTTGCTAAGCGCAAGATTGAAGCAATGGGCGTGAGCGATTCGGAGCCTTACTGGCAGGTGCAAGGCCAGTGGGAAGAGGAAAGCGAAGGCCAGCGGCAGTTTAATATTGCTTTTTTAGAAGAGGACATCAAGGGCCAGAAGGTCTTTACGTTGACCTCTAACGGCGCGGTGCCGAGCACGATTGAGCAGTTTATGGGCGATGAGCGCCGGATTACGTTGGGGCTGCTGGTGGGGTATACCTTGCAGCGGCTGAATGGTCAGAAATGGCTAACGCGAAATTAAGCCCCTGCAATTAGACGCCCGCTCTGAACGGCCTGACCACTAAATCACTGGCATTTCAATCTTTGACATTTAAAGGCTGGTAAAGACATAGGCAAATACTGTGATGATGAGGAGCGAGCCGTAGAAAGGATAGATCGCGAATGAGGTGATGGACTGGCCAGTGGCTTGAACGACATTCCAGCCTTTCACCGGCACGACTTTATAGACATCCGACATGGGCGCTGCGCCGCTGTGCAGGCGTTTGACGAAATCGTTGTAGGTTCCCCTAAATCCTCTTTCTAGCCCCAGGTAATAAGCGTCTAAAAAACAGAACAGTACGATGGGTACAAGCGCAATCCAGCCGTAGCTGGATTGGTCTTTGTCGACTAGGACGACCAGCAGCGCAGAAACTAGTGTGACGCACCAAGCCTTGCAGTTGTTGCTGTTATTTGCCATGCGCGCAACAACGCTTTGTAAGATATTGAGGTAGTTTTCGACGGCGCTAGATTCTGGATGCGCTAGCGATTCTTGAGGATCAGTTGGCGGGTTCATTGGTCTGCCTTTTTATGCTTTTAATACAGCCATCCTAGAGTACCGGCTGTTTAGACAAATGCATCAATGCGCGCTGTGTGAATTGGCAAAAAAGGGGCGCGTGGCAGCCGTTAGTGGAGAAAGTGGCGAACGCCTGTGAAGGCCATGATGATGCCGAGTTCGTTGGCGGCTTGGATGGAGTCTTCATCGCGGATGCTACCGCCGGGCTGCACGATGGCTTTGATGCCAGCAGCGGCAGCGGTGCGCACGGAGTCGTCGAAGGGGAAGAAGCCGTCGCTAGCGAGGGTTGCGCCTTGGGTTTGCTCGCCTGCTTGCTCCAGGGCTATTTTCACCGCACCAACTCGGTTCATTTGGCCTGCGCCGACGCCGAGTGTGGTGTTGTTTTTGGCGACGAGGATAGCGTTGGACTTAACGTGCTTAACCACTCGCCAAGCGAAGAGCATTTCAGTGAGCTGCGTGTCGGTGGGCTTGAGGTCAGTG
>JBCCOO010000007.1:0-102964 GCA_039025345.1 Cyanobacteria bacterium P01_D01_bin.105 | reverse complement strand
GTTTGATGTCCAGAAATATGGAGTGGTTTTGAGGGTGGAGCGATCACGCCATTTACAGTCCACACAACAAACCGTACAGCCCAAGCAAAATGTTGCTATCAAGCTCCCTAACTATCGATTTGAACCGGGCTACTACATTGCGATTGGTGACTGTGGCCCTGTGGTTGAACCCGCAACAGAAATCTATTTTGCGGCGGCGGCGACAGCGGTGCCGACTTTGTTAGAGACGCTGACGAGGGCGCTGAATGGCACTGATGATGACCGCGAGGAAGGGACGTCTACTTTTTCACCTCATGTCTCTCCTTTCCTGTTCTCGGGGCGTGCACTGAAGATGCCTTACACGCTGAGAGTGCCCTATGAACCAGAAGCCTTTGAGGGGCCAGAGGCGATCGCACTGCGGATTGAAACCGCTGCGCTGCCGCTGATTAAGCCGCTGCTGAAGTACCTCCGTGAGCAGCATACTGCCCAGGAAATCCGCCTAGAAACCCCTTTGTTTGGTGAGGCTTTATGGCCTGGGATTGCGGTTGCCGATGTGATTGAAAGCGATAGCACTGAGTGGTTTGGCAGTTCTGCGGAGTTGAGCCGCGTAGAACTGGTAGCAGAGGCGCTGACGGAGAAGTTGTTGACGGAGAGATTGTTGACGGAGAAGGTGCTGACAGCGGACGCAGTCGCGCCGATGTCTTCAGATCAGTTTTCCGCAGATAGCGCGGCAACGATGCTGCGCATCAAAGCGAAGCTGGCAGAGGCCGGTCTCTGCTGGGAGCAGCCCTCTCGTCGGTTAGATATAGCGCAATCCTCTTCACGGCGGGCCTCATGAAGTATCCGTTTATTCAACAGAACAGCGAAGAAGACTGCGGCGCGGCCTGTTTGGCCATGGTGGCGAAATATCATGGCCGGCGTTTTAGCATCACGCGGGTGAGAGAAGCGGTGGGCACCGGACAGCTCGGCACAACGCTGTTAGGCCTGCGTCGCGGCGCCGAATCGCTGGGATTGCACGCGCGCTCTGGAAAGGCGGCTGCGAACGCGCTGGATCATTTGGGTCAGCTGCCGCTGCCGGCCATTATTCATTGGAAAGGGACGCACTGGGTAGTCCTCTACGGCAAGCGCCGAAACCGCTATGTTGTGGCCGATCCGGCGCTGGGCCTTCGCTATTTAGAGAAGAAAAAGCTGGAGAGAGCTTGGGCCAATGGTGCAATGCTGCTGCTCATTCCAGACGACGATGCCTTTTATGCTCAAGCAGACGATCGCCCCGCTGGGTTCCGGCGGTTTTTGCGGCGCGTTTGGCCTCATCGCAATGCGGTGATTCAAGCCTCTGTCTACGCGCAAATTATTGGACTGCTGTCTTTGGTCAATCCTTTTTTGATTCAAATTTTGACCGATGACGTGCTGGTACGGGGCGATACGAGCTTGCTGGCAACTGTTTCGATTGGCGTGATTGTGCTCACGTTTGTGCGGCAAGGCTTGAAGTTTGTTGAATATAATTTGGTGGCGAATTTGGCGCAGCGATTGGAGCTAGGCCTAACGCTGGAGTTTGGGAGTAAGCTGCTGCGGCTGCCGCTTTCGTATTTTGAAACGCGGCGTAGCGGTGAGATTGTGAGTCGATTAGATGATGTCTCTCGCATTAACAATCTCATCTCGGATTTAGCGGTGGCTTTGCCTAGCCGCTTTTTTACGGCGGTGATTTCGTTTGGCTTCATGCTGTTTTACAGCCGTAGTTTGACCCTGCTGTCGGTGGGCGTTGCGGGTGTTATTTCATTCGTGACCTATCTCTTCTTGCCCTATTTACAGCGGCGATCGCGCCGAGTGTTGGAGCTAGATGCTGAAAATCAAGGCTTGCTGGTTGAGACATTTAAAGGTGCATTAACATTTAAAACAACAACAGCCGAGCCCCAGATTTGGAACGAACTACAAAGCCGCTATGGCCGCTTAGCGAACGAAGAATTTCGCACAGCGCAGCTCGGTATTGCCAACAGCCGTTTTTCTAATATTGTGTCGGGGGTTGGGGGGGTGGTGCTGCTGTGGTACGGCAGTTGGCTGGTCATTAACAGTGAGCTGAGTATCGGTCAGCTGCTGGCATTCAACGGTATGAACGCTAATTTTGTGGGCCTCATCAGCTTTGTGGTGGGCTTTGTGGATGAGTTTACGCGTGCCAAAGCGGCCATTCAACGCTTTGGAGAAGTGATGGATGCAACGGAAGAATCGGAAGACAATATTCACAAAGCATTTGCAACCCTGTCGCCACAATCAAATATCTCTGTAGAAAGGTTGCAGTTCTTCTATCCGGGGCGAATGGAGCTATTGAAAGACTTTTCGCTGGTGATTCCGGGCGGAAAAGTGACTGCACTCGTGGGTAAATCAGGCTGCGGAAAAAGTACCTTAGCGAAGGTGATAGCAGGGCTACATCCCTATCAGTCGGGAACGGTGCGTATTGGTATTTACAACCTTCAAGATATGGCGATTGAGTGCTTGCGCCGTCAGATTGTGTTGATTCCACAAGAACCGCACTTTTGGAGCCGCTCTATTTTAGAGAACTTTCGGATGGGTGCGCCCCAGGCGAGCTTTGAATCGATTGTGAATGCCTGTCGGATTTCTCAGGCGGATGAGTTTATTAGCAACTTACCGGATAAATATCGAACCGTGCTGGGTGAATTTGGCTCGAATATTTCGGGCGGGCAGCGGCAGCGACTGGCGATCGCCCGCGCCATTGTTACGGATCCACCCATCCTCATTTTAGATGAATCGACTTCTGGCCTCGATCCGGTGAGTGAGGCGCAGGTGCTCAAAAATTTGCTCAAACATCGCGCAGAAAAAACCACCATTATTATTAGCCATCGACCTAGCGTGATTAAGCTGGCGAACTGGATTGTGATGATGGAAGACGGGCAGGTCGCGATTGAGGGGTCGGTAGGCTCCCTGGCAGAGAAGTCGGGCGATCATCTGAACTTTTTGTACGGGGTGGGGGCTAATCCAGTGATTGCTAATTCAGTCGCTGATCAGGTTGCTGCCAAAGTTGCCGCCTCAAACACCAGTGACTCACCAGGAGAAGAGGTTGTGAACTATGGCTAATTTGCAGCGCCACGAGCCACTAGACCCTATCGAAACCGATCAGTTTTTGCCCTCGGTGGGCCGGACGGTGACCATTGGCAGCTGGTTTATTGTGCTGGCTTTATCCGGGGCGATCGCGGCTTCTTTTAGTGTGAAATATCGTACGACGGTGAAAGTGCCTGCTGTGGTGCGCCCTGCGGGTGAACCTCGCCTAGTGCAGGCGAAAGCCGCTGGCACAGTAGTCGATATTTTAGCCGAGAGTAATGCGACGGTTGAAAAAGGAGAGACGATTGCGCGATTAGATACAACCAGCTTAGAAGCCCGGGCCGTGCAGCTTTTAGCCAACCTAGAGCAAGGCCAGCGACGGCTAGACCAGGTGAATGCGCAGCTGCTAACCTTAGAGCAGCAGATAGCGGCAGAAGCCACTCAGTCCCAGCGCAGCGTTGCGGCTTCTGCCGCTGACTATAGAGAAGTGCAGCGCAACAATTTTAACCAAAGTGTGTCGGCTCAGGCAGCTGTTCGAGAGGCCCAAACGCAGATAGCCTTAGCGATGAGGGAAGTGGAAAGCTTTAGTCAACTGGTGGAATCAGGGGCGGCTTCTCAGCTACAGCTGTTTGAAAAACGCGCTGCCCTTGAAACTGCAGAAGCGAGAATGCTGAGTTTGCAAGCGAATCTGAATCCTTCTACGGGTGATGTACGCGCAGCGCGCGAGCGCATTGCCCAAGCGCAAGCGAGCGGTGCGGCAACCCTCGCTAGATTGCAGCAGTCTAAACAACAGCTTGTCCAACAGGGTTTGGAAATTCAAGAACAGTTGCAAACCACCAAACAAGAGATTGCACAGGTGAATTTGGGTTTGCAGAACGCCCAGGTGCGATCGCCAATCACGGGTACACTCCATCAGCTCAACTTGCGCAATACGGGGCAGGTCGTGAATCCAGGCGAAACGATTGCTCAGGTGATTCCTGCCGATGCACCGGTTTCGATTAAGGTGATGGTGCCCGCTGCGGACATCAACAAAGTTGATATAGGTATGCCTGCGCAAATGCGTGTGTCGGCCTGTCCGTTTTCGGAGTTTGGCGTGGCTAGCGGCAACGTACAAGCGATCTCACCTGATACGGTTACGCCGCAGATGCAAACTCGGCAATCTGCACCGCCTAGTCGGTCAGCTCAGGCATTTTATAATGTGGTGATTGAAACGGATACTCAGTCTTTGCGTTCAGTGGGCGGCGATCGCGCCTGTGAGCTTCAACCGGGCACCGAAGGCCAAATAACAATCATCTCTCGCACTGAAACGGTGATGACATTCCTGCGTCGCAAAGCAGGCCTGATGACCACGTTTTAGCATGCTGCTAGTACATAACGGGTTCAGTCGATAAAAGTGTCCCAAGCAGCTCAACAGATGCAATAGTCGTCTGGGCAGAAAAGTTACATCAGGGTGATTTTATCCGCTGTGTGCCTTGTGATGGGACGTAGCCTTTAAAACAGAACGTTAAGACAGCAAAGACCCATAAGGATCGGTGGTAGTCTAATTTCAGATTTTGAGTCAGTAAAATTACTCAAATTCAGCTACTTTCGTTACCTCAAGCGCTGCTAGTACCTTCTATGAAATGGAAAACGGGCCGTCGTAGTCAAAACATTCAAGACCGCCGGGGTGCGAGCTATCGTGGTGGCGGTAGCCCAATGGTGGTGGGCGGTGGCGGGCTAGGAATGCTCATTGTGGCGGTGGTTATTGCACTGCTAGGCGGAGACCCTACCATTGTGTTAGATGCGGCGGCTCCTGTTAGCCGCGAACCCAGCGGTGGCACGTATCGAGCGAGCAGCCCCGAAGAAGATCAGCTGGCCGACTTTGTGTCGGTGGTTCTGGCCGATACGGAAGATACCTGGAACAGTATTTTCCCAAGAGAGTTTGGTGGCAATTACCGCGAGCCCAATCTTGTTCTTTTTAGTGGCGTTGTTCAGTCAGCTTGCGGAACGGCGCAGGCTGCCGTGGGCCCATTTTATTGTCCTGCTGACCAGCAGGTATATATTGACTTGGACTTTTACCGGAGTTTGCGCGATCGCCTCGGTGCCCCCGGCGACTTCGCGCAAGCCTATGTGATTGCCCACGAAGTTGGCCACCATATCCAAAATCTCCTCGGCATTTCCGAACAAGTTCGCGCGGCCCAGCGTCGCACCAGCCAAACCCAAGCCAACCAGCTTTCCGTTGCGCAAGAACTTCAAGCCGACTGTCTGGCAGGTGTCTGGGCCAATAGTGCGGGCCGCCGCGGCCTGCTCGAATCTGGCGATATCGAAGAAGCCATGAACGCTGCTAGCCAAATCGGTGACGACACCCTACAGAAAAATCAGCGCGGCTATGTCAATCCGGATTCTTTTACTCACGGCACCTCTGCCCAGCGCGTGCAGTGGTTTACGACCGGCCTAGAATCTGGTGATGTGGATAGCTGCGATACCTTTGGCAGCTAGTCTCTACTATCGCCGGCTTTTTTTCTGGTCCCAAGCATCTTCGTACTTACGCTGATTGGTTTCTACAGACCTCTGTAAGTTCACGACTGGATTAGGATAGTTGACGCCTAAGCGTACGTCGAATCGTTTTTGTTCTACAGGCTGCAATGTCCACGGGGAATGCACTTTTTTGGGGGGCAGCTGTTCTAAGGCAGGCAGCCAGTGCTTTACGTATTTGCCTTCAGGGTCGTAGTCTTTAGATTGCTTTGGAATATTGAAATAGCGAAAGCCACGTGCATCGTTGCCTACTCCTGCGGTGTAGTTCCAGTTGCCCCAATTGCTACATACGTCATAGTCAATCAGCATAGACTCAAACCATTCCGCGCCCATGCGCCAATCGATGCCGAGGTTCTTTGTTAAAAAGCTGGCTACATTCTGTCGGCCTCGGTTAGACATAAACCCCGTTGCCGCCAGCTCTTTCATGTTGGCATCAATGAGTGGGTAGCCCGTTTCACCTTCTCGCCATAAATCAAAGCGTTTCCAGTCTTGCTGCCACGCGATGGGTAGCTGGCGAATACCTCCTTTGAAAAAGAGCCGGCGGCCATACTTCGCACATACAAAGCGAAAGTAATCTCGCCAAATAAGCTCAAAAATCATCCAGTAAGTAGAGTTGTTCTTTTTTCGCTGGCGCTCATATTTTTTCACCTCTTCATATATTGTTCTTGGAGACAGTGAACCGTTTGCTAACCAAGGCGAGAACTTGGAGGAATAATCGGCGCCCAGCATTCCATTACGTGTCTCCTTATAGACATGTAGTTTGTCAGCATCCCAGAAGTAGTGCTGCAATCGTTGAAGGGCTGCTGTTGCGCCACCTTTAAAGGGCAGCGCACCCTTAGCGTCGATCTCAACAGCGTTCAATCCAAACTGCGTTAGCGATGGCAGTTTGCCGACTTCGACGCTGTTAGGCAGGGCCGGTAATTGCTTCGGCGTCGCAAAGGTAGACGATATGGCGACTTCTTTTTCCACAATTTTTCGAAACTGCGTGAAGACCTCCGGTAACCGGTTGATCTCAAAAGGAAGATCGTCTGGATGGTAAAGGGTTGCGCCCCAATACACTTCAGAGGAAATCTGACGCTGATGGAGGGCTTCTTCCACGCTGCGCTCTACGTCCGTTTCTTCTTGCGTGACTTCCTCGTGCCAGTAGACGGCATCTATGTCTAGCGCTTTAGCTAATTTAGGAATCTCTTCTTCAGGTTTCCCTTGCCGGATAATTAGGTCGCTATTTCGCGATCGCAATTCTGCTCTCAAATCTGCAACTGTCTCTAGTAAAAACTGCGCCCGATACGCTCCCGTTTTCTCAAATCCAAAAGACGTTTCTCCAAACTGACGCGGATCAAAGCAGTATAGGGGGATAATGTCTGCCTTATGCTCTATTGCCCGATGCATTGGTTCGTGGTCATGAAGGCGGAGATCATTACGAAACCAGATGAGAATGCGCATGGGAATGAGAAAACTAAAAAAATGAAAGGCAGATTGAAGATCATAAAGTAATCGATAGCTGAGCGCTACTGCATAGGGATGTATTGCATAGAGATGTACTGCGCAGGAGGAAGATATGGCGCTCAAGTTTCCAATCAGTTGACTTAATGCTCATTTAAATTGTTGTTAACGGCCTCATATCGTGGCATTAACGCACTCACTATTTACCTGCATATATTCTCTAGGGTAGTAACCATTTTTAGGATACGTCGCTATCTAGTGAGCATATGAAATTATGAGTCAAGCAACCGAACCGAAAGTAAGCGACCCCAAGCGTGTGGGTAAACAAAAATCTCCTATCGTCCAATGGCTAGGGGTTGTTTTTCTTGTCTATTTGTTGATTGTTGCCGTTGGAATGATTGGATCAGGCTTCAAGTCTGCCACAGGCGAGCAGGCGGAAGAACTCTTTGCATTTGCAACGAATCCCTTTCTCGGACTCATTGTTGGAACTGTTGCAACCGCTCTGATCCAGTCTTCTAGTACGGTCACCTCTATTATCGTTGGCCTAGTAGCGGGCGGGCTACCGGTTGCGAGTGCAGTTCCAATGGTGATGGGGGCTAATATTGGCACGACTATTACTAATACGCTAGTGAGTTTAGGCCACGTCAGTAATAAGAGCGAATTTAAAAAAGCATTTGCTGCCGCTACCGTGCATGACTTTTTTAATCTGCTCAGTGTTGTGATTTTCTTACCGATAGAAATCCTGTTTAGCCCATTAGAGAGAATGGGTAAGGCACTAGCCGGTGCAATTGTTGGTACTGGATCTGTCAGTATTGAAGATGCCAATGTGGTGAAGGCATTGACTGCTCCACTGGTCACCCTTTTTAAGGATGCAACCCACGTCTTACCCGCTCCATTGGATGGCATTTTATTGATTGTTCTGGGCATTGGTCTAATCTTTCTGACTATTTCTTTTATCGGCAAATTGCTGAAGAGATTAATGACTGGGCGTGCCAAAGAAATCTTGCATTTTGCTATTGGCCGAGGCCCCATTGCAGGGATTCTCGCGGGGACTTTTATTACTATTCTGGTGCAGTCTTCTTCGACGACCACTAGCTTAATGATTCCGCTTGCAGGGGCAGGTATCTTTGGCCTACAGCAAATTTATCCGTTCACGCTCGGCGCCAATATCGGTACCTGTGTGACCGCTTTGCTAGCAGCCACGTCGGTATCAGGTGCTGAAGCTGGCCCCGCACTGCAAATCGCGATGGTGCATATGCTTTATAACGTGTTGGGTGTTGTTGTAATTTATTGCATTCCTCTGCTTTGTCGCTTACCGATTATCGGCGCAGAGACGTTAGCATCTGTGGCTGCTGAGAAGAAGTATTTGGCATTTGCTTACATTATCTCAGTGTTCTTTGTTATTCCTGGTTTCTTGCTGGGCATCACGGCACTGAATTGATCTTAACCTGACGAATACTCACCTTACGAATGCTCACTTTTTTGTTTGTTTTAATAGCCAACAATAGGAACTTATGCCATGAGTGAACGCCTAGAATATGTACAAAAACTAGAAACTCAAATTGCCGCTGCGAAGTCTCATTTAGATACCCTAAAAGCCGATAAAAAAGAGGCTTTGGTCGCCATTCAGCATGAAGAAGTCGCGAACTTAGAAAAATATCTCGATCAGGCTAATGTCAGTCTTAGCGGATTAAACATGGCTAGTGAGGATGCATGGCATGCTTTGAAAGAAGACATTGATCGCGTGCTCACTAGCCTTCGTGAGACAGTTGATAAGCTTCTAGGTAAATAGCCGCGTTGGGCAAATAGCTGCCTCTTTTTCCTGTCTTTTCAAGCGGCAGCTATTCTTTTCAAGCGGCAGCTATTGAATATTGCGAGCATTCAAAAATGTAAGCTGTTGCTGCAGCATGGTGATGGTAGGTGCTGAAACGCCTAAAGATTTTGCGATTTGTAGGGGAGCGCCCAAAATAGATTCAAGCTCTAAGGGCCGCTTTTGATCAAAATCTAGCTTCATGCTGGTTAGGTAAGCAGGCATTGTTTCAGTGTGCTCAATCATCTGCTCAATGACATCTTCAGAGAGCGCTCTGTCTTCTGCCTCTGCCTGAATACTGACCTTAGCATTGGCTTGGCCCCAAGCGTTTGCGATCACCACAACCTCTCGCATTAACGTCACAATCAACGCGCGCACCTCGCTATCAGCCATCATCTCTTCGGTGGTCGCATTCAGCACAACCGATAAGCCGTTGTAAGGAATATTCCACACCAGTTTCAGCCATCGCGCCATCGGTAAGTCATGGGTGATATCGGTAGCAACATTTGCTCGGTTAAAGTCAGTTGCGATCGCCTTTAACCTCTCCACAGGCGCAAACTGCGACGAAACAGCAGGTACATGTTCCCCCAACATTAAACGCCCATAATCTATATGCCGAATATGACCCGGCCCCACCTTGTTCGCGCAGATAAAACACAGTCCACCAAAGATCGTGGGCACCGACGCCATTCTTGCTTTTAGTCTCTCCTCAATCGAGCTTTCTACCGCTAGTCCATTCTGCAAAGTCAAAATCACAGCATCAGACTTCAAGGGTGGTAGCAGATCATAAAGATATTGGTTATGAGTGGTTTTTAGACACACTAAAACAACATCCACAGGCGGCATATCTACAGGGTCACTGTACGCTTTCGCATCCGGCAGTGAGAAGTCTCCGTCTACCGACTCCACGACGATGCCGTTGGCGTTGACATGTGCATAGTCACTGCGCAGCAAAAAGTGAACATCACAGCCTGACTTGGATAAGCGCCCGCCATAGTAGCCACCAATTGCCCCGGTTCCAAGGACTGCGTAGGAAAGTGTCATGATTGAGTTAATGCGTTAACGGCTAGCTGTGCTCGAGCGCGAACGGCGAGGGTGTCATCTTGCGTGATGCGATCGCCTAATGTCTCCAAGACGACCGCCACCAAATCTTCAAATCTGGCCGCCTTCGCCGCATCTGCAACGCCCTGTAAACCCACAACGCCAGCATAGCGAACCACCCATTCAGGGTCCTCTTTCACCACACCCAGCAAAATATCTCGAGCCTTGCACTGCCCGCTGCGCTGCTCATCTTCAGTCAGCTTCTCCCACTGAATAGAACCTAAGCCCCGCGCTGCCGCACGTCGTACGCTTAAAGAAAAATCTGCCTTCGCCGTCTCTAAAATCAAATCCAATCCACGCGGATCGCCAATGCCAGCTAGCACTCGCAGCGCCCAGGCCCTAGCCCCATAGTTATATCCATCAATTTGGTTTAACAAAGCCGTCGCCGCAGGTGTGCCCAGACGAATCAAGCCATCTACGGCTGCCACCGCTGCGCCTGGGTTGTTATAGCCCAACACCCGAATCAGCATATCAATAGCACCCACATCGTTGAGCTCAGCCAACGCTTCTACCGAATCAATCATTAACTGAGAAGAGTCCGCATCTTCGACGGCCTGCAGCCTTTTTTGCAGCAAGTTTTCTGTCACATGTTTTGCCACGTTTTCTGTCGCGACTGCATCTGTTGTCATAGTAGCGAATCCATCAGCGACATTACTTTCTCACTGTCTGGTGAAATCAGTTCACCCGATTGTTCAATCCTTGTTTCCAACAATCCTTTTAAGGCAATCAGCTTAATACTGTTTTCTGCCAGTGTTTGGGCGATCGCCTCTGCTGCTGGCAAATATCCAATCTCTCCCAAATCCAGCAGCGCCGAGCGCCGCAGCTGCAAATCGTCACACCGCAGCGTCTCCATCAAGGGCTGCACATAATGCCCTTTGCCCGTAAGCTGATACATTGCTCGGGCCGCTCCATTTTTTACCTGCGGCATCGTATGGGACAAAAAGGGTTCTACAACCGTTGCCGTTTGCGCATTTCCTAAACGACCCACGGCTTCCAAGATCGCATTGTACGGCTGCACTAAATGCGGCTTACCGGGCACCTCAACCGCTGCTTCGACCCCACCATCTAGCAACTCAACCAACAGCGGCAAACTCTCTTTTGCCGCTAACGACTCCAAAGATTGTGCAGCTGCTTCTCTCACATAGTAGTCACTGCATGCTAGGCATTTAATCAGTGCCGGAACGACACTCGCATCGCCAAGTTTTCCCAGTGCGCGCGCTGCATTGCGCCGTAGGGGAAACCCCCCATCCGTATCGCGATCGCCTTCGTCTTCCAGTGCAATCAACAGCGCCTCAATTGCTCGCGAGTCTTTAACTTGAAAGCGACCCAGCCACCAAGCTGCATAATAGCGATCGCCCTTATCTTCTGTCTGATTAAGGTTAGCAATTGCCTGCTCTACCGTTAGCTGTGGCGCACTGCTTTGACCGGTGACTTTTTCGTCTGTGCCTTCAGACTTATTGACCTCAGAACCTGTCATATTTTCTTCCAATAACAAACCCAGAGAAACAAACAACCACTAGAACTTCCAGTAATCGTATATCCCTCTGGGTTAAATGAGCGAGAACAAATTGATGTCTAACCGCCTGAGTGCCGCACCGGGGAGCCTCAGAGGCTAGTACGCCAATTTAGCCCATTAGCTAAGTACGTTGATGGCGTAGTTGATGTAGTTGTTCGCATCAGTAGCAGGCATTCCACTCAAACCGTGGTTAGCTTTGATGTACTTAAGCGCTTCTATATACCAGCTAGGGGAAAGATCAAACGTCTTGTTGATCTCAGCCAAGCCGGAAACCAAGTAATCATCCATGGGGCCAGTACCGCCAACAATGAGGCAGTAAGTGATCATTCGCAAGTAGTAGCCGATATCACGGACACACTTGTCTTTACCAACCGGAGTGGATGCATACTGAGGTCCCGACATCTGAGTTGTGTAAGGGAACTTGTTGTAAACAGCTTGAGCCGCACCAGCTGCAAGGCTATCGGCTTTAGCTGTGAGCGCACGAGCAGCTTCTAGGCTAGCACTGGCTTGCTTGAATCGACCTAATGCAGACTGCATTTCAGCCGAGCTAAGGAAACGGCCCTGAGAATCAGCAGCAGAAACTGCTTCGGTCAGAGGAGTTTTCATTCTTAAGGTTCTCCTAAATTGATTATCAACACTTTGTACACTTGTGTACGGAATGGGATAGCCGATAAATCTAAGTAGATTCCATACCCAGTCAGGGGAGAAATCTAAACCAGATTAGACATAAAGACTAACCAACAGCAGCAGCTGCACGGTCAAAGTAACCACTGATTTCAGCAATCAAGCTGCTGCAATCACCAGTTGTTACGCCACTAGAGTCGCTTACGATAGCGATCGCAGCAGATTTCATCTTCTGAACGCCAGCCGCGACAGAAGACCCTGGCGTACCCAAAGCAATGTAAGTTTCACGAAGGCCGTTCAAGCAGCGGTCATCCAGTACGGACGCATCGCCAGAGAAGGTCGCGTAAGTGACATAGCGCAAAATAATTTCCATGTCGCGCAAGCAAGCAGCCATGCGACGAGAAGTGTAAGCGTTACCACCAGGGCTAATGAGCTGAGGCTGGTCTGCGAACAAAGAGCGAGCAGCATTAGCAACGATGGCAGACGCATTGCTAGTGATACCGTTAACAGCGTCCATTCTCTTGTTGCCATCGGCAACCATCGCGTCTAGCGCATCTAGCTGAGAAGCATTGATGTACTCACCGCGAGCATCCGCTTGGGAGACAACTTTTGCAAACGCATCAAGCATAGGTCTAAAATTCTCCTAGTATTTGATCCTTGGGGAACAGGGCCTGAAGCCAAGCTATTCCTAACATTAAAATGGTAGAGCGGAAGCGACGCAAATCTAAGAAAGTTTAAGAAAGTTCACAATATTTTCAGGACTGTGTAACGTAGTCTCAGTAAGTGTTTCAGGCGTTTTAAGGGAGCGATAAAAAGTATTGAGAGCGGCTCTTCTATCGATTTTTTAAGGTAAGTGCGTTACAAAAACAGCTGCCTTCAATTGGGCACTGGTTCGGCCTGTGTCCCACGCTAGCGTCTATGGCATCTGTCGAGTTAGTTAGGACATTAGTAATCGTCAGAAGCCTTACGCTACAACCGCTAACTCGACTAGCAGCGGTAGGATCCCGCGTCGCTCGGCGGTGCTAGGGAATGCCTACCAAGACAAAGTAAGAATGCATCCTTACTTTGCTACAGCTCAATATGACTGCCCGCTCAATATGATTCTAAGGCCCTAAGGTTTTAAGCGCCTAAGGCTTCAAGGTCGCTAAGGTTTCAAGGTCGCTAGGGCTGCAATCTGTTGCGTTTATGTCGCCTACGCTGCCCTTTTCAATTCGCTATTCTGGGATCTTTCTCTAAATCGAACAAAAAATCGTGGATGTATGCTTCTGTCCACTCGGGGCCGTAAAAGCGGGTTAGCATTCCTCGGGCCGGATCTTTTTCAGCGCGGTAGCGAGCATAGGCTAGCTGTGATCGCTTAATCGCGGCTAGTTGTTCAGCATCGGTTACCGGTTCAGCCTGTTCTGCAAAACTAATATAGGCCTTGAGATAATCTTGAAAGGCTTCAAAGACATGAGTTTTCACAGTTTCTGCTTGTTCGGGTCTTGTCCACAAAAAAGCTGGCGAGAAAAACGCCTGTGCCTCTTCTGGGAAGTCGCCGCCCCAAGGTAAGTGCTGCTGATAGCGATGAAACATCTCCATTAGCGGCGCACTATATTTCGCCTTGTACGCATCCGTTTGAAACAAGGGCTGCATATCTAAAGCAATGAGGTGCCCGCCTGGCAGCGTTACGAGATCCGCTCCAAAGAAAGGCAAATCGTATTCAAGCTCTGGAAAAATTACAAAGTTTAGTACCTGCAGTGCTTCTCCGCCCTGGACATGTGCAGCTCGAATTTGCCTGAGCTTAGGTGCCTTTGCACCGTAGCTGGTTGTCGTGACTGTTGCTGCGCGTTTGCCTTTGCCTGTGATTGCGCTCTTTTGCTCAAACCCTGGCGGAATCGGATAGTGACTAAGGTCTAGGTGTTGCTCTAGCAGCGCTTGAGCTTGCGCCAGAAATGGCTCGTAAATAGTCGTTCCCATTTAAGTGCTCGCTGTTGCCGCCAAAGGCACTGCATCTTCAAACAAAAACTCGTAGAGAAACTTTTCCGACCACTCATGACCGAAGTAGCTGCTAAACAGACCCGAGGCCGGATCGCGCTCCGCACTGTACTGGTCATAATCCCGCTGCGCCTTGGCAATTCTCTCAAGTGCCAAAGACTCGGTATTGGGGGTGGCTGCGGCCATCATCTCCCAGTAGAGGTCTAAGTAATCCTTAAAAGCCTCCAATACTCTGGTTTGAACCACCTCTGGATCAGTTTTAGCAAACAGCAAATACTGAGAGAAATATTGATTGGCATCGTAGAACTTCATTTCTAGTCCTTGTGCCAAGTCAGGATACTTATCGTGCAGCGCCTTCAGTGGGGCGATGTACTTTTCCTTATAAGCCTCATCTTGGAAAAGAGGCTGAAAGTCCATCACGATCAAATTTTTGACTGCGCCAAACGAGAGAAAATCTATGCCGAGCAAGGGCAGCTCGTAGCCATAGCTAGGATAAATGACGCTGTTAAAAATCTGAGCGCTTTTACCTGCATCAATGTAGGTATAGCGTGCTTTGCGCAGCTCTGGGCACTCGTAGCACCAGCTTTGAATCGTAGCTGGATGGCGACCTCGCTCGCTAATGTTGCACTCCAAGCCTGCTGGAATTGAACGTGGTGTCAGGTCAAATCGTTGTTTTAAGGAAGTTTCTAAGTGCTCTAAAAAAGGGCGATACATTATCCAGCCGTGGTATTAAGGGCAAACGTCGTAAGGTTTTGCGTTCTTTCACCATACGAGATTGAACAAGCTAGGGTATCGATTCTGATAGACAAATACACATTCCTTAACGAAGGAAACGATAACCTTATTCACGCTCGAGGCTTAGCTACTCATGATGCTGAGCTGCCATGTTGGCCACATCTTCAGGGCTCACAAAGCGCCTCTCTGAGCAATATGTCATCAGGTTTACGCCATCCATCATGCGGGCTGTGCTCACCCGCACCCGAAAGTCATCTGTTAAAAACCAGCAGCGCTCTTGTCCTTGGTTGGTTTCATAGTCAGTGTCAATTGTGAGGACGCCGTCTTGCCCAAACCAGTAGCGGCTAACCACAGGAATGGTTTCTACGTAGCCGCGATCGCGCACTAGTTTGCCGCTCAATCCGCTGTCATCATCTGGCACATCTACCAGCACTGCTGCTGAAGAACTGGGATTGCTATCCGACAAATTGGCCTGCCATGCAAAGGACGCACCGCCCGCTGCCAAGCTGGGAGAAATGCCTTGCGACTTACAAATATCAATTACCCGCTGGTCATTGGCCGCCACTACACCCACGATTAAATTGGACTCCCCAGACTCATCGGCAACCACATCAAAATGATGTACCGTACGCTGCGTAAACCACGTTCCTTCACTCTTGCGAAAGAAGGCCATCATGGACATAGGGGGATTTAAAAGCATTGTGATTAATCGCTAATCTCTTGTTTAACCGGTCGCATTGAAACAAAGTTGAGTGAAGAGCCGCACTTGAAAAACAACAGTCTGAAATGATGCAGCTGTTTGAGCGATCGCTCAGCGACAGACAGTCAGCTGTAGAACGTTGGGTCAGTAGAACGTTGGGTAAACGTTGGAGAACCAGTGCAGCCTCATTCATTAACTACCTTACGCGATCACCCTTATGCGAGCACTATACGAGAGGGGCGTCATTAAAACCGCTGACCTAGTGAACGATAAGCTTAGATATGGTAGGTCTTAATTAAAGACAAGTTCAAATTTCTTATATTCGCCTGTGATAGTTATTGCTCCTCGCTCCAACCTCATCAACGCCGATTTGTCTAGCACCGAGCTAGCTGGGAAAGATCTTTATCGCTCCAATTTATCTGGGGCGAATCTGGCGGGTATGAACTTAAAAGCCACAGGATTATTGGGCTGTAATTTGGCAGGCGCTAATTTATCGAGGGCGATCGCTCAAAAAGCCGACTTCCGAGGCGCAGATCTGACCGGCGCAGATCTGACCGGCGCAGATCTGACCGGCGCATTCCTTTTCCGCACCAATCTTCAAGGTGCCACTCTTACAGGTACTATCCTTGCCGAAGCGGCCCTCAAACTCGCCCTCTACGATAGCCACACCCAGTGGCCCGAAGGCTTTCGTTACAAAAGCAGCGGTGCGGTTGGCCCCAATGCCACCCTCTCGGGTGCGTATCTCAATACCGCTAATCTCAAAGGCGCTGACCTCTCGGGTGCCACGATGTTTGGCGTTTATCTCAGTGGCACTAACTTGCAAGGTGCCAACCTAGCCAACGCCTCCCTCAGCGGTGCGAATCTCCAAAAAGCCTTGCTGACAGGTGCGAGCCTCAAAGGTGCGAACCTTGGCGGCGCAGAACTGCAGTCTTGTGACCTGCGAGCGACTAACCTGACCGATGTTGATTTCTCTGCTGTTGGCAGTATTGCCGGCGCTGACTTTAGCGGTGCGATTGGCCTTACAGACGAAAGTCGCTCAAAGCTACTCAGCCATCCTTCAGCCGAGCTAGATGAGTGGAATGCCTTTACCCGAAAAACAACCCGGCAAAGCTTGGAAGGGTGAGCATTAGATATCTATCGTTAAGCCTTAAAGCGCTATGTAAAAGTGCCTATGTACCGGTTACACGCTTTCTGTGATCGCACTTTCTGTGACGGCATGCTTGGTTGCAATCCCGCTGTAAAAATAGCCGATGACTTTGGGTAAAGCTTCCGCATAAAACTCATCTATCCTGACTTGATCAAACACGCGGCGCACCAGCGCATCCATTTTGCGGTTGAGGTGACAGCCATCGGCAATGATTTTTTGCACGGGGGTGATTCTGTTTTGCCATGTTTGAATGCTCGCCTCATTGCTTAACCCGTGCTCAATAAAAAAGAATTGCCCGCCGGGTTTGAGCACTCGGTAGGCTTCGCGTAAGGCTTTGTCTGCATCAGGGATGCTGCACAGTGTCCAGGTACACACCACATTGTCAAAGCTGGCATTGGGCAGGGCTAGGTTTTCGCCACTGCACCGAATCGTTGTGATTTTTAGCGGGCTTTCTCGAAGGCGCTTTTGAGCCAGGCTGTTCATGCCTTGATTCGGATCAATCGCTGTTAGTGATGTCACCGCATCTGGATAATGCGGCACATTCAAGCCCGTCCCAAACCCAATTTCCAGGACATCGCCGCTGACATCTTTAAGGAGCTGCTGACGGTAGCCGCTCATCGATTGAGAAGACATCGTGATATCTAACAGCCTGGGAAAAATGATGCTCGAATAGAAGCCCATGGCTAAACTCCGCCGTCAATTTCTATAGATTCGTGCCCCAAAACTTTATGCCTGGTCATGGTTCTTGTCGGCCATCATCGATTTACCCTAAGATTACCTACCTATTGGTAACAGACACTCAGGCGAACCTATGGCGGCACTTCAGAAGGCAGCGAACAGCACACTACAAGGACGAAATCTTCTGAGCTTAGCAGACCTAACACCTGATGAGCTGAAACATCTGCTCACGACTGCAGCCCAGATTAAGTCTGCAGACATCAAGCCCCAGTGTCCTCAAAAAATCTTGGGCCTAGTGTTTAAAAAAGCCTCTACGCGTACCCGTGTCAGTTTTAGTGCTGCGATGTATAAACTCGGCGGTCAGGTGATTGATCTCAACGCTAATCTCACTCAGATTGGCAGGGGAGAACCCACTGCCGATACCGCCCGCGTCTTAGACCGCTACTTGGATGTGCTCGCCATTCGCACCTACGAGCAAGCTGAGATTGAAGAATTTGCCCAGCACACCAGCATTCCGATTATTAATGCCCTCACCGATCTAGAGCATCCCTGCCAAATTTTGGCTGACTTACTCACCGTGCAAGAAGAATTTGGAACTTGTGAAGGGCTGACGATGACCTACCTGGGGGATGGTAACAATGTGGCCCACTCCTTAATTCTTGGCTGCGCGCTGGCGGGGATGAATGTTCGCATTGGGACTCCGAAAGGCTACGAACCAGACGAAGCCATTGTGAAAAAGGCAGAAGAGCTGAGCGGTGGACGCTCTACTATCACCGTTACCAACGATGCGAAAGCGGCTGCTGAAGGGGCTCACACCCTCTATACAGATGTTTGGGCCAGCATGGGCCAAGAAGATTTGGCTGACTCGCGCATTCCGATCTTTCAGCCTTATCAAATTAACCAGGACATGTTGTCCATTAGCGACTCGAAGGCTATTGTGTTGCACTGCTTGCCTGCGCACCGAGGGGAAGAAATTACAGCAGAAGTCATGGAAGGCTCACAATCGCGCATTTGGGACGAAGTGGAAAATCGGATGCATGCTCAGCAAGCCTTGTTGGCAGAGGTGTTAGGCGCTGCTTAACAGCGCGTTGTCCAAGCTCAGTATAGAAGGTTCATCACAGACAGAAATAGGCGGCTTAAGGCGGCTCCATCCTCACTTGTATTTTAGTACGGACATTCTCCCAAAGTCTTTGCCTACTTAGGTCTCAGGTTTTTAATCTGACTCAGTTGACGAGTTGTAGCGTAAGTAGCCAGTTGGGCTTCTTTCGGTTGATATTATGGTCTAATGACACAAAAAGGATGCTTCCCCGCGCTTAGCCGCATTACTGCGAAGTCATTCTGCGAAGTCATTTGACCCGCCGCAAAAGACGGTATAGATTTTTACTACAAAATCATTTGCAGATTAATTTCGCCTTTTAAAAGCAGCTTACTTCGTCTATATAGAGACGGTATTTCTAGGCAATAGGCTTATCGCCGTTGTTTTCCGGCACGACCGCTTTCACAGTTCCTATGGTTTACGCTATCTGCCTCTTGTCACTGTCTTTGCCGCTGGCTTCCTGGTTATTTGATTATTGTTTGTCTCCTTTGGGATTCTTTGGCGATCAGCCTGATTCTTATGCCGGCTTAGCGTTTAGGGCTTCACGGCATTCAACGTGCCAGGGCAAGCAGCGCCCATGAGCAAAAGTCATAGCCTAGAAAATAAGGTCGCGTTGGTTACCAGCAGCAGCCCAGGTACTTGTGCTGATATGGCCAAGCTGCTCGCGAGTGCGGGTGCCAAGGTGGTGATTTGTGGGCGCAATGCCAATCAAGGGTTAGCAACGGTTCGTCAAATCCGACAAGGCGGGGGCCGTGCCACATTTGTGCTAGCAGATATCGCCGTGATTGCAGATGTGCGGGCAATGATCGACGAGACGATTGCGACCTACGGGCGTCTGGATATTCTGCTCAATAACGTCAGCAACAGCTACGCTCAAGATGCTCCCCTGCCAGATGTTTCTGAGTCAGTGTGGGATCGTATTATTGAACCGCTGTTAAAAGGGACATTCTTTTGCTGTCAGCTATCGATTCCGTTTTTGCAGCAGTGCGATGGCGGCACGATTATTAACCTCATTGAGAAAACGCCAGGTCTGCAAGGTCGCTCTGTGTCTAATATTTGTCAGGGTGGCACGGTTGCTATGACCAGCGCGATCGCACAGCAGTTTAACAGCAGCGCTGTCACAGCTAATCTCATTTGTGTGACTCCGTTGGCCTCAGATATCTCGCGAGATTTACTCCTCAGCAAAATTGTCATTGCCAATCCCAACGTCGATAAACCCTTTGCCAGCGTGGGCGACGCCGTTATGTATCTAGCACAAGAAGGGCATACCCTACGCGGCGCGGCGCTATTGGTTCACACTGTCGAGGAAAATGCCCCTAAAGTGCACACTGGTAAAGCCTACAGCGCTGAATCTGCACCGCCATCTAATCCATCCTCGCCTGATTCGTCTGTGCTGGACTCGTCTGTATCTGACTCGTCTGTGCCTGACTCGTCTATATCTGACGATTCTTCTACCAATTCGTAATCTCCTGTCCACACGGTCGTCAGCAGTGCTAATCCCTTTTGGGTTAGGGCTGCTTCATCGCCTTCTAGCGCCACATCTTCTTGGCGACCGCCTGCGGCCTCGATTAAATCACTCATCCAGATGTGGCAAGGTTCTGCGTCTTGACGCAGCAGTTGTTCCAACCGTATCTGTGTCTTTAGCGGTAGCCGTCGTTGCAATAGAACGTACAGCGGTACATTTGTCCGAGACTCGACCCCGCCTAAGATCTGCTGCAAATACCAAGCGGCCTCACCCGCTGGCAGCTGCCCAATTCGCTGCTCAATGCGCGTCAAAATCTGTTCTACAAAATCTACTTGCAAATGGGCATTCAGATAGGCTGCCGGCACGTCTGGATCGATCTCTACCCGTTCAGAAATGCTGAGCCAATCCACATCGGGAAACGCAGCCTGGAGCTTTTCAAACGCCAGATCGCTAATCTGCGCCGAAGACGTTTGCATATCGTAGGAAAAATCCTCGCCTGGTTTTGCCCCAGCCTCTACCAGCATCCGAAACAGCTCAATTGCATCTTCAGCCATCGCGCTTCCCCCTATAGGTCACGATATGCCTGATGTACGGCTTTGACGTTATACCAGTTCAAAAAGATGCGGCTCACCTGCTGGGAAAGCTGCGGTTGGCCCCGGTTAATTAGCCAGCGCATGAGTGGACCTAATGTGCGCTCATTCAACGCCCCGCCCAAAGACAATAGGCCCCACAAAAGGCGGTGTAGCCACGTCATCTGAATCATCATGCGCACATCTAGCGTTGGATGCTTTTGATAAAACACCACTCCCATACGAGCACTCTGCATTTCTCGCTCAATTAGCCAGGGTAACTCTTCTGTGGAGAATGCCGGATGCCAGTGATAGCCAACTGCTTCAGGGCATTTAACGAGCGACAAACCCAACTTCTTCAGCCGTACCCCTAGCTCCAAATCTTCCCAGCCCCACTGGGTGAACTGAGTATCGAACAAGCCTGCGTCTAGAAGCCATTTTTTAGCGATCGCCACATTTCCTGTGGCAAAAAACGCCCGTGAATAGTCTGTTACCTTGAAAGGCTCACTGGTTGGATCTTCAAAATTGCAGGTATTCACAACTCTGCCGTAGGTAAACACGCGCGCTTGGCCGTTCGCGTACGCCCCGCTGAGCGCATCTGCATGGTGCTGCAAAAAGCTGTCCAGCACCACCAAATCGCTATCGATGAAGATAATGGTGTCACCTTTAGCTTGCTGAACGCCGAAGTTACGTGCGATCGCAGCCCCTTCATGGTTTTGCTCGTACAGCTGTACATGGGGCATCTGCGCAGCGCTGTCGTTAATCCACTCCACCGTGCCATCGGTAGAGCCATCATCCACCAGCACAATCTCATAGCCGTCCACGCCGCCACCAGTGCGAATTACCTGATTCTCCATCGCATTCAGGCACTTCTCGAGAATGGGCTTGCGATTATAGGTTGGAATAACAACGCTGAAAAACATACGTGTTCATCACAGGATCTGATGTAGCTATTTCATCACATTCTATATTGATCGCTTCGCTATCAGAACGAACTTTTTCGGGGCCGCATCCTGCCATAATATGAAGCTTGACCACTTTACAAACGGTATAAATAAGCTATGGGCCTTGCAGAAAAAGTCGTATTAGCGTACTCCGGTGGCGTCGATACCACCGTCTGTATTCCTTATCTTAAGGAAAAATACGGCGTCAAAGAAGTCATCACCTTAGCTGCCGATCTGGGACAAGGTGATGAGCTAGAGCCAATTCGAAAAAAGGCACTCACCTGTGGCGCTGCAGAATCTGTCGTGACTGATGTCACCGAACCCTTCATCACCGACTACGCTTTTCCCGCTATTCAAGCCAATGCCCTCTACGAAAACCGCTATCCGCTGTCCACTGCGCTGGCTCGTCCGCTGATTGCCAAACTTTTGGTAGATACGGCTGCTAAATATGGCGCAGATGCTGTAGCCCATGGCTGCACCGGAAAAGGTAATGACCAAGTAAGATTTGACGTTGCGATCGCGGCTCTAAACCCTGATCTCAAAGTTCTCGCACCTGCCCGCGAATGGGGCATGAGCCGAGAAGAAGCCATGGCCTACGGTGAGAAATTTGGCCTTAGCTTCCCCGTCAAAAAGTCATCTCCCTACAGCATCGACCGTAACCTGCTGGGTCGCTCCATTGAAGCCGGACCCCTCGAAGATCCGTGGACAGAGCCACAAGATGAAGTCTTTGTGCTCACCAAGGCGATCGCAGATACTCCAGATGAGCCTGAATATGTCGAAATCGGCTTTGAAAAGGGTATTCCTGTGAGCCTAAACGGCAATGCCCTCGGCCCTGTTGAGCTCATTAGCCAGCTCAACGAAATTGTCGGACGTCATGGCATTGGTCGTATCGATATGATCGAAAACCGCCTCGTGGGCATCAAATCCCGTGAAATTTACGAAGCCCCTGCTCTGCTCGTGCTGATCGACGCCCATCGCGATCTAGAAAGCCTCACCCTCACTGGCGATGTCACGCAATACAAACGCAACATTGAGCAGAGCTACGGCCAAATGATCTACAACGGCCTTTGGTATAGTCCGCTTAAATCTGCGCTTGACGCCTTTATCCAACAGACCCAAGCACGCGTTTCTGGCACCGTCAAAGTCAAGCTTTTTAAAGGCCACGCCAACATCGCAGGCCGCAAATCCGACAAAGCTCTTTACTCCGAAGAACTCTCCACCTACAGCGCTGACGATCAATTCGATCATAAGGCTGCAGAAGGGTTCATCTACGTATGGGGTTTGCCAACCCGCGTCTGGTCACAAAAAACTCGCTAGAGCTGACATTGGGTTTGCACTCACGCTACGTTGCTTGACCATTAAAAATAGCGCTTGCACGGATTGGACGGATGCAAGCGCTATTTTATTTTGCAGTTGGCGACCAATGCTCTGATCGCTGCTGCGACATCACATCAACCCCAGACTCCATGTAATAAGTATCAAAACGTTTACAATTTTCGCCAAAAGCAACCTGCCGTGATTGCGAGTGATATCGTTGTAAGCAATCACGACTCAGAATATAGATTTCAGCCGTTTGATTAAAGACTTGAAGGCTGGTGTAAACATTATTAGCGCTTGTTTTAAGGCATTTAAATAAAAACGATTTATTGAAATCTCTATTCCTTATCAAAACATTTCAATATTTTTGGAGAGCCAGCAGGCCATGTCAATTTACGTAGGAAACTTGTCTTACAACGCGACAGAAGACGACCTGAGAGGGGTCTTTACCGAGTATGGTGAGGTCGCCCGAATTACGTTACCCACCGATCGAGAAACGGGTCGCCCTCGTGGATTTGCGTTTGTAGAAATGACAGAAGAAGCCAACGAGCAAAAAGCCATCGATGCTTTAGATGGTGCAGAGTGGATGGGCCGTGAGCTGAGGGTAAACAAAGCGAAGCCCCGTGAGCCTCGCCGTTCTGGTGGCGGCTGGGGAGGATAAGCAGCGCTTTATCTCAATCTAGTCAGTCGCGATAGCCAAGGTAAAATCAGCCCGGTGATCTTCTTTTAGAGAGCGCCGGGTTAGCTATATGTAGACTCAGTGAGTTACTATAATTCTCCGAGCTAAGTTAAATAGTTAAGGAGGTGAAGTAACACATGGCTCAAGTTGTCCTCGGACAAGACGAAAATCTCGAAGCAGCGCTCAGACGCTTTAAGCGTAAAGTAGTGCGAGCAGGCATTTTTCAAGACATCAAGAAAAACCGCTATTTTGAGACACCTCCCGAAAAGCATAAGCGTAAGGCACTAGCCCGCCAGCGTCAGCGCAAGCGTCGTTCTCGCCGCTAGGTTATATCCAACAGTTGAAACATAAAAAATGAGCAGGGCGTTTAGTAACGCCCTGCTCATTTTTTATGTTTATTCCCGCTGAATTGACTTAGCGAATATCTCCGCCACCTTTCCTAGCGGCAGCCTATCCGCGGAACATGCTGCTCACCGAGCTTTCTTCGTGAATGCGAGAAATGGCCTCGCCCAGCATATTCGCCACTGACAGGATGGTGAGCTGCTCAAAGTGCCGCTCTTGTGGAACTGGCATGGTGTTGGTGACAATCACTTCCTCGAACAAACCGCTCGAGAGGCGTTCTACTGCTGGGGGTGAAAAAACAGCATGTGTTGCACAGGCATACACTTGTTTGGCCCCATTCTCTCTCAACACTTTTGCACCCGCAGAAATCGTGCCAGCAGTGTCAATCATGTCATCTACGAGCACGGCTGTTTTGCCTCGTACATCGCCCACTAAGTTCATGACCTCGGCCACGTTATGGGCCTGACGCCGCTTATCGATGATTGCAAGCGGTGCATCATTTAGCGCTTTAGCAAAGGCGCGAGCGCGAGCAACACCGCCAACATCCGGCGAGACCACTACGAAATCATTGATTCCTTTACTCGCAAGATATTCCACTAGAACAGGCTGGCCATACACATGGTCACAAGGGATATCAAAATAGCCCTGTATTTGCGCTGAATGGAGATCAATCGAGAGCATCCGATCAGCGCCTGCTTGCGTGATTAAGTTGGCCACTAGTTTGGCTGTGATTGATTCACGACCTGCTGTTTTTCGATCTGCTCTGGCATAACCGTAGTAAGGGACAACTGCTGTAATTTGACGAGCTGATGCACGGCGGCAGGCATCAATCATAATCAGCAGTTCCATTAAGTTGTCATTCACCGGGTGGCAAGTCGGCTGAATGAGATAGACGTGGGAGCCTCGAATGGACTCTTGGATTTGAACGTATAGCTCTCCATCGGCGAAGCGCTTTCGCACCATTGGCCCCAAATCGGTGCCAAGATAACGCGCGACCTCCATCGAAAGTGAGCGGTTAGATGAACCCGAAAAAATTTTCAGCCTGCTGCTATTGGTACTTTCAATGCGTGGAAGCATTGCGTTTAGCGGCAAGGTTGCAGAGCGAATCACGGCTATCCCTCAAAAACTTAACGTGCAGATGGTCAAATGTTATGGGGCGGATTTTAAGGACGCTGGCAGTAGCCAGCGCTCGTTTGCTATTGGCGGTCACTCTGAAAATAGACCAAAATCTAGGCTGTAACTAAACCGTCAGGCTGGGGCTACCTTAACTTTTCAGAGAGGACACTTAACCTTATAAAATTTTAACAATTCTATGATACGAAGGAACTCGCAACCAAATACTACTTCCTATGAGAGCCGGGCTCGCAATTTCACAGAAGAATCCTTCGGTTTCTTTACAGGTAGTGATTTTTCTTCGCTATTTCTTAACCCTCATCTACTAGCCATTCCGACGCCCGAGAGCCTAAGTCAACCGGAATGCTGACTGCTTTACCCAATCGGGGGCGTTCATTCGTCTGTTCAATAAATGACTGGATTTGGCCAGTGGCTCCCCAAGCATTGAGATAAGTGACGACTTCGTTGAGGTGCTCCATGTAATCGCTTTCGCTCATCGGAAACGACGCCTGCTCTAGATAGCGCCACATCACCTGAAAAAAAATTTTGCGCGGAAGCTTGCGAAGCTGTACGTCGTAGGAGTAGCCCCACTTTTCAAGTAAGAGTGCGTGCAGGTCTTGTCCGGTCATAGTTCAAGGTCGTGCGCTTGTAGATCGAGCTTAATAGATCGAGGCAGGTATGTTCCTGATAGTAGCGGCTATTTATCTGAATCTACAGCGTCTGCCGACAGCGGCTTGGCGGCTCAGTGGGTTCATAAAGATGCGTTCCTAAAAACGGGTTCCTAAAATGCGGCTAAAAAAACTGTTTTGCAATCTGTTTGCATTGTTCATATTAATTAATATTTTCGAAACATACCGTTACAAGAACGGTTGCTCCTCTGAACGATGCAATAATACTCAAAGAAACTGACTCATAATTCGCAATAAATGCGTCTATTGTCTCAGTTCTGAACTCCTCAACTTAATATGTAGCGATTAGATAGCTGACCTATGACCCAAGCTTCTGGAACTCCCGATGTGCCTGATTTAGGCCGTCGCCAATTTATGAATTTGCTAACCTTCGGTACGATTACGGGTACCGTTTTAGGCGCTGCTTATCCTGTGATTAAGTATTTTATTCCGCCTAGCAGTGGTGGTGCTGGTGGTGGTGTTACTGCAAAGGATGCTCTGGGTAATAACGTCAATGCGTCTGCATTTTTGGAGGAGCACAACGCGGGCGATCGCGTTCTAGTTCAAGGCCTGAAAGGCGACCCAACCTACCTTGTTGTCACCGAAGCCGGTGACATCGAAGACTACGGCATTAGTTCTATCTGTACTCACCTGGGCTGCGTGGTGCCTTGGAATGCCAACGAAGGTAAGTTTATGTGTCCTTGCCATGGCTCGCAGTACGATGCAACCGGCAAGGTGGTTCGCGGCCCCGCGCCATTGTCTCTCGCGCTCGCCCACGCTGAAGTAAGCGAAGATGAAAACGTTGTTTTGACAAACTGGGAAGAGACTGACTTCCGCACAGGCGAACAGCCGTGGTGGTAGATATTCATTTTTAAGGTCACTAGCCTAAGTTACTGGTCTAATCAAAGCTAGTGCTCCAAAGGTCTACAGCATTTATTAACAACGGCATTTACTTGCCAACTCTCACGTAAAACATCTCTAAATCATGACCCTACGATCCATTCCTGAGAGGCTTAAGTCGCTGTCAAAAGCGATCAGCGTTCTACTCGCAGCCGTTATTTTTCTTTGCTCGAGTAGCTGGGTAATGCCTCAGTCAGCTGCTGCCTATCCTTTTTGGGCGCAAGAGAACTATGAAACGCCTCGTGAAGCCACTGGCCGCATTGTGTGTGCTAACTGCCACTTGGGCGAAAAGCAAACGGTTTTAGAAGTGCCTCAGTCTGTGTTGCCTGACACCGTGTTTAAAGCAACCGTCAAAATTCCCTACGATCTAGACGCGCAGCAAGTGCTTGGTGACGGTAGCAAAGGCGGGCTGAATGTTGGTGCTGTTTTGATGCTGCCTGAAGGGTTTACCATTGCACCGGCTGACCGCATTCCTGAAGATATTCAGGAAGAAGTCGGTAGTACTTACTTCCAGGAGTACAGCCCTGAGCATCCTAACTGGGCGCTGGTTGGCCCTATTCCAGGCGAGCAATATCAAGAGATTGTCTTCCCTGTGCTGTCTCCAGATCCTGCAACCAATAAGAAAGTTCACTTTGGCAAAAACCTTGTCTTCGTGGGCGGTAACCGTGGCCGAGGTCAGGTTTATCCAACGGGCCAAGCTTCCAACAACGTTGAGTACAAAGCCTCTGTTGCTGGAACGATTGCTTCTATCGACCCTACCGATGCTGGTTACACCGTGACGGTTGACACAGCAGATGGCGCCGTAACGGAAGATGTGGCAGCAGGCGCAGCGTTCGTCGTTAGTGCAGGTGATGTTGTTGAAGTTGGTACACCTTTAACAACAAATCCTAATGTTGGTGGTTTTGGTCAAACTGAGAAAGAGCTAGTGTTGCAAAGTCCTAACCGGATCAAGGGCTTAATTGCTTTTATCGTTGCTATCAGTCTCTCTCAGATTCTGCTGGTTCTGAAGAAGAAGCAGGTTGAGCGAGTACAAGCCGCTGAAATGAGCTTCTAGGCGCTGTCTGTAAAATGTCGTCAGGCATTTGAGAACGATTTATAGCAAAGTGCGGATGCATCCGCACTTTGTCTTGATGCGCATTCCTTAGGCGAATTCGATTCGCCAGGGTCGCATCGCTGCTAGTTGAGTGAGCTGTTATCGTCTAAGACTTCTAGCGATTATTAGTGTCCTAACTCACTCGACAGAAGCAATAGTTAAAAAAAGGAAGAAGCGAGTTGCCCAACAGACGACTCGCTTCTTCCTTTTTGTTTGTTGTTGTTGTTTCTATCCCGATGACGATAGCAGCCTGTGTACTGCTTGCACAATTATTTCTGGCTGATCTGTCCAAACAAAATGGCTGCTCTCCTCTGCGTTTAGCTGCGTGCAGTGAGTGGATAGTTTCATCAAATCATCGTGCATTTCATCTCTAAGTTGCTCGATGCGCCTGAGTGGCAGTGCTCGCATCCACCACATAGGCGTAAAAAAGTACTTGGCTTTAATATTCACAACGGGTAAGTCGCCTAATTCATTCCATAGCCCGCTCTATCGCAGAGACAAACATCTGCCAGCTCAGCTATTGTCTGAATCAGCAGATAGCCTTCCACACCGCCTAAGCTGTGCTCAATGATGACAGTTGGCCTTTGTAAAGCGGCTGGATGATGGCTCTGAACATGCCAGAGGTGTAGCCTGTAACCACCTACATCAAACAGTTTCCCAGGCGGTTTCTGTTTGTTTTCTAGCCAAGTGGCGATCGCATGATAAACAACTGCAATCCCAAAAAACGGCGACAACAAAGTCAACAAAACCAACACCTGCCAAACACGCTATCCAGGGTGCCCTATCCAGGAAAACCGGCAAAGGGTTCCCTACAAAGGGCGATAGGTTCGATAGTTCAAGTTAGGAAAGATATTGTCGATGGCTTCTACTTTCTCCAGCCAGCCTGAATCGATTTTTTCAGCGTGAATGTCTTCCCATAGCTTGTTGAAGCGCATTAAATGAGAGCGAGTACGCCTGACCGCATAAGGCACCATCGTGCCCGTGCGCATAATAAATGCCCAGTCAGAAGACTGTGCGAGCAATAGCTCTCTTGAGGCCTGATTGAGTGCTCGCCATTGTAATTCATCGGCAGGCTCGCGCTTAGCCAAGTCAATCATGCGCTCAGCGGCCTTGTGCAAATGGGGATAAATCCAGGCGTTTTTCTCATTCAGCCAATACTCATGGAAGCCTTTGTAGCCCCAGCTAGATTGAGAAGGACGCGCTACTTGCTGAGTGGGATTTGAGCGTAAGTAATCGGCCAGATGCGTCATTTCATAGGTGCCCTGATCGTGCCAGCTCTTGCGGAAGAAATAATCTAAGAACCAAGGGCCCTCATACCACCAGTGGCCGTATAGCTCTGCGTCGTAAGGGGAAACCACAATCGGCTTGCGCTGCATCATGCCATGCAGGTTCTCAACTTGGCGTTCACGGTTGAACATAAAGTTGCCTGCATGCTCAGCGGCTTTTTCTTTGGCCCAGTAGGGGTCGTACCAAGATTTATCAGACCCTGCGACGCCTTTACCCGTAATCTTGTGGTACTTGATGCCCAAGTTCTTGCGCTGGCCGTTGGGCATAATATACGGCTTGATGTATTCATACTCTGCATCCCAGCCTAAGTCACGGTAAAACTCTCGGTATTCTGGCGCACCCGGATAGCCCACCTTAGATGACCACACCTGCTGAGAAGATTCTTGGTCACGACCAAAGGCAGCTACGCCTGCTTCGGTATAAATCGGGGCGTATGCGCCGTAGCGAGGGCGCGGACGCGCGTACAAAATACCATGACCATCGGTGAGGAAATAGCGCAAGCCCGCATCGGCTAGCATTCGCTCTAGCCCTTCATAGTAGGCGCACTCCGGCAGCCAAATGCCGGTAGGTCTGCGGCCAAACACCTCTTCGTGGCTCTGGCAGGCTACTTCTATTTGAGACCACACGGCCTCCGGATACATCTTCATTAGCGGCAGATAGCCATGGGTGGCCCCGCAGGTAATGATGTCGAGGTTGCCGCTGTCGAGATACTGTTTAAAGCCTTTTGTTAAGTCGCCCCCATAGTGCTCCCATACGTTGCGCACATGGTTAAATTCTTTGGCATAGTACTCAGCCAAATACTTGATGTGACCGTTGTGCTGGTTGCGCTCAATTTCTAACTCCAGCAGTTCTTCGAGCTGGGAGAGGTGCGCGTCGTAGCGCTCTTGTAAAAGGGGGTCTCGGAGCATGGCAACCAGGGGCGGTGTCATGCTCATGGTGAGTTTGAAGTCGATGCCGTCGCGCTTGAGACCTTCAAACATCGTCAGCAGCGGCACGTAGGTTTCGGTAATGGCTTCAAACAGCCACTCCTCTTCTAGAACAAAGTCGCTCTCGGGGTGGCGGACAAATGGCAGGTGGGCATGGAGGACGAGTGCAACATAACCAATCGACATGGGAAGAGTGCCTAAACTAATACTGTTGAGAGCGAAGTTTTGAGGAGCGGAGCACATTAAAAATCTTCGCTGTCGCTCATACCCACTGGCTGTAGACACTAGGCAGAGACAAACGAGCAAAAGCACGCTGTCAGATAGATAGCCCCCAACCCCTTGGGTATGGTTTTTGCCTATCTAAGCTGGATGCTTTCGCTTAAGTGATTGTACGGCAAAAGCATTCGTCAATTTTAGAGAATCTTAATATTGTCTGGAGAATCTGGCTGGAGGGGGATTAACGATAGGTCGTGGTTGAGGGGCGACTTTTATGAACAGCTTTCACCCGGGCGATACCAGATCAGAGATTCGCGGGATTCACCACGCCAGCGCATCCACCCTTCGCTGACCGTTGCCCCTGCCAGTGCGCGGCACTCTGAAGCTGGACGGGTAACACGTACCTGCATCCAATCACCTTGAAAATCTAGAGGTTCAATGAGGCTGCCGGCTGGAATCATGCTGAGCATATTGGTGGCGGCTTCGGGCTGCGATCGCAGGGGTTGTACCCGACTGCTATCTAGGAAAAAGACTGAGTTTTGTGATTGCAACCGAGTTTCCCAACCCTCAACGGCCAAAGAGACATCGCCAAGCTCTAGATGGGACGAATGGGCCCACGCGCTGCCGTTGGGAGAATATTGCACGCGGAACCAGCCATCAGCGCGAGCTTCCAGCACTGGGAAGGTATACAAGTTCTCATAGGCTTTAACCATTGCAAAGCCAGCATCGCGGCCAATCGCAAGATAGGTTTGACCTTCAGGAATTAGCCAGCCTTGATAAATCCAGCCCCAGTGAGCGCCGCCTGGTGCTACATACAGCGGCAAAATAACATCTGATAGCCAGCTGACATCATCCGCAACTCGCGCCTGGACATCTGTAGGACGTAACTGACCTAAGCTATGAATCGACGCTGCACCATTGGCGAGGTCTACGATGCCGGTAACATTGGGAGAAAATGGGGATGGCGCAGGCGATGGTAAATCAGGCGGCGTAATGGCCGCTATCGATAGATTGGATTGGCTCTGACTAACGTAGGTCTGTGCTATCTGCTGCGTCTGTTCAGTTGGCGCTTGCTCTGTCTTTGGTCCCGCAGGGCTTAGCCTAGAACGGTTTGTCTCGGACAGCTCTGGCTCGGATAGCTCTGGCTCGGACAGCTCTGGCTCGGATAGCTCTGGCTCGGATAGTGCGGTGTAGTTCTGCGCGATCGCGACATGAGACAATCCCAGCGTCATGGCTGCCGCCCCGCAGGCTAAGCCCCATTTCCAAGCATGGGTATTCCAAGCATGGGTATTTTGACAAACATGAGAATTGCTGACGCGGGAAGAACTCAAAATACGGCCTATCCACTCCCGAGACCGTGCCACCGACAGCATAGAAGAATATAAAACCATCAACCAGACCTAAAAAGCGTTGCTAAATCAGAGGCTACCCAATTCACGCTCAGCCTCTGCGTTCATAGTATTCACAGAAGCACGCCATTATCCTTATGCTTTTGCGATTACTTCTCGCTTTGTAATATTGCTGCTGTGCCGTGGGTCAGGACGTTCGTGTATAGAGGCTGGCAGATGTGGAGGCTGGCTCGTGACTTTTGGAGGCTGGCTAGCGAATTTTGCTCATGTTGCTCACCAAATCCTGCTGCATCCTATTCAGCTCATCTTCCACCTGCGTTAAAACATCTTCGATCTCTCGCTTTAAGCTGCGCTCTAGTGGCACTGTTGCTTTTCCTTCTTCCTCATCTCGCAGGAGCTTTCTAAACGCCAATAGCTGAGCAGTTTTGACTGCTAGCTCTGTTGGTACTTTAAAGTCAGGCAACACGCCGCTGCCTTCCCAGTTTTCTCCAGTTACCTGACTGATAGCCTCTCCCGTGGGCACAAACATCCAAAAGTGGTCACTTAAGCGAAACCCAGTGCCTGGATTTGCCCCACCAGCGGTCGTTTCACCCACAATCACGGCTCGCTTGAGATGCTTGAGGTTGTAGGCAAATTCTTCTGCTGCGGAGAAGGTTTCGGGGCCAATTAGCACATATACCGGCTTTTCTAAGTAGCGGCGACTGCTGAGGTAGGGCAGTGTCCAAGACTGCTGAGTTCGATCTTCAATGCGATCTTTGTGAGGCCAGTGCAGATTTGTCAGGTGTACCGATGGATAGGCCGGGAGTAGGTAGCTGGTGAGCAAGGCCACCATGCTCGCAGCGCCGCCCCGGTTACGTCTTAGGTCTATGATCAATGCGCTGGTATGGGCTAAAAACGTCATCGCTGCTGCCAAACTATCGCCAGCGAATTCCGGTGGTTCAAAGCTAAATAGCTCGAGGTAGCCAACGTTTCCGCGTAGTCGCTCTACCCGATTGATATCGAAGTTGCGCAGTTCGCTGAGTCGCTTTTGATGCGCGAGCTCTTCGGGAGAAATTGTAGTTTGCGGCTCTAAGTGGGGCAGCACGGCTGGAGAGAAATACACCTTTAGGTGACTATCTTCACTGAGGGCCTGCAGCTGAGCGGTGAGGGTTTCGGCTAGCTGGCTGCCACTTTTTACGTCTTGATAGCCGCCTGAGTTGAGGCGATCGCGCACATCCTTTTGTACTTTCTGGGCCACCTCAGGAAAAGCATATTCATCGAGCTTATGGATGATGGCTTCTAGCACGTCTGCCCGCATGACCTCATCTAAAGGCAAATCATAAGCGCGTGAATTAGCTTGTGAATCGGTGGGTTGAGAATCGCTCATAAGAACTGCGTTGATTCCGACTTCAATAGGATCCCGCTAAGCGGGCGTGCATGCAACTTAGGCTGATGGCGTAACCTTGCAGAACTTTTCAACGATTCTGACAAAGGTTTCAACGCCTACGCCTAAGACTGTCTCATCGAAGTCGAATCGAGGATGATGGTGAGGAAAATCTAGTCCTTTTTCTGAATTGGCTGAGCCTAAAAAGAAGTAGCATCCTGGCACGGCTTCTAAAAAGAATGAGACGTCTTCACCGCCCATCGTTTGGCACTCAGGCACCACGCCCGCCGGTGTCTCTACCACCGACATTGCCACAGAACGCACTAAATCTGCGATCGCCCCATCATTGACGACTGGCGGATATAGCTTTTGATAGTCCAACTCGTAGCTGGCGCCATGGGCCGCACAAATGCCTGCAATGACGGCCTCTAGCCGCTCAGGAATGAAATCGGCGTACTCTGGATCAAAGTAGCGCACGGTGCCGCTAATTCGAGCATGGTCGGCAATCACATTGACCGCCGTACCGGCCTGAAATTCACCCACCGTCAGCACCGCTGACTTCAGCGGGTCGATGTTACGCGCCACAATCGTTTGCAATGCATTCACAATTTGTGAGGTCACTACAATGGCATCTACTGTCTGCTGCGGAATGGCCCCATGTCCGCCTTTACCCTGGATGCGGCAGTGAAAAAACTCTGTTGCGGCCATCATCGGCCCGCTGCGTACGCCCAACGTGCCTAACGGCAAGTTGTTCCAAATGTGCAGACCCACCATCGCATCCACCGCTGGATTGGTCAGAGCGCCCGCTTCAATCATGGGCTTGGCCCCCCCTGGGCCTTCTTCAGCCGGTTGGAAGAGGATTTTGACCGTGCCAGAAAATTGGTCGCGATGCTGGCTGAGATATTTGGCAGTGCCGAGGGCAATGGCCACATGCCCATCGTGACCACAGGCGTGCATTTTGCCATCGTGAATGGAGCGATACGGCACCTCGTTGAGCTCCTGCACTGGCAGCCCGTCCATATCGGCGCGAATGCCTAAGACAGGCTGCGCAGCATGCGTGCTTTCAATGATGGCAACAATTCCTGTTTTAGCAACGCCCGTTTCGTGTGTGATGCCCCATTCTGTGAGGCGATCGCTCACAAACTGAGCCGTCAGATTTTCAGCAAAGCCCAGCTCAGGCCGCTGATGTAGATGTCTGCGCCAGCTTACCAGCTCGATATGTAGGGTTTGAATGGCAGCTCGAACGGCTGAATGATTGTTGAGGAAAGATCGCGACAGTGTTTGCATAGTCTCACGCTAGGATGCTGCCTAGGCTGACAAGGGTCTTCGGACAGTGGTTGACGACAGGGACTTGATGGCAGGGACTTGATGGCAGGGACTTGATGGCAGGGACTTGATGGCAGGGACTTGATGGCAGGGACTTGATGCTAGGGACTTTATGGCAAGGGCCTTATTATTGCGGATGCTCGTAGCTCAGTACAAAAATGATCAGTACGAAAATTGGTACTTTGCGGGTTTTGCCACTGATGGACTAGACGTATGTTAGTGGGGTAAGCAAATTCAGTGAAAGGCCATGATTTTATTGAGGCGGACTGTTCTTTTGTGTGGTCTTATTTTAACGGTTGCTGCTAGTGGCTGTACGCCAAAGGCCACCGTTGAGTCAGACGTTAGTGAGTCAGACGTTACTGCACAAGACACCGCGAAAAAAGAACTGATGGAAAAAGAATCGACGGAAAAAGAAACCGCCGATTCAGAAACCGCAGTGACAACAGCCACAACTGCAACAACCACTCCTCAAAAAAGTGAAGACGCTGAGACAACAACGCTCTCAGAAGAGGCTCCCTTAGAAGATTCTATTCCGGCAAATATTGCGGCAGATACGAATACCCAGGCTGCCAGCAACAACGCTTTGGCCTCATCTATTCAAGTTACAGACTTAGGCATTGGTGGGCTGACTGCTGTGACGCCCTTTAGTGCAGAAGCGATTCAAGCCACATTTCCCAACATGGATGTGACGATGCAAACCCAGTCAATAGAAGGCGTAGACTATCCGGTGATTGTCGTCTCGGACGGGGATGCTGGGAAAATGGAAATTGAGCCTACTAGCGATGCTGCATTAATCTATAGAATCAAGGCCATTGGCGCTCAATTTAGCGGCCTCTCAGGGCATACCGTTGGCGATACGTTTGAATCGGTTTATGGCAGCACTACCCCTGACAGCTGCGTAGCGGGGATGGATGCGGCAGCAGGCTTTGTGCTTTGCTTAGCACCCTCGTCTCAGAATGTGCAATATGCCTTCGCGGGCGGCTGGAACTACACCTTTGATCAGCTCCCTGATGAAGCCGCGCTCAGCGATGGCGTCCTTCAACAAATTGTTTGGATACCCGGCAATTTCTAAATAGGCTAAGCACTAGCGCATTAAAAGTAACCATCCTGTTCAATTTCTTCAATCACCTGTAGCCCCCTCGAATCGCCAACGCTCAAAATGGCAGAGCGAGCGTCTTCTTTCACCCCAAACTCGGGGTCTTCTGCAAAGGCTTCAATCAGTGCATCAATAGCTGTTGCATATACAACGTTTGACGGTAGCTCGGCGCAAATTTGGCCGATTGCCCAAGCGCAATTGCTGCGAACAGACGGCACCGGATCTCGGCGTAGCCCGCCAATTAAAGAAGGCACGGCCTTAATCATGGAGTCGTAGTCGATTTTTGCGGTTTGCCCGAGTGCGCTAGCCGCCCAAAGGCGAACGGCAGCAATGTCATGTTTGAGGGCGTCTACCAGGGTAGCGATCGCTCTCGCATCGCAGATGTTGCCGAGTGCCCACACAATCCCTTTGCGCGCATAGCCATTCCAGTCTCGATTGAACTGGGCAATGAGCGGCTCTACCGCCATCGGACTAATATTGCGGCCCAATGCATAGGCGCTGTTGGTGCGAATGAGCGGACAAGGATCGGCCAGCATGCCGATCAGGTAGGGTATTGCTCTGGTATCTTCTATTTCGCTAAAAGCTCGAGCCCCAATCAGCCGCTGATCCTTATTAGGGTGATGCAGCAGCAGCAGCATATTGTCTGGGTTAGGTTTGGGCTCTTCGCCGATGGGCGTAATATCATCTAGCGGATCAAACGGACTCTCTCGCCCGACCTCAGCATCTAGGACTGCTAGTTCTTCGTATATATCCATATCACCTGATATATCCATACCATCTGACCCTATACCACCGAATCTAATAATCGTTATCTATAAGTAATCGCAAGTAATCGCTGCTATAAGCGCGGTAGGGGAGCACGCGGCCCGTGCTCCCCTACCCGAAAAACGAAAAACCATATACATACGATATGACATCAATCCGGGTGACATCAATCCGGCATGACATTCATACGATATGACTTAAACGATATGACTTAAAGGCTAGCGAATACACGCTTTGCGGCTGCAATTGTATTGTCGACGTCTGCGTCCGTATGAGCTAGCGACGTAAACCCTGCCTCAAACTGAGAAGGCGCGAGATATACACCGTTCTCCAGCATGCCGCGATGGAAGCGGCTGAACTTATCAAGGTCAGATTTTTTGGCATCGTCGTAGTTGTGCACGGGCTGGCCAGTAAAGAACATGCCAAACATGGCGCTAATGTTGCCGCCTGTGACCTCATGGCCCGCCTCACGCGCTGCGGCTAGCAAACCCTGACTGAGCCTTTGGGTGACGCGTTCTAGCTGCTCATACTGACCAGGACGACGCAAAATTTCTAGGGTTTTGATGCCTGCTGTCATCGCTAAAGGATTACCCGATAGCGTCCCTGCCTGATATACCGGGCCAGCGGGTGCAATCATCTCCATAATTTCTCGGCGACCGCCATACGCACCGACGGGCAATCCACCCCCGATGACCTTGCCCATGGTGGTTAAGTCAGGGGTGACGTTGAACTTTTGCTGAGCGCCACCGTAAGCAATGCGGAAGCCCGTCATCACTTCGTCGAAGACTAGCAGCGCGTCATTGTCTTTGGTAATTTCGCGCAAGCCTTCGAGGAAGCCGCTGTCTGGTGTCACAAACCCAGAGTTGCCCACAACGGGCTCTAAAATGACCCCTGCAATTTCGCCTTTATACTGTGCAAACAGGGCTTTGACTGCTTCGAGATCGTTGTAGGGGGCGGTGAGCGTGTCGGCTGTGGTGGACTTCGGCACGCCTGGAGAATCGGGTAGGCCAAGGGTTGCAACACCGGAGCCTGCTTTGACCAAGAACATGTCGGCGTGACCGTGGTAGCAGCCTTCGAACTTGATGATTTTGTTGCGTTGGGTGAATGCCCGCATCAGGCGCAGTACGGCCATGCAGGCTTCGGTGCCAGAGTTGACGAAGCGCACCATCTCTACGCTGGGAACTGCTTCGATGACCATTTCGGCCAACACATTTTCTAGATAGCAAGGTGCGCCAAAGCTGGTGCCATCGTCTAAGGCGCTTTTGAGGGCCTCTAATACTTCAGGGTGGGCATGGCCGCAGATTGCGGGCCCCCAGGTGCCGACGTAATCTATATATTCGTTGCCATCGACATCTGTAATGCGAGAGCCTTTGACGCGTTTGAAGACGATGGGCTGGCCACCTACGGAGCGGAAGGCGCGAACCGGGGAGTTGACACCACCGGGCATGAGGGACTGAGCTGCTGAGAAAATTTCGTCAGACTTGGTGGTATTTAATGGTGTAGTGGGGGCTGTGGTGGTAACCAAAACGCGCTCCTTATATAAGAGAGAAGTAAAAAGAAGTGATGGCTGACAAAATGCCGCGTTTTTTATCCTAACGGGTTGAGATCCCTTTAGGCGGGGGATTGTTTCATGATGTTAAGGAATGTATGGGACTCAAGAGGGCGTAGCATGGGGATTGCTGAGAGAATGATGGTTTGCACATAAAGCCCCACTTTGCCATGACTTTTAATCGTGTTCCGGTTGAGAAAATTCGCTACAACGAGCAGGGGCTAGTGCCTGCGATCGCGCAGGACTATTTGGATGGCACGGTGCTGATGATGGCCTGGATGAATGCTGAGTCTTTGCAAAAGACCATGGATACCGGTGATGTGTGGTACTGGAGCCGATCGCGCCAAGAACTGTGGCATAAAGGCGCGACATCAGGCCATATTCAAAAGCTGCGTAGCCTCCGCTACGACTGCGATAGCGACGCACTGCTCGTCACGATTGAGCAGATTGGCGACGTGGCGTGCCATACGGGTGAGCGCAGCTGCTTTCATCAGGTGGAAGGGATGGAAGCGGCTGTGGCGCCGCCTGCGGATACGCTGTCTCAGGTGTATGGGGTGATTTGCGATCGCAAGCAAAACCCCAAACCGGGTTCTTACACCAATCAGCTGTTTGAAGGCGGGGACAATAAAATTTTGCAGAAAATTGGCGAAGAAGCCGTAGAAGTGGTGATGGCCTGCAAAGATGATGCGCCCGATGAGATTGCGGGTGAAGCGGCAGACTTGCTTTATCACACCCTGGTGGCGTTAGCTCACCATGATGTCGATATCAGAGCCGTGTACCGTAAGCTGCAGTCTAGACGTTAGGTTTGGGTGCTAGGTTTGGGCGCTAGGTCTGGACTAAACCACGTTGGCAAACACAGAAGGCATGTCTAGATCACTCGGCTCAGGGAAATTTTGGAGTTGGAGCGTTAGGGGAATTTCGATGGTGAAGGTGGTGCCCACTTGGGGCGTCGATTCGCATGTGAGCTGGCCTTGGTGATTGTTCACCACGATTTGATAGCTCATGGCGAGGCCGAGACCGGTACCGCTCCCCACCGGTTTGGTGGTGAAAAACGGATCGAAAATGTGCTGTTTGACCGTTGCGCTCATGCCGATGCCATTGTCCGTAATTCGAACGCGTACGAACGTTGGCAAGGCTTCGGTTGTGAGGGTTAAGGTCGGCTGCTGACAAGCCGTAGGCGCGGTCATGGCTTCAATGGCATTGGTGATGAGCCCCATCCAGACCTGATTGATTTGGCCTGGATAGCAGTAGACCTTGGGCAAGTCGCTGTAGTGGCGAATGACGGTGATGGGCTGGGCGTGATGCGCGGATGGTTTGCTGCCGTTCAGCTGGGAAGATAGCAGCAGCAGCACGTTATCTAGATCGGCGTTAATGTCGGTGGATTTTGTTTCTGATTCATCTAGATGGGAGAAGGTGCGCAGCGATCGCACAATCGTTGTAATCCGATCTGCGCCGTTTTTCATCGACTGCAACAGCTGAGGGAAATCGTCTTTAATAAAGTCGAGATCGGCCGCTTCGATGGCGGCTAGGAGTTCATCTGAGGCCTCTGGATATTCCGCCTTGTAGCGGCGCAGCAGGGCCAGCATGCTGTCTACATAGTCTTGAGCGGGCTGTAGGTTGCCTTCAATGAAGCTCACCGGGTTGTTGATTTCGTGGGCAACGCCGGCTACCAGCTGCCCTAGGCTAGACATTTTTTCGGTTTGCAATAGCTGCAGCTGGGTTCGCTTTAGCTCATCGAGTGCGGTTTGCAGGCAGGCTTCGGCTTCAATGCGATCGCCCACTTCTGTCATCAGGGTTTGATTGGCTTTGTGCAAAGAAGCGGTGCGCTCAGCGACCCGCTGCTCTAGTTCTTGATAGAGGCGCGTGAGGCGATCGCCCATGTGGTTAAAGGCGCCGGCTAAGGCTTGCAGCTCGTCGCCTGTGTCCAGCCGAATTTTGGGCATATCCAGCATGGCCATATCGTCTGCGGTTGAGGCATTTTCGGCGCGCCCAATTTGATTGGCGCCGGCCTCCAAACTCTGAATAGATTTGGTGAGCGGGCGTAGCAGATAGTAAAACTGCAGCGCCAATAGCATCACCACCACTCCAAAGCTGAGCGCTTCTAGCCAAAAGATGCGCTGGTAAAAAATTTGCTGTTGGTGGCTGTAGTCCTCAGCTTGATTTTCTGCGGTTGCCAGCAGGTCAATGATGAAAACATCGACGCTGTCTTCAAACAGCGCGAGCGATCGCGCAATTCCCTGGGCTTGTTCGGTGGAGGTGAGCTGCGTTTGAATGCGACTGGCCAGTGTATCTAGGTAGGCATGCTGATCGCGAATGCTTTTCACCTGTATCTGCGCGAGCTCATCTTCTGCCGGTAGAATCGTTTCTAATTCTCTGAGGGCATTGAAAAAGGCAATGCGCGATTGTCTGAAGTTCACCCAGCCATCTGTATTTTGATTAATTTGTGGGTTGAGCACGGCTAATCGGCTCAGCGCCGTGACTTGCTCTTGCAGCGATCGCTCCACTTCAACGACGGCGGATACGGTTCGCTGCGATTGCTCGTAGCTGATATCTAATGACTGTATTGTTCGCCTATTCATCACATAGCTGATACCAGAAAGTAGGGATACTAGCCCAATGAGTACTGCCGAAGAGCCGATGAACTTTGTGGTGATACGCATAAAAAGACGGTGTAGAATCAGCCTCAAACGCAGTATTCCCTAGACTTTGGGGGTGAGGTATAGATGGCCGTGAATGAAAAATCAGTGAAGCGAGCGGCTGATTTGAGAAGCCAGCTTCAAAAAGCCAGCTATGCCTATTACGTTCTCGATGCGCCTGACTTGCCGGATTCTGTGTATGACCGGCTATACCGGGAGCTGCAAGCGTTAGAAGCGCAGCATCCTGAGCTACTCGTGACGGATAGCCCTACCCAGCGAGTTGGGGCAGCGCCTGCTGAGCAGTTCACGTCAGTGGCGCACAATATTCCGCTCTATAGCTTAGAAAATGCTTTTGACATAGAGGAGTACAAAGATTGGCAGGCGCGGTGGCAGCGCTTGGAGCCAGACGTAAAAGAAGCAGATGCGGTGACGGAGCTGAAAATTGATGGCAATGCGCTGGCGCTGACCTATGAAAATGGCGTGCTGGTGCGCGGGGTGACGCGGGGAGACGGCATCACCGGGGAAGATATTACGCAAAATGTGCGCACGATTCGCACGATTCCGCTGCGGCTGCGGATGGAGGAGGGCCCATCTGGTAAACAAACGCCGCCGCCCGTGTTGGAAGTGCGGGGCGAGGCGTTTTTGCCATTAGACGTATTTGAGGCGATTAATAAAAAGCGGGAGGCGGAGGGCACGGCGCTGTTTGCGAATCCGCGCAATGCGGCGGCGGGCACGCTGCGGCAGCTAGATGCACAGGTGGTGGCGGATCGGCAGCTAGACTTTTTTGCCTATACGCTGATTATGCCGGCGGGGACGGGGGATGTGACTGCGCCGAGCGACCAATGGGCGGCGCTGGAGTGTTTGCAGGCTTTGGGCTTTCGGGTGAATCCGAACCGGAAAGTGTGCGGCTCGGCGGTGGAGGTTTTTGATTATTACAGCGATTGGGAAGAGAAGCGGCATGATTTGCCGTACCTGACCGATGGCGTGGTGGTGAAGCTGAATAGCTTTGAGCTGCAGGATCGGCTGGGGTTTACGAATAAGTTCCCGAGGTGGGCGATCGCACTCAAGTACCCGGCAGAAGAAGTGCCCACCATTCTTGAATCTGTGACCGTGCAAGTGGGCCGCACGGGGGCGATTACGCCGGTGGCAGAGCTTAGCCCGGTGCAGCTGGCGGGCACCACGGTTTCGCGGGCGACGCTGCACAATGCGGATCGTCTCGCGGAGCTAGATTTGCACATTGGCGATACGGTGATTGTTCGCAAGGCGGGGGAGATTATCCCGGAGGTGGTGCGCACGATTGTGGATCTGCGGCCCGAGGGTGCGCAGGCGTATCACTTGCCGAGTACTTGCCCGGTGTGCGGGCAGCCGGTGGTGAAACCGGAGGGGGAGGCGGTGACGCGCTGCGTGAATCGGTCGTGTCCGGCCATCCTCAGCGGCTCGATTCGGCACTGGGCGAGTCGGGATGCGATGGATATTAGTGGGTTGGGCGATCGCTGGGTGCAGCAGTTGTTGGATCAAGGGCTGGTGGCTTCCGTGGCGGATTTGTATGACCTCACTTTGGCAGAGCTGCTGACGTTGGATCGGATGGGGGAGAAGCTGGCGACGAAGCTGGTGAGTGCGATCGCGCAATCTAAGCAACGGCCTTGGGCGAAGGTGCTGTATGGGTTGGGGATTCGGCTAGTGGGGAGTACGAATGCGAAGTTGCTGGCGGAGAATTTTCGCTCGGCGCAGGTGCTTTCTGAGACGGGGGGAGATGCGATCGCTCGGGTGTATGGCATTGGCCCAGAGATTGCGCAGTCTGTGCGGCAGTGGTTTGTGGTTCCGGCGAATGGGGAGCTGCTGGAGCGGTTGGCGGCGGCGGGGTTGCAGCTTGAGGCGGCGGCGGAGACTGAGGGCGCGGGGCCGTTGCCGTTTGCGGGGCAGAGCTTTGTGTTGACGGGTACGTTGCCGACGTTGAAGCGGTCTGAGGCGAAGGGGCGAATTGAGGCGAAGGGGGGCCGGGTGAGTGGGTCGGTGAGTAGTAAGACGGATTATGTGGTGGTGGGGGAGAATGCGGGGTCTAAGCAGGAGAAGGCGGAGAAGTTGGGGATACGGCAGCTTTCGGAGGAGGCGTTGTTGGAGTTGTTGGGGGAGTGAGGGGGCGTTGATGGAGTTCTTGGTGGGTTTGCGTGAGTGGAACCCACCTCCCCCTGCGGGTACTCCTGTCTTGATGCGCGTTCCTTAGGCGAATTCAATTCGCCAGGGTCGCATCGCTCCCGAGAGGAGATTTGCTTCGGGCTTGTGAAATAAATGGATCGAGCGCTCTTAGGCACTCTGCCGGGAGTAAATCCCTTCTGGAAGGGTGGACGCGGAGCGGACGGGATGGGTTTCGATGATCGAGTCGCCCTGCCATCAGTCCCTCACTCTAGGCAGAACTGTGCTCTTGTTTCTTCTGGGTTGGATTGTAAGTGGGGGCGTACCCAGTCGCAGCCTTTGGCGAGGAGATCGTCTAGGCCATCGTCCAAGGGCCATCGGTGGAAGTAACCGTCGTTGCTAATGGTAATTAAATGTTTGCCATCAGCGGTAAACCCGAGAGCAGCGTCTGACTCAGTTTGGTTTTGGTCATCAGTAACGGAGCCGAGGTATTCAGCCAGGAGATTGCCAGAGAGGTCGTAAACGTGACTGATGTTTTCATTGCGAATAGTGGTGACTAAATACTGACCGTCTGGGTGAAACTCTCTAAAGAAACCCTTGAAAGGGTTGCCAATTTGCTTACCAGTGTTGATGGCATAGAGTCGAGAGGTGTCGTCACTGCTAGAGTAGGTGACTAATCGATTGCCATCCTCACTGAATCTCCATGGCTCTCCCGAGAGCGTATTGAGTTCAGTGCCCAGGCCGTCATAGAGTCGAGAGGTGTCGTCACTGCTAGAGTAGGTGACGAATCGATTACCATCCTCACTGAATCTCCATGGCGCTCCCGAGAGCGTATTGAGTTCAGTGCCCTGGCCGTCATAGAGTCGAGAGGTGTCGTCACTGCGAGAGTAGGTGACTAATCGATTGCCATCCTCACTGATCATGCGTGCGCCTGTAATCGGAGAAATCGCAATTGAATCTGAAAGGACGGTTGTTTCTAGAACACTATTAACAGTTGTTCTCAAAGCCAGCATAGGACTTGTGGCAGGAAACTTGTTCATGTCAACCACTCGATAGTCCTTATTCAGCTCACGCTCTGATTGTTGCAAATCTTGCAACTGCTTGCCATATTTCAAAGACTCTAATAATACTGACATCCCTCGAAAAGAAACACTAGGACGCCTTAACAGAGCTATGCCTAATTTTTCTAATCGAGAGCCTTCTAACGCAAGTGCTTGTTGTTTATTAGCATTGACCTCAGCTTGCCTCGCTTCTTCCGCATCTCGCTGAGCCACCGCCGCATCCTGTTGTGCCCTCGCAGAAAGTTGTTGTGCTTCACTCGCCTGCTGCTGCGCGTCAGCCTGCGCCCGCTCCGCCTCCTGTGTTTTCACTAAAGCTGTGCTCACCTGTTGATCTGCTTCAGCAGCTCTCCTTTCCGAGTCCTGCCGAATTCTTTCACTTTCTATATTGGCTCGTTCTAAATTCGTTTGAGCTTCTTGTTTATCTTCTTCAGCTTGTTCAGTCGCTACTTGGGCTTCACTCAACTGTTGATCTGCCGCTGCTCGCTCTTCCCTTGCTGCCGCATTGATCTGTACCGCACTGCCCCCCGCCAACGCCGCCAGCGCAATCGTCCCTAACAAAATCCCCGACCCAATCCGCAGCCGCCGATTCGCACTATCAATCCTTGCCGTCGCCTCACGGTTCGCCTCCTCCAACGTCAGATTCGCCAGCGCCAGCGTCTCCTTCGCCGCTTCCGCCTCCGCCGTCGCCAACTCCTGACTCGCCGCCAAAAACGCATAGTCCTCCGGCGGCAACACCTTATCTGCCGACCACGCTTTTGCCTCCACCAACGCCTGCCCCCGCAGCAGCCACGAAATATCCGTTCTCTCTGAAGCTAACCAAGCCTCTAGCTCACCCGCATAGCTCCGCAAATTCGCCAGCGTCTGCGCCGCCCACGCCGGATTAAAAATCTCCCGATAAATCGGGTTATACACCCGCAGCCAACCCTGCCGCTCCACCACCAATCCCGACAGCCGCAGCTCAATATGATCCGTATTCGCACCATCCGTCGGCAGTCCGCCCTCCGCCCAAATCTTCTGATACAGCCCTAACCATCGCGCTGCCTTCTGCTCATTCTTCACCAGCCGATCCCGAATCGTGCGCAAATGCTCCGGCTCATCATTAGACTGCCAATTGCGAATCACCTGCGCCTGAATCAAATCCGTCACCGCCTCCGGTGACATCTGCGCCCCCGCTGACGGCTCTGCCAATGCCTGCGCCGCCACCAACCGACACACCTTCTGCGTCAAAAACGGCTGCCCGCCCGTCCAATTCAAAATCGCCGCCAGCACCGCCGGCCCATTCGCCACGCCCAGCCCTGCCGTCAACGGCTGCGCCTCCGCCGGCGTAAACCCCGTCAGCTCAATCGCCCGCCCCACATTAAACGGCGTACTCCGCTTATCCTCAATCAAGTCCGAAGGCGTCGCCACCCCTAACAAGGCAAACGTCAGCCGCCGAAAATCCGGCACATCCGCCCGCTTGTTGTAGCACTCCCGAATCGCCGCAAAAAAGCCATTCACCTTAAACGGCAAACTCAGCACCCGATCCACTTCATCAATAAAAATGACCAAGTTCCCCGACACCTGCCTCAGCAGCACCGTCGCCAAAAACTTACTAAACCGATTCACCAAAGACAGCGACGCATTCGCCTCCCACCAAGCCTCATTGTCAAAGTCCAGGCTCAAATCCTGCGTAATGCTATCAATCACCCCCGCATAAAACTGCTCCGGCGTCGTCTCCTCATCAATAATGTCCGTCATCTGCACCGCCACACAGGCCACGCCTTCCGCCTGCAGCCGCGCCATCGTCCGCACCCGCAAACTCGATTTACCCATCTGCCGACTGTTCAGCACATAGCAAAATTCCCCTGCCTTCAGGCCGTCATACAGTTCCGCATCGGCCCGGCGAGTGACGTACGTAGGCGAATCTAGCTGGAGACTGCCGCCAATTTGGTAGTGCGTAGTTGGGTTAGGCATGACTAAAGCGGTAGATGTGGGGGTTAAAGCGTTGGTGAGTGATGAAGGTTAAGGGAGAAACGGGTGGGTGGCACAAGGGGTGACCCACCCCGCCCTATCGGGCACCCCTCCCAAGAGGGGATCTGTCTTGGCTATGAACCATTTAGTGATCGAGAAACGAGCACCTTTGTATCCCAGTCTGAAGTAAATCCCCTCTTGGGAGGGGTGGCCGGAGCGTAGCGGAGGACGGGGTGGGTAAATCCAGACAGTGCGCGTTCATTTGCATAGGAGTCGGTCATCACAATCGCTCCCGAAAATACTGCCGATATAAATCACACAGCGGCGCTGCCGCATTGCCCTCCAGCCGCACCAGCCCCTTGCTATCTAGCTGAAACGCCTCATTCGCAGCAATCTTCACCGGCTTATCACTCGCCAGCAGCGTCTTCAGCGCCTGCATCAGCGCCGCATCACTGCGCACATCTGCCAAGTGCCGACGTAAATGATCCTCATACGGCCCTGCCTCAGTCGGCGCCACCTTCAGTAGCTCCGCTAAGCTCACCCGGCCCCGCGCTAGCTCATATAGCGCCACCCGCACCAAATACGGATGCCCGCCCACCATCGCCTGCAAGGCTTTCACATCTTTTGTGCTCAAGCTCAGCCCATGGCGCTCCGCCAGCTCAGTTACTTGCACTGCGTTAAATTCCCGTAGCTCCACCGGCATGCCCACATTAAACGGCGACTGATGCATATCCAGCGGAATGTACACCTCACGGGAATGCACAATCACTAGGCGCAGGTTCTGCCAGGTGGCTTGGTTTTTGCCCCGTTCGTGCCAGGTGCGCAGCAGCGCAAAAAAGTCTTGGGCAATTTTCAGATGCTGAAACACCAAATCCACTTCGTCTAGGCCCAGCACCAGCGGCGTTTTTATCTGCGGCAGCAAATGCTTTTGAAAAAAGTTCGTACATTTGCGCTTATTGCCCAGCGAGCTAGATTTCCACAGCGCGTCAATGTCAATGTCTAAGTCCAGTTCCTCAGCAATCGTGGCGCAAAACCACCGCAAAAACTTGGCCAAGTCATCGAACACTTCGCCGTCTGCTTCTTGAAAGAAAATCGGCACGCTGCAATAGCCCTGCTGCTCACCACAGGTCAAAATCCGCGTCATCAGTGAAGACTTGCCCATCTGCCGCGCCGCCTTGATGCGAATCAGCGCCCCTGGCCGCACAATCTCGCCGTAGCAATCGGTTTCAATCGGCAGCCGCTCCATATAAAACGGCGACGACAGCGGCACCTGCCCCTCTGGCGTTTCCAAAAGCTTGCCTGTTGCTTGAGCGCCTGTTGTTTGCTCGTCTGCTTGCCCGCCAGACTGGCTGCTAGCTGCACTTGCATCTTTCTCCACCGCCTCAGGCGCGACAGTTTCAGAAACAACCGTTACCTTACGCGTATCCACTCCTTCACCCGATGGCTTCTCTGGCCTTGTTTCTGTCTCTGGTCCTGTTTCTGGCCCTGTACCCGTCTCCCCGGCTGCCCCCCGCGCCAGCAGCACCGGGGTCATTCGCTGCACCACATCCTCAAAGTCAATGGCACTGCAGCCAAATTTATAGGCCTTTCCGTAAGGTCTGCCCGCCCCCAGCGCATCGTAAAAGCCCACCGCAAACTTAATCGCAGCGCGATCGCCCACTGCCTGAGTCATGCCAATCACGTAGTCCACGTGCTGATGAATCGCCGCCGCCTGCCCCTCGGAATAGCAGGCATTTAGCAACACACACTCGATTTGCCCTGAAAATAGTTCAAACAAATTAGCCAGCGCTGCCCCGCTCGCCAGCTTGGCTTTGCCCTCTTCTGGGTGCAGCACTAGCCCACCTGCGCCCGTGCCATGCCCAGAAAAATGCACAATGTGAGGTTCAATATCCAGCAGCGCCCGGCGCAGCTCATCCGGATCGACCGCCCAGCGCGTGAAAATTTCAAAGCGATCGCGCCACTTAGAGCGCTCCAAACCCTGACGAATTTTCTTCGCTTCTTCATCTAGGCCAAGCTGACTGGTCGCCTGCGGATTCGCAGCCAAGAAGAGGATTTTCTGTTTCGCTTGTTTTTTAGCTACGCCCAAAACTTAACCCGCCCATTGCCAGCACTTATTCCCCGTAGTATTACTTAGTAATCAGGCGATCGCGGAAAAATTTTGCGTTTTTTTGCGTTTTGCGGTGCGGTGTGGGTTTGTTTGCGGCAAGGGCGACTTGTGTAGCCCGCCCCATGCCAGCGCTGTCTGTATTCGGCGCTTCTTCAGTGCTCCGGACTAGTACTTCGTATCAGTGCCTTATGATAGTGGCTATGAAAATGGTCTCCTCATTGCGTCCAACACGCAAAACCAAGACACGCATCCCCATCGGCAAAGGGCTGTGGCGATTTGCGCTGCTACAGATTGCCTTTGCGGTGCTCCCCCAGCTGACCCCTTCAAATTGGGTGCCTACGGGCGTGAGCCTACCAGGCCCAAAGTCTGCTCAAGCCGCAGAGCGCATTATCTTTTCGCTGGGCGCCACGATTGAGCGAGGCATTTCTGTAAAATCGCTGGAAGTTTACGCCAAAGACGGCATCGTCACAGCAGAACTCGCGCCCTACATAAAGTTTATTGAACGGCGTAACCCCGGCGCTTTAGAGCAGTTTCGGACGCTGCTGACACGGCGCGCCGATATTGATGTCGTGGCGGTCGATCAGTTTGGCAATACGCCCCAAGGCGATTTTTTGCTGATGCGGGCAGGCGAGGTGTTTCAAACGGGCGCGCGGCTCTCGGGCAAAAAAGGCCTGCGAGGGGCGGCAATTACGGCGGCTGCCGATGAAGCCAACGGCCTGACCCTTTTAAATGTTGTGCAGCAGTTTCCCACCCCTGTGCTGCGGGTCGATATTCAACGAGGACTCTCCTTGCTGCGCCGGGCTGATCGGGCCTTTAACCAAGCCAACATCGCGATAGATTTGGTAGAGCAGCTTTCATTTCAGCTGGCGAGCGAGCCGTTCCCAACGGGGGTATCCGCAGCAGAGCTGAACAATTTGGTCACGTTGCCCGGCCCGTTTTTGATCAATCGTCTGTCTTTACGGCTGAAGGCAACGGGCAAACCCGTCGAGCTTTATATCCCTGAGTCGCCGACGGCTCGTTTGTTTAAGCTGCCAGCGGTGGTGATTTCCCATGGGGTCGGTAGCGATCGCGCTTCTTACGACTATCTCGCTCGCTTTTTGGCTGCCCACGGTTTTGTCGCCATCAATATCGAACATCCTGGCAGCAGCGCCGAACAGCTTAATTCATTTTTAGCGGGTCGGGCGACGCAAATTCCAGACGATGAATTTATCAACCGGCCCCAGCTCATCTCAGAAGTGTTAGACGCTCTGTCTGCGCGAGCTAGCATCAATAAAAATTTAGATATCATCGACTTCAACAACGTCGGCATCATTGGGCAATCCTTTGGGGGCTACACGGCCCTAGCCGCTGCCGGTGCACCGATTAATTTAGCGTCGCTGCGCGACACCTGCCCGCCCGACTTTAGCCCCAATATTTCTTTGCTGCTGCAGTGCCAAGCCGTTGCGATCGCCCCACCCGATAAAAGCAGCCTACTCCTTCAAGATCGTCGTATTCAGGCTGTTGTTGCCATCAACCCCCTCACCAGCGCCATTTTTGGGCCTGACAGCCTCAGCCAAATTGATGTGCCTGTTTTGATGATGGCCGGTACCGCCGATACCGTCACCCCGGCTCTGCCAGAGCAAATCTTACCCTTCACCTGGCTGACCACCCCCGACAAATACCTGCTGCTGCTAGAAGGCGCCACCCATTTTTCCACAATTGGCTCAACGGGCACCGAACCCATCGATCTCCCTACCGACGTGCTGGGGCCAGAAACCGGCGTTGCCAGAGAATATACGCAGTCTATGAGCCTGGCCTTTTTGAGCACCTACCTCAAAGGCGACACGCGCTATCAACCCGTGCTCACCAGCGCCTTTACCACCCGCTTCAGCCGCCCCGAAATGCCTCTCAGCATCATCAGCGATTTGTCTACTGAGCAGCTAGAGCGTCAGCTCCGCGCCACCCTTGAGTCGGATCAGGCCTTCCAGCAGGCGCTAGACATTTTAGTGGAACAAGAGTTAACCCTGCTAAATCAGCGATAAAGCTGGAAAAGGGAAGCTCAGGTGGATGACGCTTAAAAGGATGACAGCGGGATGGCTGATTTCAGCGGATTTATTAATCTCAATAAGCCTCAAAACTGGTCATCTCATGACTGTGTGGCGCGTGTGCGCAGACTGCTCAATATGAAAAAAGTGGGGCATGGCGGTACGTTAGATCCGCTGGCAACCGGTGTGTTGCCCGTCGCTGTGGGCCGAGCCACCCGGCTGATTCAATATTTGCCAGCGCGTAAGGCCTACTGCGCGACCGTGCGGTTTGGCGTGACCACCACCACCGATGACTTAGAAGGCACGGTCATTCATCAACAAAGCGCAGCGCATCTACAAGTCAGCGATGTGGAAGCGCTGCTGCCCAAGTTTACGGGCGTTGTCTCCCAAACGCCACCTATGTTCAGTGCCATACAAGTAGAGGGCAAACGCCTATACGATTTGGCTCGGAAAGGCCGACATGTGGATGTGCCTGTGCGAGAAGTCACCATTCATCAGCTCAGCATTCTAGATTGGCAAAATCAAGGGGAAACCTGCGAGCTGATGTTGGCGGTGGATTGCGGCCCCGGCACCTATATCCGCTCTTTGGCCCGAGACATGGGCGCAGCAGTGGGCACAGGCGCAACCCTAGCCGGGCTAGTGCGCACCCATAGCAATGGATTTGAGCTGGGTGAGAGTATGACTTTGGCAGATTTAGAAGAGGCGATCGCACAAGATACTTTTTCTCCTTTTCCAGGGGGCGAAGCCATCCAGCACCTACCTTCCCTTAGGCTCACGCTGCCCTTGGCAAAACGATGGTGCATGGGCCAAAAACTCGCGCTCTCAGAGCCCGCGCTGAGCGATGAACTCAGCTTGCGTGGCCTATCGCCCAGCGACATCGAACAGGCACTGATTGAACAGGCACCCTGGGTAAGGTCTTTACGCATACTGTGCGAGCGAACATTTCTGGGGATTGGTGAGATTAAACGCAGTGACTATTCCCCCAGCGACCACAGTAATGCAGGCCATGTAGCGCATCCCATCCTAATCCCCAAGATGGTTTTTACGCCGGCTCAGCATTTCTGAGACACACACAAGCCTTTGAAACATGTGTTTACATAACTTTATATCGGCGCACTGAGATGGTGAACCATTACGATATGATTAAAGAATCTTTCAAACTTCGTTTCGGGATCACAAGGAAATGGTAACGCTCAAAATAGTTGTATATATCACAGTCTCCTTTTTCGTTGGCCTTTTCATCTTTGGATTCTTGAGTGGAGACCCTGCCCGCAATCCTGGTGGCACTAACGATTTTGAATAGCCTGTAGCTGGGCCTAGCAAATAGCCCCTCACGCTAAATACCCTAGTCGATAGGCCGATTATTTCTCTGGTCGTCTAGGTATGCATACCAGCTGCATTCGTAGTATTTGTCAACAATATTGGTTTGAACCAGCCCGCTTTGTCGGGCTGTTCTTTTGTGCAAACATTTTTAAGAAACAGGAGGTGAGTTAGGCGATGGTGTACTTCGACTTGCCTCCCATGCCCCCTGCTATAGAGCCCCCTGTTATAGAGCAGTCAGCGATAGAACATGCTGACCGAGCGCAGGCCTTCTCTGAACAGATTTTCTCTGCTCAAGCCACGCGCCAACCGTCTGTGCATCCACTTGTTCTGACACAGCTGAACGAACTAGATCGAGAGGATGAGGGGTTGCCGGTCTTTGAGACCGACATCGAGCCGCCAGATACCGAGCTGCCAGATGCCCAGCTGCCAGATGCCCAGTTGCCAGATGCCGAACTGCCAGATGCCGAGCCGTCAAGCAATCCAGCCCCAGACGATTCAGCCCCGGATGGTATGGCCAACCCGAGCTCCACAGATCCTGACTCATCGAATGCAGCGGAAGATTCGGCAGCGTTTATCTCAGAGCTACGCCTAACTTCAGACTTTCAGGAATACGATCCTGAGACCCAAATCATTACTGCCCGTGGCAACGTGCTGCTGCAGCTCAATGACGCCATCATTGAAGCTGACGAACTGTGGCTTAACTTAATCAATCGCTATGCACTGGCTGATGGGGATGTGCTGCTGACGCGAGGTGCTCAGATTGTTAGAGGCGATCGCGCTGAATACAACTTTATTCAACAAGCTGGCGTTGTTCGCAACGCGGCTGGCACCTTGTTTTTCCCCGACGTTGCTGATGATCTCCGCTCACCGCTAGATCCCCGTCTCCAGTCAGTGCCGACGGCCACGCGCCGCGCTTACGATCCGCTGGGCAGCTCGGGTGAGACACCTCGCGGCGTAAATAGCGATGGCAGCGTTGTGATCAGCAGTGAGCCAGGGGCTACGCCGCTTGGCAGTAATAGTGCTGGGAGTCTCAAGCAGCTTCGCTTTGAAACAGATGAGCTGATTTTTGATGTGGAGGGATGGCGCGCAGAAGCTGTCCGTATTACCAATGATCCGTTTTCACCGCCTGAGCTAGAGCTGCGCACCGCTCGCTTAGTGCTGCGCAATATCTCGCCGACCCAAGACGAACTGTTGCTTCAGCGTCCGCGCTTAGTTTTTGATCAAGGGCTCTCGCTGCCTTTAGGGCGTCGACGCATTCTGCTGAGTCGAGGGACGCTCGAACCAGAAGATCTGAATCCAGTGCCTGCCAGCTTTGGGATAGATGGGCGCGATCGCGGTGGATTTTTTCTCGGACGAAAAATACCGCTCGTGCGCAACGGAAATACTCGGCTCTCGGTGACGCCTCAGTTTTTATTGGCCCGTGCTTTTAGCGAAGAGACCAGCTCTCCCCTCGATTTAAATAGTTTTGGGGTCACGACAGAAGTCAGCAGCCAGCTAGGCGATCGCACCACGCTGGAGGGCAGCGCCGAGCTCAACGGCTTGCAGCCCTCAGAGTTCACCGAAAATCTGCGTACCACGGTGGGTATTAGCCGTTCGCTGGGCAACCACCGGTTGAACCTGCAGTACAGCTACCGCGAACGGTTGTTTAATGGCACGCTAGGCTTTCAAGATGTCCAGTCCAGTCTGGGCGCGGTGATTATTTCACCGGACTATCAGCTGGGTAAAAATGGCCCCAGCCTCAGCTATCAGGCCAGTTCTCAGCTCATCAATGCCGACAGCGACCAAGCAGACTTGGTTTCGGCAGAAACGGGCCGCGCTACCTTAGGCAGATTCCAAGCCAGTGCCTCACTGCGTAAAAACTTTAACCTTTGGCGCGGCCAACCCAAACCAACCACACAAGACGAAGGGCTGCGCTTTACCCCCACGCCTGTTATTCCTTTTTTAGATCTCACCTCAGGGCTGCGCGCTACAGGCACTTATTACACCAATGGTGACCTCCAAGATAACCTTGTCGCTGAGGTGGGCCTTGAAGGTCAGCTCGGCCACCTCTCTCGCAACTTTGGTGACTACACTCGTTTTAGAGTGGGCTATTCCCAGTCTTTTATTGGCGGTGCAGACTCGCCTTTTTTGTTCGATCGAGAAATCGATAGAAATATCCTCTCCCTCGGTATCACACAGCAGGTCTATGGCCCTATCCTAGCGGGCTTTCAAACGGCCTTGAGTCTGAACGAAAACCGGGCCATCAACAACATCTACAGCCTTGAATACAGTCGTCGTACGTACGGTATCTTAATTCGCTACGACTCGGTGCAAAGCACTGGCTCTATTGGGTTTCGGTTGAGTAATTTTAGCTGGATTGGCGACACTGACCCGTTTGATTCGCCTCGCTTCCGCCGAGTGGAAGGCGGTGTGATTGAGTCTCGATAATTCACCGCGGCTGATTGAAGTGTCTCATTGCGGTGTCTCATCGCGGTGTTTCATTGTGGCGTTACGTTATACCACATAGCGCTAGTCAGATAAGCTACTGTGAAATATATTCGTTGACATCTTATCTAGCAGGACTAAAGTCAACCATTTCAAATCTTATGATGATGACTTCGGCCACATTCTCAACCTCTATGGAGGCGCAGCAAGCCGCTGTGCTGCTCGAAGGCTATCACTTTGAGCTAGGCCACCACGATGCGCGTCAGTGGGTCTCGCTATGGCTCGAATCCTATCGGCCCAATTGGATTCGAGATGCCGTCATCGAAGCGCTATATCAAGGCCGGTATAAATCGGTGTCGGTCAAGCAAATTCTGGAGATGTGGCAGCGTAGGGGGCAGCCTATTCGTCATGCCACTCACGACTTTGAATCAGCCGTATGCCGAGAGTTTGGCGAGGTCAGGCTCGCCCCCATCCCACCAGAAAAGCTCTCTACCCGCTCTATTGCCCGTCCGCGCACAGCCGCCACGGGCTCCTCATCTCAGGGTTCATCCAATGGTCAGTCAGTGGCTTCACAGAGCAACGTGACTGAGTTAAGGCCGAGGCATCACGCTAGCCAGCGACAGCTCAGGCCCAACGCGGCGGTTTCGTTTAATCTCTCAACGCTGCCACCGGTCTCACCTGGCATGGCTGCTCGCGGTGAAGCGGTGATGAATCAGACGCCGGCTCAGCTCAGTTCCTCTGTTGACGCGCACAGGCATCAGAATGGAACGGAAACCGCCAATCTAAACAAAGCCGGTGGAAGCATTGCCGGTGGAAGCATTAGAGATAACCGAGACTGGCGCGAGTTCCCAGGCTATACAGCGCCTACTCATTCCACTCATGACCCGGAAGAGGTGCTCAAGGCGCAGCGGCAGTTTAACGGCGTTTTATATTCCTCGGCTCGGGCCATTCAGCCCTTTAAACCCGCGCTGCCCTTCTCTGCGCAAACGTTGAGGTTGGCTAAGCAAAAGGCGATCGCTCTCATTAACCAGGCCCAGCAAGACAGTGCCCAGCCAGCGAATCAAACCGTTGATATGAAGCAGTAATGACGGTTCAGGACGCCTGAGTGGTGCTGATTTAGAGTGGTGCTGATTTAGAGGTTGTCACGATTCACTGATGACGGGGTTTATCAGCCCCACGGCGTTTATGCATCTTTAGGAGGCTTTACGCCGAGCCGAATCTCAGAACAAAAAGAAGCAATTCTGAGACCCGTCTGGGGGCCACTTTTCAGCTCAGTCATGCCCGTCCGCATCCGCAAATTTTCATTGATAAACCACAGACGCTCTTCTGAGTGGGCTTCGTTTCCATCGCCGATGATAGTCAGGACGTCATCTTCCAACGTATAGGTGCTAACGTCAGCAGTACCGCTGCGCAACAGCTTACCTGAGAATGCTCCATTGCCTGCATTCTCAGGCGTTAACGGTACTAGCAAAGTGGTCATAACCTTTGCTTTGGTATCTCCCTCTACCGTGCTGCTTTGGTGAATGCTCAATCCACACAGAGGGGCCGTAGCACCCTGCAACGGGCCTTGAGACTGGCAGAGCTGACCCACTTCTGGGGCGTCTGCGGCTAAGAACGTTACTTCTAAGTCTGATTTACCCGCTTTGCTTTGCTGGGTAGAAAGGGCATGAGTGGTGCGCTGCGAAAACCATCTACCGGCCAGCTTTTCAAAAAAGTTCACAATTTCCATAGCGCCTATCTTAAGAAAGTCTACAGTTCTTTACAGCCTTCAATTTTACGCTGAAGTGGGCATGGGTGCGATCTGGCAAAAGCCGACTAAAAAGGCCGCTAAAAATCTCTTATCCCCGTCAGTTAAGCGTTACGGGCTTCAGTGAGTGATAAGATCACGAAGCAAAAATACAACGAAAATTAAGAGCTTCATCTCATGAGCGGAACACCCGATACGCCCCTCCTGCTTAGAGCCGCCCAAGGCCAATCTGTTGAGCGCCCGCCCGTTTGGATGATGAGGCAAGCAGGCCGCTACATGAAGGCATACCGGGACTTGCGGGAAAAGTATCCGTCCTTTCGTGATCGCTCTGAGATTCCAGAAGTTGCCATTGAAGTTTCGCTCCAACCCTGGAAAGCCTTTCAGCCCGACGGTGTCATTCTCTTCTCCGATATTGTCACCCCGTTGCCGGGGATGGGCGTAGCGATGGATGTGGCGGAAGGCAAAGGCCCCGTCATTGACTCGCCGATTCGCACCCAGGCTCAAATTGACGCACTGACAACTCTCGAACCCGACGAGTCAATGCCTTACATTCGAAAGATTTTAGGGGCCTTGCGCGAAGAGGTCGGCAATCAATCAACGGTTCTAGGCTTTGTGGGTGCACCTTGGACGCTCGCGGCTTACATTGTGGAAGGCAAGGGGTCTAAAACCTATTCTGTGATTAAGAATATGGCGTTTAGTCAGCCTAAAATGCTCCATAGCTTGCTTAGCAAGATCGCAGACAACATTGCCATCTACGTTCGTCACCAGATTGACTGTGGTGCTCAGGTTGTACAGCTCTTTGATTCTTGGGCCGGTCAGCTTAGCCCTCAAGACTACCGGACGTTTGCGCTGCCTTATCAGCAGCAGATTGTGCGTCAAGTGAAAGCGACTCATCCGGATACGCCCTTGATTTTGCTAGTGAGCGGTAGCGCTGGCACGCTGGAGATTATGGGCGAGTCTGGCGTGGATATTATCAGCGTGGATTGGACGGTGGATATGGCCGATGCTCGTCGTCGCCTTGGCCCTGATATGAAGGTTCAGGGGAATATGGATCCGGGTGTGTTGTTTGGCTCTAAGGAAGTGATTCGCGATCGCATCATCGACACGGTGAAAAAAGCCGGTCCTACAGGCCATATTCTTAACCTGGGTCACGGCATTTTGCCCGGTACCCCTGAAGAAAACGGTGCGTACTTCTTTGAAATTGGTAAGCAGGTGAATGAGCTGATCGGCGCGGCTGTCTAGGTATCTGCTGAATCAACGTAAACAATTGACATCCTAGACAATTGGCGCTCTAAACAATTGGCCCAGCGCACCCCATGCACTGGGCTTTCTCATGCAAAAATTTATTTATCTTTTGAACTAACGACCATCATGCGTATCTTCATCACAGGGGCTAGCGGCTGTATTGGGCACTACCTCGTCGAATCTTTGATTGAAAACACCGAGCACGAGCTGTTTTTGATGATGCGCAATCCGTCCAAGCTTCAGGTGCCGGTAGCGCAAAATTCGAAGGTTACTGTGCTGCAAGGAGATATGCGCGAAGTAGCGCAGTTCTCTGATTTGCTCAAAACGATGGATACGGCGATTTTGGTGGCCACGTCTTGGGGCGATCCGAAAGAGAGCTATGAGATTAACGTTGAAAAAACGCTGAAGATAATGTCTTTGCTAGATGCGGAGCGATGCCAGCAGGTGATCTATTTTTCAACCGCGAGCATTTTAGATCGCGACAATACGCCGCTGAAAGAGGCTGGTGAGATTGGCACGGACTATGTACGCACGAAATATATTTGTCATGAGAAGCTAAGTGAATTAGACATTTTCCCGAAAATCACAACTGTTTTCCCCACTCTCGTATTCGGCGGCAGCGACACCAAACCCTACTCCCACATCGCCGGTGGCTTACCCGAAGTTGCCAAATACATTGGTATCATCCGCTTCATCTCCGCCGATGGCAGCCTCCACTTCATCCATGCCAAAGACATTGCCGATGTTGTCCGTCACCTCGTCGATAATCCACCCGGGCCAAATGAGTCTCGCGAGTTGGTCATCGGCAATCCGTCTAAAACCGCTGATCAAGTCGTGACTGAAATTAGCCAGTACTTAGGCAAACGACAATATTTCACAATCCCTCTTTCATTTGGCCTTGCCAACGCCATCATCAAAATTTTCAACATTCGCATGGCTGACTGGGACAGATTCTGCATGGAGTACCGGCACTTCACTTATGAGAACACGGTTACTCCTTCAAGCTTTGGCTTAGAAGACAACTATCCAACGCTGGCAGATGTAGTTAGATCAGCAGGCGTTACGCCCTAGTTTGTCAATATCTTGGCAATTTCTTCTAGGTTTCAAAACCTATACCTTTGTTTCTTCAAAGTCTCGCTTCGTTTCAGCAGACGTCTCCCCTCTAAAGGTAATAGTATCTCGATCCACCTTAATCATTAGGCCGTGAATAAGGTTATCGTCAGCGTCTACAGTCCGCTTTCCTATGTAACCTTTGTATTCAAACGTATTAGGCATTCTCTGCATCCTCGCCCTGCGTGCTACCTAGAGTTATTCCACAATCTGTCAGATACTTCTTAAGACTACTAATAGCTCCCTTATCAGTGTTTACAATGATCGCATTTTGGGAGTAAAGAATGATGTATGGCGCTGACCCAACAAACAAACACCCACTAAAAGGCTTTCCGCAAGTCTGCTTCATTCGTAACACTATCAGTAACCCCAACATCATCATCGGCGACTACACCTACTACGATGATCCAGAAGATTCTGAAAACTTTGAGCGTAACGTTCTCTACCACTTTCCTTTCGTTGGCGACAAGTTAATCATCGGGAAGTTTTGTGCGATCGCCAGAAACGTAAAGTTCATCATGAACGGTGCCAACCACGCACTCAGCGGCTTCTCCACTTATCCCTTTTACATCTTCGGCAACGGGTGGGAAAAGGCAACGCCCCAGCCTGAGGAACTACCTTACAAAGGTGACACTGTAATCGGGAACGACGTATGGATTGGCTACGAAACAGTAATTATGCCTGGGGTGAGTGTCGGCGATGGTGCAATTATTGCAGCAAAGTCTGTCGTTGTTTCTAATGTGCCGGCATATACAGTCGTAGGCGGCAATCCTGCGGGACAGATTCGTCAGCGCTTCAACGATGAGGTGGTTGCAACACTGCTTGCTATTGCCTGGTGGAACTGGGACGCTCAGAAGATTACGCGTCACCTAGATAAAATAGTCGCAGCAGATATTGAAGCCTTAGCAGCATGTCGTTAAAGCATTGATATTCATAGCTTGTGATGCCTCTCGCGCCTCCTATACGCATGCTTCGACTGCTCAGCTCAAACCGAACATACTCTTTCGGCGTCAAATAGGGCGCATGCTGACTAACAATTCTCTTTATCCTTTTATGAGCAATGTGTTCTGATGATCGCTGCATTTTGACTAGCGCTGCAAAAACAAAAAGCCCGCCTGCAGTCCGCCAATCACAAATCCTAAAATGCCGCCCAAATTCACAATGGCCTGCAGCTCATTCCGCACAATTGTATTAATCCCCTTTTCCAACTCCTGCGGTGACGTGGCCTTCACTCGCTCAATAATCACCTGATCAATATTGAGAATCGGAATCGTCTGCATCACAATCTTTTCTAAGTCTCGCTCTAGGTAGCGCTCCAAGATGAGCGCTAGCTCATGGCTAACCGAATCTAAAGATTCATTCATCACAGGCGAGGATTGCAATCGGCCCAAAATCTGGATGGCAAGCTTTTCCCAATCAATCGATACGCTCATGGTTTCTAGTAAGTCACTACCGTTTTCCTTGAGGTAGGTTTTGATAGTTTGCCTCAGGGTTTTACGCAGTTGCCTCACCGTTGAAACCGGTAGCTCTTGCAAAGAAAATGCCTGCAGCCATCGCTGCAAGCGTACCTTTACTCCCAACCCTGCCACCAGTTCCGTAATCCGTGCATTGCTTTTTCTCGGTTCTTCCACACAGACGCTGCGTAAACGCGTCAGGGCATTGCGCACACCAAAGATATTGGCCACGACCCAATACGTTCCGCTGGTTTTGGAGCGGAGGGTCTCATCAATAACTTGAATGTTGTAATCGCTCAAGAAATCAATCAGCAGTAAGCGAACCCGATCCGCCGGTAGCAGTCCATTGACGGCCCAATCAGAAACCTGCGCAGCTTGCTCCTCATTGAGCTGAAAATCAAGCAGCACCTGATCAAAAATTTGGTTGAGCTGGGGTTCTAAAAAGTCATCGCGCCGAGACCATACTTTCAGTAGCCTCGGTAGGGATTGACCCATCAAATCTTGCAGAACATTGCCCAGAATCTTTGCGGTTTTGTTCTGGCTGCTGCCCTGCATTTGTTCTAGGGCAAGCTGCAATAGCCAGCTAATGGCGCTTTCCGTACGCTCGGTTTCGAGTAGCTTGCTCGCCAGCTTTTGTAGCTCCTCTGGGGTGAGAAGCGATCGCATAATCACATCCGAAATCTTTTTTGCGAGCCTTGCCTGATTACTCGGAATTAGCCCTGGTGTAAACGGAATTCTGGTTCCGAATAAATACTTCGGCTTGTAGGGCCGAAACAGCATTTTGATGGCGATGTCGTTGGTGAAATAGCCAATGACGCCGCCTAATACAGGTGGCAAGAATACTATCCATAGGTTAGACCCAGCCATACGGTCTCGACTTATGCAGCCGTCTTCGCTTCAACAGTTTTTTCCCCGGCGACAGCCACCAAAACGCCCATCATGCCACCTGCGATAGGGTAATGTACGGCCTGCTCAAATCCGGCCGCTTTTGCCAGAGCAACTTGCTCAGTCCCTGGTGGAAATCGATCAACGCTGGGGCCAATGTAAGCATACTCCTCACTCATCCCCAATCGCTCCGCTGTGGGTACCACAACTTTGTCTAAGTACCACTGCTGAAACTGCTGGATCAACGAATGAGTAGGTGTATGAAAGTCGAGAACAGCCGCTTTAGCCCCCGGCTTTAGCACTCTGCGCAGCTCTCGCAGGCCTTGAGGAATATCGGTCAGATTGCGAAGGCCATAGGCCATGGTGGCCCCATCAAAGCAGCTGTCGTCAAATGGCAGCGCTAGGGCGTCAGCTTCCACCCAACTTAGGCGGCGCTGTAGGTGAGGGCTGCGTCGAGCGGCAATCGCCAGTTGTTCCGTCGAGAAATCTGCGCCTGTTACGTGCCCGCAGCTGCCTACCTGTCTGGCCAGCAGCAGCGCCAAATCACCGCTGCCACAGCACACATCCAAGCAGTGCATACCAGTTGCAGCACCACTCCATCGCACCGCCATTTGCTTCCAAACCTGATGCAACCCCAAGCTCATGTCTTGGTTCATCTGGTCGTACTGCGGTGCAATCCGATCAAAAAGCTGGCGAATTTGTGCTGCTTCCGGTTGCGCTTGAGCCGTTAGCTGGGCACCCGTGCGCGATCGCTGGTTCATGAAAGCCGTATTGACATCGGCTTAAAGATTAGCAGCTTTGAGGCCAAGCGCAACCTGGGGGGTAATCACGTTCAACAATTGAGTGACATCGCCCACGGTTGCGTAAGCCGTATTCCACTGCAATGAAATTGCGGCGATCACCTCTTCTCGGTAGATCACAGGCGCAACGGCATGACACTGCACGCCCGATGCATACAGTGCATCGCTAGATGTCGCCTCGTCAGTTTGAATATTAACTGCCGACTGGGTTGTCTGGGTGGCGATCGCATCACGCACTAATCCATTTTCCACGACTGCGGCGGGGTCGGCAGTGCCAAAGCAGCCGATACCTTGTTCACTGTTGAGCATCAGTGCGCAGCCGTCTGTCGCCAAAATCTGTCCAAACCCCTCTGCCAAAGACGTCAGCAGCTCATCTTTAGCCATGGTTTGGGTTGCCAGCTGTCCCACCGTGACCATCAGCTTGGACTGTTTCTCAGCCAAATACAGCGCCTCATTCTGCTGCTTAATCAAATCGTAGGTTTCTGAAGCGCGCTCGACGACATGCTTGAGTTCTTCAGGATCCCAGGGCTTGGTAATGTAGCGATAGACCTGACCTGCGTTAATCGCATCGACTAAATCTTCAACATCGGTAAAGCCGGTGAGGATAATCCGGACCGTATCTGGAAAGTCTGGGACTGTTTTGCTCAAAAACTCGGTGCCCTTCATCTCCGGCATGCGCTGATCGGAGATAATAACGGCCACTTCGCCTTCTTTCGACAGCACTTCTAAAGCTTCAACGCCGCTCTCGGCCCTTAGCACCTTAAAGTCGCGGCGGAAGGTGCGATAGAGCAAATCTAAGTTGTCCGGCTCATCATCAACCACGAGCATCCGGGGCTTTTTAGAGGGTTTGTAGCTAGCCAAGGTCAGTGGACTCAGGATGCTCATATTTCTGATGTGGGTAGCGGTTAGGCGATATCTAGGAATTCTTGGATCCAGTAAGCCCATGCATTCATCAAAAGTAACCCCGGTGATTTCCAAGACAAACGCAGTGCCTGAGCGTTTATTCACTCATCCTACTCATGCTCTTTATTCCCGGTTTGCGCCACCTGCAGCAGCTCTACCACGTTGCCATCAGGGTCTTTTACAAACAGCGCCGCTCGCCCTGAAGAGCTCATTTGAAAAGGCACGGCTTGCTCGGTGAGTGCCTGCTTAATCTCATCTAGATGATGGATCGCAAAGGTGATGTGGGGATGCCGGCCCCACTTATCTTCGCGGGCTGGGTTTTGGGCCCATTCACTCACAATTAAGTGCAGCTGAAATGCGCCAACCTGATACCAAGTTCCTGGAAATGTCAGATTTCTCTCCACTTTTGTCAGGCCAATAACGCCTGTATAAAAAGCTTCTGCTTTATCCAAATTGCTCACTTGAATGGCAACATGTAGCGGGTAAAGAATAGCGACCACGGTTTTTCTTCCAACAGTTTCACCCTATTATCTACGGGTACTGAACCTATCTCCGGGTATTTGAGGCCCGCTATGAAAATACTCGTTTTATTGGGCATTTTGGCCGTCCTACTGACCCTGCTCGAAGGTGCCTTAAGGTTAGGCTATGGTTTTGGCAACCCGCCGCTTTATGTGGCAGATGACCACATCGGCTACATGCTCGCGCCTAATCAACGTCTCAAACGATTCGGCAATCTCATTGCTATCAATGAGTATGGTATGCGAGCCGATACGATTTCTCCGCTCCCCAGTGAGAATACCCTGCGCCTGTTTTTGTTGGGCGATTCGTTGGCTAACGGCAACTGGTGGACAGACCAAAACGATATTTTATCGGTGCAGGTTGCTCAGCATGTGCGGCCTGCTTTACCCGCCCCCTACGAGTACATTGAGCCGATTAATGCGTCGGCCAACTCTTGGGGGCCCCGTAACGAGCTGGCCTATCTACAGCGATACGGTACTTTCGGCGCTCAGGTACTCGTACTGCTGCTCAATACCGACGATTTGTTTGGTACTCAGCCGACGCCGATTCAGGTTGGGCGCGATCGCAGTTACCCCAACCAGAAACCCATGCTTGCGATGACAGAAATCCTGGCCCGGTTTCAAAAACAGCCGCCGGTGCCCGGGCTTAAAGCTGTTCAATCAGAAGGGGGCGATCGCGTTGGCAAAAACCTCGCTGCGATTAACAGTATTCAAAAACACGCCAGTGCCACAGGCAGCCTCTTTATCCTGGTGCTCTCTCCGCTTAAGCGCGAGCTGCCTGGCCCGAGAGACTATGAGCTAACGGCTCGCCAACGGCTGCAAGATTGGGCCCGCGATACAAATGTGGTGTACATAGATTTACTGTCAACCTACCGCAACTATTTGCCTGATCCAGAGCAGCTATATCGCGATCATATTCATCTCAGCCCAGCCGGTAACCACTTACTTGCTCAGAAGGTTGCAGTGGCTATTAACACCCATATCAATCGCTCCTATCTGCAATAAATAGCCAATTCGTTGTGAGTCTCTATCAGCAGCCCCCAAGCTTTATTGCCCAAGCTTTATTGCTCAAGCCTTACTGCCCAAACGTTGCCTGGTAGCCCTTTAATCTAGCGATTCAACGAGCTGTCTCCTCATTGCCCAATCCAACGCGTAGCGAGCAGTGGCAAACCACAAAAAGCTTTCACCCGTGACCAGTAGCCAAAAAAGTGGTGTAAGCCTATCGTTCCAAGTGGCCTCTATCTGCGCGAGTGATCGCACAAAGGCAAACGCACCCACCGCACCGCTGCCTAAATGTAAGTTGTCATCTTGGCGCACGATGTAGCGATAGGTGACGCCGAAAAAGAATCCACAGGAGAGTGCGATCGCGATATTAATCAGCCATTCTATTAAGGACGTTGGCAACAAGAAAGCAAGGGAAAGCGCAACGGCAAGGCCCCAAGCCACACAGGCTGCTATGGCCACTGCGACTGCCCCTACGAGTCCGGCCTGGATGGAAGCAATCCGCATCTGGGCAATGGCAGCGCTGTCTAACGAAGTAAGGGTTTGATTTGACGAGCGATCTGGTGATTGTTCTGGTGACTGCTCTGGAGGCAGTTGTGACAAACTCACAGCGGGCTAAAAGCTCCTTTTACAAACGTTTCTTTTTGTTTTAAGTCGCGTAATCGCTCTAACGTTACCGTATGATGGATAACGAAATATTTCAGATCTCAAACTTTAATTATGGACATTTTGACGCTGGGTTGGGTTTCTCTGTTGGCTTGCTTTACCTTCTCCATCTCGATGGTCATCTGGGGTCGTAACGGTTTCTAATGGATTCTTTTCTCAACGCAACATTACAAAATCAGACGCTGGCTATTCTTGCGGTGTTGGCTTTTGTTTTGCTGATGGTCGTAACCCTAGGGGTAGGATACTTGACGGCTGTGGAGTGGCGTGATCGCCGTAGAAGGGGCCGCGAAGCTAGTGCTATGCCAAACCTCCGGTCTAGTTCCAGAGGTGCCCGCAAGAAGTGAGCGGTTCTGTTCAGTTAAACGCAGCCTCCGCTAGACAAATCGCTTTTCAAGCGCTCCGAGCTGTTGAACGAGGTGCTTTCGCAGACGTTGTGCTAGATCAGAAGCTCAACCAGTCTCAGCTCACCGTTCAAGACAAAGGCTTTGCCACTGAGTTGGTTTACGGCACTGTCCGCCGCCGCCGCACCCTAGATGCCCTCATTGCCCAGTTCGGCAATCGAGACGCCGCAAAGCAGCAGGCCGATTTGCGCCAAATTCTGCGCCTCGGGTTTTATCAGCTCCGATATCTTAACCACGTTCCTCACCACGCGGTTGTCGATACGTCTGTGCAGCTTGCCAAAGCCCAGCGACTCGGTAAGCTTAGTGGCGTCGTCAATGGCATGTTGCGCCAATATCTTCGCCAGAGTACGGATGGCAGCGATCCGTTAGTACTGCCATCAACGCCAACTGAGCGATTAGGCATCCTTCATAGCTACCCCAGTTGGATAGTGCAGGTTTGGCAATCTCTGTTGCCTGAAGCAGAGGTCGAAAGGCTATGCGAGTGGTTTAATCAACCACCGACGCTAGATCTACGGGTTAATCTCGGTCGTTATTCCATAGAGGATGCCATTCAAATTTTTAGCGCGGCTGGCATTGCCTCTAAGCCAGTGGCAACCGTTCCCTCTGCGCTAAGGCTCCAAGGCCATTCTGGTGCCGTTAAAAAGCTGCCTGGCTATGCCGATGGGTGGTGGGCAGTGCAAGATAGTAGCGCACAGCTAGTGGGCTATCTGCTTGATCCGCAACCGGGTGAAATAGTCATTGATGCCTGCGCAGCACCCGGGGGCAAGAGCTTGCATGTTGCGGAGTTAATGCGACAGGAGGGTGCAGTTTGGAGCTGCGATCGCACTGCCTCCCGCACCCAAAAAATTCAGCAAAACATAAACCGGATGGGGGCGAGCATCGTCCGTCCATTGATGTGTGACAGTCGCAATCAGCCGACCTTTGTAGGGCAGGCCGACCGTGTGCTGCTAGATGTGCCCTGCTCCGGTCTAGGTACCCTGAATCGTCATGCCGATGCTCGCTGGCGTCAAAATCCTGAAGCCGTGAACGGGTTAGTGACCCTGCAAAGAGAGCTTTTGGCCCATGCTGCCACTTGGGTGAAACCGAATGGTGTCATGGTCTATGCCACCTGCACGCTGCATCCTGCTGAAAATGAGGAACAGATTCAATGGTTTTTGAGTGAACACAAAGGTTGGGAAATGGCTACGCCACCTGGGTTTCTGTTGTCACCAACGGCGCAAGGCTGGATTAAAGTGTGGCCTCATCAACACAATATGGACGGTTTTTTTATGGTGAAACTGATTCGCCGCGCCTGATCGATCTAACCCGATGCCCCGGTATTCCCTAAAGTGACACTACTAATAGTTGCTCTGGTCGGTTTTCTGAGCGGTGCTCTGGCATTAACGTGCTGAACGTTTAAGACCGCAAAACCAGCCAAATACGTCTACATCATTTTCCATGGAGGCTTCTTCCGCCTGAGTTTGCTTCACCATTTCGCTGTACCACTGGTAGTAGGTTGCTTCTGCTTGCCGGTGCTCCACCTCACGCCGAAAGTTTTGGGCTGCCTGTTGTAGCGTTAATGCCTCTTCGATCCACTGAATTTCGGCTGCGCTAAAAGATGACTGGGGTGAGACAGGCAACACACTTTCAAACATAGGGTGTCAATGTTGGGGGCGTGAAATGGTAGGGACGTAAACAATGAATCGTCGTGTTTGTCAGGCAGTTTTGTTTATCCTAACGGTTATACCCAGCCTCGCAGACGATAGATGGTAAAACCCACATATTCCTTAAGCGCACGGGTGAATTGGGCTTGGGCCTCAGCGTCAGGTAATAAAGCTAAGAGGCGTCCCTGCCACGTGGCATTGATAGTCTTCTCGCTGACGGTAGAGACCAGGTAGTCTGTCGGAGCGGCCGTGACATTGATACCGAGCTTTTTGAAGATAGCGAGTGAGCGAGGCATGTGTACCGCTGACGTAACCAGGAGAACGGAGTCTAACGACTGGTCTTCGAGAATTTTGTTAACGTTCACTGCATTTTCATAGGTGTTGAGAGAAGTGCCTTCTAACACAATGTCTGCTGCTGGCACATTCATGGCCATTGCCAGTGTCTTCATATCTTGAGCTTCGGATTGGTCGCCGCTATCGCCTCGCCATGTAATGCGCCCGCCGCTCAGAATGAGTTTGTCTGCGTAGCCTTCATTGTGCAAGCGTGCGCCGTAGAGAATGCGATCGCCCTGCTCTTTGACTTCTACCCATGGTCTCGGCGGTAGCTGAGAATGCGTTGCGCCGCCTAACACCACAATGGCATCGGCGGTAGGCATCGGCTCGGGGGGTAAATAGCGAGATTCAAGGCTGCTAACAAACTGGTTGCTGACGGTTGGATTACTGGTGAAAAAGAGAATAAAGAGTGCCAAGGCAATTGCAACGGTGGCCTTGCGTGGATGGCGCCACAGCAAAAATAAGCCCACCATTAGCAATAGGCTGCTGAGGCCTAGCGGATAGACAAACAGCGGTAGCAGCTTAGAGAGAAAAAACATCAGCGAGACAGAAACATTAGAAAGAAAAATATCAGCGAGAAAAGGCATTGCGCTGGGCAACCGGAGCGCCAGGACGTTAGCACTACCTCATTTTGCGATCACGTATCCGTCGTTTTCTTTCTAAATATCGAACCTTAGCCTTATCTGGTTTGAACAAAGGCAACGCCCATCGTGAATTGCTCTCCGGGCCTTTGCTTGGCGTGGGCTGATCTTGGTCAGTGCTACCGCTCCCTGCCGAAGAGCGACGACTGGGCGCTCCTCCTTTGATTTGCCACCATGCAAAACTAATACCGCCTGCAAGGCCACCAATGGCACCGAACGCAATACTAAACGGCACTGAGTAGCCTAACAGTGCAAACGCAATTAAAAAGATGAGCCAAAGCCGTAGGGCCGCTGGAATGATTAAGTCAGCCAAGGCAGGTGTCCAGAAATATGGGGTACAGGTGAACTTAATATAAACCAAACGTGTTAGAAAGCTGATGCGTAATCTCTGTCTTCGTTTGCGTTGTATCGATTACCTGTACGGTTGCCTCCGAGGAGAACGGTTCCATAAACTGCTTCGCTAAGATATCGGCTGTGGCATCGGCAATGTCACCGGTGCGCGCGGTGACTCTTGCTCTCAGCACCTCTGCTGGCGCAGTGCAGTGCAGGAAGGTCAATGGGACATTGTTGGCCTGAGCAGAGTCGATCGCCTCTGCTCGCTTCGCTGCCCGATCAAACTTCGCATCCAGAATGACCCGGTATCCCCGATTTGCCAGTGTGGTGCCTAGCGTAATTAGTCGGGTATAGGTTTTATCGCTCATCTCGGGCGTATAGATTTCATCACCGCCCTTTTCATGAATGGAAAGCCCTGCCAAGTGCTTGCGCACCGCATCAGAGCGTAGTCGAATTGCCCCTGAAAGCTGTGCTAACTGCTGCGCTGTCGTGCTTTTGCCAGACCCCGAAAGGCCTGCCATTGCAACTAAGCGGCCGTTTTTTTTTGCGCCGAAGACTGCGCCAGAGACTGCGCGTAAGCCCAGGCCAATTTGTAATACTTTGCAGCCCGATCATGCGCTGCCTGCTTGTCTGCATCCGACACAGACGGATCGCCCAACATAAAAGATGTCACCTTTGCACGTACATAAGACTGACGGCTGACGTACAGCGGCAAAACTTCTAGGCCTTCATAATCGCCCGATTCTTCCACGTACTGGTTGATGAAAATCTTGCTGAGATCTTCGCGGCCCGCGACTTCCAAATCCATCACGATGTAGGCAATATCAAACATCGTATCGACAAAGCGAAACGGCTCATTAAATTCAATACAGTCAAATAAATAGAGCTGATCTTCCCATTCGCAAATATTTCCCAGGTGCAAATCGCCGTGGCAGGCGCGAATTTTGTCCTGCTCAAGGCGCTTTTGCAACAGTGCTTGCTGAGTGGCGAAAAATTTATCCGTCGCCGCTTTTGTCTCATCAAACTGTTGCTTGGTCTGGGGTTTGCTCACCTCACTGCCATCATTCGAGACAAAGCCTTCCGTTTGTTCATAGTTCTCATCAAAGGCTTCGCGAATCGCTTCAGTTGTGCCGTAGCTGCGAATATGCTCACTGGTTTCTGTCTTGCCATGAAACTGAGCAACCGTTGTTGCCAACTCGCGCACCTTCTCTTCATCCAGCAAGCCTTTTGCAAACTGATCGCTTAGCAAAGCCGACTGCGGAAACTGCCGCATCTTCACTGCGTATTCAACCGTCTCCCCCTCACCTGCAATGGCAAACTGTTTGTCCGCTTGGGTTAACGGCACCATGCCGAGATACAAGCTGCCAGCGCCGCGCTCGTTGAGCCTGAGTTCTTCTTCGCAGAAATGCTGGCGTTTTTCCAGGCTGGAATAGTCTAGAAAGCCAAAATTCACAGGCTTTTTCAGCTTATAAACTACATCCCCAGTCAATAGCACGTATGAAACATGGGTTTGCATAAAGCCAATGGACTCACTCGTTGGATGCGGATAAAATTCCGGCTTGAGCATTTGCTGAACGAGAGTGGGCAAAGCAGCGTCAGACATAGATAGGATGTATAAATACGATAGTGAGCTTAGGACATTGGGCTGAAGAGAAGCTATAGCAGTCGACAGAAGCTTATAGCCAAATCAAATCTTAAGCTAGGGTATTATCTCAGCCGGTGTACGCCCTCTGGCATCCATAAAATCAATGGGAATATATCAATAAAAAAAGGTTGGGGGCCATCGCTTCCAACCTTTTTTTATATTCAGTTAAACGCTGAGTAAATTAACAAGCTGGAGAGACAGCGTTAAGATGCCGCTTCAGTATCAGCACTTTCACCATCAGCGCCGCCACCATCAGCGGCTTCAGCATCAGCCGTCGCTGCTGTGCGACCCGCCAACACAGAAACCACCAGCAGCTTGTTGTCAGCAGCAATAGAGGTTCCTTCAGGCAGCTTAATTTCCCCAATGTGTAGCGCATCGCCAATGTCCAAGTCAGACACATCTACATCAAGCGATTGTGGAATCGCATCGGGCGGGCACTTAAGCTGCACTTCCGTGATCACCATATCCAGCGTGCCGCCTTTGTTGCTGACGCCAATAGCTTCACCGACAAAGTGAAGTGGCATGCTCACCTCAATTTCTTTTTGAGATGCAATTGAGAAAAAGCTCAGATGATGCAGCTTATTCTTCCAAGGATGCTTTTGCACTTCCCGCAAAATAACTTTGCCGCTCCAAGGCAAATCAGGCACATTCACCGTAATCACAGACTTGTTGACAGTGGCCTTGCGCAACAGCGCTTCTGCATCGTAGTTGCTAAGTTTAAGTGCAACGGAGCTATTGCCATCGTGACCGTAGAGCACAGCGGGTAAAGTACCTTCGCGGCGCAGCTTTTTGGGTTTTTCGTCCGAGGCCCGCTGGGCGCAGTCAATTGTTAATTCCATGAGCGTTACAAGAGGTCAGAAGTCAGAAGGGAAAAGATTAAAAAGGCCAGCAGGTGCCATCGGCTGAATCAGCAGACACTCATGGCTAGTCGTGCCGTGATTTGGCCCGGCTTACTATACTACCTGATTGCCCACCGATCTTTTAAGGATTTACCTTAAAAGCGCTGGTGTTTTCTTCGAGCAAAGCGCGCTTTGGCCCGTGAATCGGATCTTCGACAATGATGGTTTGGTCGCGGCTTGCGCCTAACGAAACGATTGCAATGGGCGCTTCCGTCAGCTTGGCCAAAAACTCCAGATAGTCTAGGGCCTCTTGCGGCAAGTCCTCGAGCGTTCGGCAGTCTTCTGTGGACTTTTTCCAGCCGGGTAGCGTTTCGTAAATGGGCTTGCAGCGGGCAAATTGTTCGGCGCTGCTGGGCAGATCTTTACAGCGAGTGCCATCTAATTCGTACGCTACACAGACTTTTATTTCATCTAGACCGTCTAGAACATCTAGCTTGGTAATGGCCAAACAATCTAGACCGTTAATACGCACCGCATAGCGGCTGACAACGCCGTCAAACCAGCCGCAGCGACGACGACGGCCCGTGGTAGTGCCAAACTCCGCACCGATTTCGCAGATCATGGCACCGACATCATCGTTCAGTTCAGTGGGGAAAGGGCCTTCGCCGACCCGAGTAGTGTAGGCCTTGGCCACGCCGATGACGCGATCAATGGTGGTGGGGCCAACGCCTGAGCCGATGCAGGCTCCACCGGCTACAGGGTTAGAGGAGGTGACATAAGGATAGGTGCCGTGGTCAAGATCGAGCAGCGTGCCCTGTGCGCCTTCAAAGAGGATGTTCTTTTTCTGAAGAGCGGCGTTGTAGATTTGCAGGGAGCTATCGGTAATGTGCGATCGCAATCTATTCGCATATACCAAATACTCTTCCAGCACATCCTCAGCTTTCAGCGGCTCTAGATCGTACAGCTTTTCAAGCACTACGTTCTTATAATCAATTGTCCATCGGAGTTTCTCAGCGAATGCATCTTTGTCCATCATATCGATGATGCGAATGCCGGTACGCTCAGACTTATCAGCGTATGTTGGGCCGATACCGCGCTTGGTGGTCCCAATTTTTTTATTGCCGCGTCGTTCCTCAGCCGCCTGATCAATCATGCGGTGATACGGCATCGTCACGTGGGCCGTTTGTGAAATAAACAAATTATCGGAGGAAACATTCAGCGCTTCTACTTTGTCTAACTCCGCAATGAGTTCCTTCGGATCGATCACCGTGCCGCTGCCGATGATGCACTCTGTGTCTGGATACAAAATGCCTGACGGGATCAGGTGTAGCTTGAAAGTCTGGTCTTCGACGACAACGGTATGGCCAGCATTTACGCCGCCCTGATAGCGCACCACCACATCTGCGGATTTACTCAACAAATCGGTGATCTTGCCTTTACCTTCATCGCCCCATTGAGCGCCAATAACAATAACGTTAGCCAAGGGAATTACATCGCTAGAGTTCAAACAAACAACCATTATCCACAGCTTGCGATTGAAGTGTCAACAAGCAAAGTTGAAACGGATTTGCTGAAACGTTGACAAAGTAAACGGATCGCTGCCCAAAAAATCAGCTGATGGGTTGGGGTGATCTCCCCAACCTTCAAAAAACTTAGCTATGCTGGAAAGATAATAATTAAGTTTTTCTACGCTTTTTGATTTCCATTTTATTTGCTCCGGGTCAAAACTCTCTGTGACTCGGGGTTAAAACCTCTACTCAGAATTAGGTAAAACCCCTATTCAAAGCCTTCATTTATTTCTCAAAGCCTTCAGCTATTTATTTGCCGATCACGCCTACCTAACCATCACCGATCAGAACGGAGGAGTTCACCATGAGCCTGTACGCAGAACTACACAGACATCTCGGAGGGTCGGTTGTTCCTCGGGTGTTATGGCGCTATTTCGAGCGTAATCGCCCAGACATTTCAGATAAATTCAGTGACTATGCCGCCTTTGAGCAGTTTTACACCCAGCCTAAAGACACGCTTGAAGAATACTTAGAGCTGCATACACTGGTGGAAAGCGTACAAACTAAAGAGGCTTTGCCCTACTTCATTTATCGTCTGATTCGCGGTGCGTACATATTCGAAAACCTTGCCTATCTAGAGCTACGTTACACTCCTTTCTATCGTACTCCTGAGCGGCTTAACAACGTGCAGCGAATCGATGCGATGGCTGAGATTATTGAAGTGGTTGGTCGTGCCAGTCATCAGAGTGAATATCCCGTGATTACCAAGCAAATTCTCTGCTTGCACTCACGCCTCCCCTATGAAATTAACCGAGCCACCTTAGAACTCGCAGCACAGTACCCTGAGTACGTTTGCGGTATTGATATTGCAGGTGGTGATGCCGTATACAACCTCGAGGAAATTAAGCGTCTGTATTCCCAGGCCCACGACCTAGGGCTGAATACGACGGGTCATCTGTACGAGACGAAAGACGGCTGTTATCCAGACCTTTTGCCTTACCTAATGCGGATTGGCCATGGTATTCAAATTCCCCTAAAATACCCTGAACTACTGCCTCAGGTAGCGGCTCGTGGTCAGTGCTTGGAAGTATGCCCAACAACTTACTTGCAGACCGGTACCTTAGATGAAATCAGTCAGCTTAAGACGGTGTTTGACCGTTGTTTCGACGCTGGGGTAGATGTTGCCATCTGCACCGACAATGCGGGTCTGCATAATGTACGTCTGCCGTTTGAATATGAAAACCTGCTAACGCATGACGTAATTGGCTTCGATGAGTTACAAGCCTGTCAAGATGCCGCGTTTCGTCACGCGTTCGCTTGGCCCCATAACCAGCGACCGGCTTCGTTAATTTCTAACTTGCTGAATCGACCTGCTGCGCTCTCAGGTAATCCATAAAGGTGTTGACTGAAAGGTGTTGACTGTCATTCAGATAGGATGAATCGTTCCTAACCCGCTGCTGACAACAGCGCCACAATACTTTTTAGCTCAGGTTGGAATCGCGATTTTGGTGTGTAAGTATATGTGTCTGTAGATGGAGTCTTTCTTTAAAGACTGTCAACATTCGTTATTGCAGTTTAGTTAGATTGATTACACTGTAGACTCTAAGCATAATTACACATTAAACGCCAATGCCCACTAGCCGCTCCTCTCAAATTGCGCCCCAATCCAATCGGCAAAGCAGTGCTCAAGACACTCAAGCAGCGGCTAATGTTTTAGTCACTGAAGATAGTCAGGAAGAGATTCAGAGCGACCTCTCTAAACGGGAGCTACAGATCGTTGAGCTGGTAGCGGCAGGGCTGACAAATCAAGAAATCTCAGAGAAGCTTGCGATTAGTAAACGCACGGTTGATAATCACGTCAGCAATGTACTGAGCAAAACCAACTCTGGAAACCGAGTCGCACTAGTGCGTTGGGCGCTGCAGTCAGGCAAAGTCTGCATTGATGAACTAAACTGCTGTCGTCTGCCTGATGCGGGTTCTGACGCCTAGTTGCCTGAAACGGCAGCACTAGATGCAATAGCACCTAGGCGGCATCATCTATAAAGCAGTGGCCCAAAGGGCAACGGCTCGAACGCATAAACAGACTATATCCCAGCGACATCTCGCCTGATAAAATCTTTCTGCGGCTAGCTAACCCTAGCCGCGTTTTTGTGGTTTATATATATCAATGAGTAGCCTACAAGCCATTCGCGGCACCCGCGACATTCTTCCCACCGAGTCCCCTTTGTGGGTCACCATCGAAGGCTTGGCTCGTCATGCGCTTAATCAGTCAGCCTATCGGGAAATTCGCACCCCCATTTTTGAGCAGACTGAACTGTTTGCTCGCGGCATCGGCGAAGCCACCGATGCGGTCGGCAAAGAGATGTATAGCTTTGAGGATCGCGGCGGCCGATCAATTGCGCTGCGGCCAGAAATTACCGCCGGTTTGGTGCGCGCATTCATTCAAAACAAGCTGTTTGCTCAAGGCGGTGTGCAGCGGCTTTGGCATATGGGTCCAGCTTTTCGCTATGAACGCCCTCAGGCAGGGCGGCAGCGGCAGTTTCACCAGCTGGATGTGGAGATTTTGGGCAGTCGCGATCCGAGAGCGGATGTGGAAATTATTGCGATCGCCACCCAAATTCTCAATATCCTCGGTCTCACCTCACTCACCCTCGATCTAAACTCCGTTGGCAGCGGCGAAGACCGGCAAAACTATCGAGAGGCTCTCGTTGCCTACTTTACGCCCTTCAAAAATGAACTAGACAAAGACTCCCAAGATCGCCTCACCCGCAACCCGCTGCGCATTTTAGACAGCAAAGACAAGCGCACCCAAGAAATCGTCACCGATGCGCCCAGCCTACTCGACTTCCTCAGCGAAGATTCGCAAAAACACTTTGACGGTGTGCAGCAGCACCTCACTAACCTCGGCATTCCCTTCAATATCAATCCCCGTCTTGTTCGCGGCCTCGATTACTACACCCACACCGCCTTTGAAATTCAATCATCAGATTTAGGCGCACAGGCGACCGTCTGTGGCGGCGGTCGCTATGACGGCCTAGTGAAGCAGCTTGGTGGACCAGATACACCTGCTATTGGCTTTGGCATGGGCATTGAGCGACTGGTGATTTTGCTTGAAGAAATGGGCGATTACAGTACGACGCCTGACCTTGATATTTACTTGATTTCAAGAGGAGAGAAGGCAGAACTGCAATCTGTGAGGCTGGCCAATGAGCTCCGCCAGAATGGATTTTCGGTAGAAGTCGATCTCAGCGGTAGTGCCTTTGGCAAACAGTTCAAACGGGCGGCTCGTAGTGGTGCTTTGCTCGGCCTGATTTTAGGAGAGGCCGAAGCAGATGCTGGCAACGTTCAGCTGAAGTGGCTGGGCTCAGGTAAGCAATCGGAAATGAGTCAAGCTGAGCTGGTTGCGAATTGGGAGCAGCTCAAACAAGAGATAGTAGAAAATCGAAGGGCGCTCTACGAAGAAGACTAATTCAAGGCTTTGTTATTGGTCTTCTAGATACAGCAGAAAGCTCATCAGTTCTTCATCGGTCAGCTGCTGGCGTGATCGCTTTCTATACGTCTGTTCCAAGTACTCTCGTCCCTGCGTACTCGTCCACCCTAATCGCGTTAGCTCTACGTCTGTTTGGGCGATCACATCAGATAAATCAACTGGCTCTGCACTCGCGTTAAAGTTTTCTAGCGCAATGGTTGCTGCTGAAACTTTGGCAGGCGTGGCTTCAGTTTCTAGGCTTTCATCAATAGGTGCAGCATTTTCTTCTATCACATCAATTGGAGGGCCTAAGTCTTCTGGAGGGTCTAAGTCTTCTTCGGACTCAAGAGTGAGGGCAAGACTGGGCTCAACAGCTTGAGAAACCGTTGTTTCGATGCTCGGTGTTGCAATACCTGGCGTTTTAATATCTGGCGTTTTAATATCCGGTGTTTCAATATTCGGCTCAGACTCTAATTTGATAGCCTTGTCAGGGGGGGATGGAATCGCGGGGTTAGGGCTTAACTGGGTCGACTGGGCTGCTTGCTCTGGTGTAGCGATTGCCGGGGATGACATTGAGAGACCGAGTAGGGTGATCGCCCGTTCTCTTGCCTTATCTTCGGCAATTTGTATGTCCACACTGGCCGCTAGTCCTGTTGCCAGCGTTTGTCCGTCGTTGATAACGGCTGTGCGTACCACGTATTGACCATCTTGAATGGTGATCAACTCTGAGACCAAGCAGCCCTGTGGATATTGAGCTCTAAATATTTTAAGCGCTGTTTCGAGGGCAGTAATGACAGGCAAGGGTTCGTAGGATGTTGGTTAGAACGGATGAAATAGATAAGCTTTATGCGCCTAACGAATCAAGCACGGCTTGTAGCTTTAATCTATCCTAGATACAGAAACCTAGATACAGGCATCTTTAATAACATCGGTTGGATTTAACTTGCGCAACCCCCGCAACCGACTAGATTTCTGTCTGGCATCCCTAATGTCGTTTTTGTTTCTGCGTTTATATCCCGTCTTAAAAGGGCTTAGCCCAAACCCACTTACATGTTAGATCGTCTGCTTGAAATGTCTCCGACGCTTGGTGGAGATACCTTATTGCTTCTGCCTGTGCTGATTATGCTGGAGCTGGTGCTCTCAGCAGATAATGCTATTGCACTAGCGGCGATCGCCCAAGGGCTTGATACTGAGGAACTGCAAAAGAAGGCACTGAACATTGGCCTTGTTGTTGCCTTTATTTTACGCATCACGCTAATTTTGGCGGCTAGCTGGGTGCTGAATTATTGGCAGTTTGAAGTGGCAGGTGCAGTGTACTTGCTATGGCTGGTGTATCAGCACTTTTTGAGTGGTGACGGGGAAGAAGGGGAAGCCAGTGGACCAAAGTTTAGCAATTTATGGCGAGCGATTCCGATTATTGCGCTAACGGATTTAGCGTTTTCATTGGATAGTGTAACGACTGCGATCGCGCTCTCTAAAGATGTCCTGATTGTCCTCCTTGGCGGCACCATTGGCATCATTGCCCTACGTTTTATGGCAGGTCTCTTTATTCGCTGGTTAGAGATCTACGTGCACTTAGAAGATGCAGGATTTGTGACGGTTGCCTTCGTTGGCATTCGTTTACTGCTCCGTGTGATTAACCCGGATTGGGTTCCGCCTGAATGGGCGATGGTGACGCTTATTTTTAGTCTATTTGCCTGGGGCTTTTCCAAAAAAATCGAAGCGGTTGAAGAAACTGTGTCTGTATCGATTCCGAATCTTGCCAGCACAGTGGCAGATGAGCCAGAAGAAACGTTAGTTGCTGCAGGCGAAGAGAAGCAACCTGAGAAAATTTAAGCGGTTGCCCTTGCAAGGCTTAAATTTCTGAAACTTGACTTTTTGAAATTTGACTTTTTGAAACTTACTTTTTGGATTTTAAGCAGCGATCGCACTCGCCACACTGCATTCCCTCAGCCTCCTTGGCAAACCCAAATGCCTCTAACAGTACTTGCCATCGACAGCGCCGAGTGAACAGGTAGCGTCTCATCACGGTTGCCGCTGATTCTCGTTTCCTTACTCTCTGAGAGCCTGCTATCTGGCCTTTCTCCAGTTTGTAGGTAAATGGATCACGCCATTGTAATTTGCTGTCGCGGTGGAGCAAAGCTAGCGCCTGCTCGCCGTTGCGCACCTGATGCCTTACCTCATCAATATGACCTGTTTCTGGAATCTGTCGAACGAGTTGTTGTGCTGCCTGTTCTAGCTGCTTAGTCTTTTGCTCAAAAAACTGCCATCTTTGTTTGTCTTCAGGTGCAAGCAGCCCTGTCGGTTCGTTGACTAAAGCCAATGCTTTGGCCGCTTTGCCATCTCGACCGCCTCGCCCGACTTCTTGTACATATTCAGTCAATAAACTCGGTACCTCGTAATGCACCACAAAGCGACAGTCAGCTTTGTTAATGCCCATCCCAAAGGCCGACGTACACACCACAAATTGATAGCGTCCATCAATCCACTGCGCTTCTATCTGGCGACGCTGTGAAGCAGACAGTCCACCGTGATAAGCACAGACTGAAAAGCGTTGGTTACACAACCACTGAGCTAATGCTTCAGTGCTGTGCCGCGTGCGGGCATATACCAACCCTGACTGCTTACCCTGCTGTTGGATAAACTTCAGCAAAGCCCTTTTCCGTCCCTTAGGTGTCCAAACTGTTTTGACAGCCAGGTGCAGGTTATTACGGTATGGGCTCATCCGCACAATCTGTGGTTTTCGCAGTTTAAGGACGGTCTGTAACGTCTTTTGTGTGATGGGCTCAGCTGTAGCGGTAAAAGCTGCGATCGCAATTTTTGTTCCCTGCGGCCTGCACTTCAGCAAGGCTTCCCTTACCGCCCCTAATCTTCTGTAGGTAGGTCTAAAGCTATCTCCCCACTGTGTTAGACAATGCGCTTCATCGAGAATAAGCGCATTGATTTTCACACTTGGTTCGCAAAGCACTTTCCAAACTGGCTTGCTCAAGAGCGTTTCAGGAGAAAGGTAAAGCAACCGTAACTGGTTTTGTTGTAGAGATCGCAATGTTTGCCAACGCTGTTTTTTACCCAACTCACTATGTAATGCCGCTGCTGGCAGCCTCTTCTCAACAAGCTCATGCACCTGATTTTCCATAAGTGCTACGAGCGGAGAAACCACCAGCGTTACTCCCTCGTTCATGAGCGCCGGCAATTGGAAGCAAAGAGATTTCCCAAAGCCGGTTGGCATAATTGTCAAACAATCTTTGCCTTCAGAAATAGCCCGTACAATCTCGCCTTGAGGTGGACGAAAGTTGTCATATCCCCAAACCTGCTGAAATTTCTGCCGCAGTTCTTCCATCCTTTGCGATGAGTCTGAGCCATCTGCTTGAGACTGTCTTTTCTAGGCCAGTTTCTCTGGGCCACCTTCACAGACTGCCCATCCTCATATTGGTGCCACACTTATATTGGTGCCACATTCATGTTGGTGCCACTCAATGATGGTCACTCACTGTGCCTTACGCCTAATAAGCTGAAGGGCTTAGACATGTGAGAAATCAGTACTGTCTGGCTAAAGCAAGACAGCCTCACAATGGACGCTGATGACAACTGTTTTTGCCACCGATTTCAAGTGTGGATCTTAACGCCACTCACCACCACAGAAGACTTGAGAAAATTCAGTTTTAACGTCTTTAGAATCTTGGTATAAACCATCGCCAACCGAATCATTACAGGTCGGTAGCGGAACCGAAAATACATTTCAGGAACATAAGCCGCTTCGACATCTGTAAAGCCTGCTCTCAGCATTTGGTTTTTTAATGTCTTTACACTTTTGAATGCGAAGAACGTCGGAAATGTATCCTCGCTAACATTGTCGTATTTTTGAATCGTGCGCTTGAAAAAAAGGTGGAAAGAATACGGTGTCATCTTTGCAACGATAGAAGCAGGTGATGTTGGGTTTGGAACAATTAAAGTCGCTAGCCCTCCTGGAGCGGTCACCCTTGCAATAGAATCGACTGTTTCTTGAGAATCTTTGACATGCTCTAGTAAGAATTGAGAAAAGACTACATCGTAGCTGCCATTTTCAAATGGCATATCAGCCGCATCACAGATAAACAGCTCATCCACGTCTCTATTCTTAAGCGAATATCGATCCAAATCTGCCCCGTGAATTAAAGCATGGGAGCGGTGCTCCTTCAAATAACGACCAATATCGGATTTACGACCACAGCCAATATCCAATACTTTCGGTCTGTCATATCTTTGCAAATGAAGCACCACTTTGTTCATGGTGTAAGCAAAAGAAGGACGCCTTTTCGGTAGAGGAATTGCGTCAGATAAAGTAGCGGAAGCTACCTCAGGTGCGGCTTCAGTTTTTGAGTACGTCATAAAGTTAAGTCCCTAAATTCAGTAAATGCACGGAAAATAAGCGCCCACTTAAACAGCATGGTTGACTTTGTAACTACTTTGCAGCGCAACAAACCTGAGTTAGCCTGAGACATTTCCTGTGGTACGGCAACTTGCTCAGATGCTCACAGCGTATAAATACTTACGCTCATGGTAGCAGATACGAACATGGATCTAAACTCCATGCGGTATGTGCTGTCTTACATCTGTCAGGTTCGTTAGGGGGCACTATTATCCTTGGCCGAAAATATGACAGCTCTACAGCTAGCCTGACTAGCAGCGATGCGCTTCCGCTCGTTTGATAAGCGTTTTCTAGGGCTAAAACTTAAAGAAACCAAGGCATCATACGTCATAGATGCCTTGGTTTCTGCTGAGCCTAATTATCGAATAATTGAACTTTAAATGCCGAGAGTCCTATCCAATATGTTCATCAGTGTGAGTCTGCAGGCGGCGACTCTGCTCAATTTCAGCCATTTTTACATGGCACATGTTCACAACCAGGCCAGCTAACAACCAAAAGTAGAAGCTAAATGCTCTTAATCGGAAAATACGCTCTACGAACGTATAAAGCACCGTCATAAAAATTAGAGTGCCAAACGTAGCCCCCAATGTTCTAAGCTCTGGTCGGGATGACACGCGTGCCAGCCATCTAGCAGAGTCATACAGTCGCTTCAGCATAAAGCCATAGATTGCTGTTCCGACAATGCCAAAGTAAGCCATGAAGGCAAACCAAAAGCTATCGTCAAACACAGGTGCATCTCGTTCTAGCTTCGCCATATCTGTCGCTGTACTTAGCGTTGCTCGTAAAGCTTTTTGAGTATGTTCAAAGTCTGGTCCAAACCCAAACCAGCTGCGAGTACTGAACAAACCATGCAGAATAGTTTGCATAAACCATCCTCTTGCTTGTTCGTTAGATTGCTGCCAATAATCAGCCGAAAAAACCTGCAAAAAGTAGGTACTCAAGTCAATAGACTTTTGACGGTCATCTGCACCAGAAAAAGATTCAACAGAGCCGACAAACAAGGCAATGCCTAAGAGTCCAAGTATCCCTAAAGCTGAATATAGCCAAGTGGTGTTAATCAGTGATCTTCTGCGATTGAGAACCAACAATACTAGCAGTGGTGAAATTAGCGCGATCGCCAACGCTGCCCGCTTCTTAGAAGCGAAGATGCCGAACATAATGGTACCTATGCTTCCCATCTCAGAGAATGAAGGTAGTAATCCATTGCCAACCGCAAACGTGCCTGATAGGAAAAGAGAAAGGCCAATCAGTAAAAAAGCGGATAGTACTGCACTATCGGAGAACGTACCAGCAGTAGCACCTACTTTCAGTCCGCCCTGTGTTGCTGCGGGTGATTCTCCTTCGTAGTCACCAATCTCAAAACCACGGGGTGCAAAGAAAGCTTGATTGAAGCTTGCTGGTAGAAAGTATTGAACTGAGCCAATAATGCCTTGTATCAGCATTACAATTCGGAGGCCTTTGAGCAACCGCCTCAATTCGCTGAAAGATATGTCTAGGTTGACAACAATGTAAAAAACAGATAAGTATCGCCAAATCGTCCGTAAGTTGATAATGCTACCAACGATGGGCGAGCCGTTGAGCACGATTGAAACTGCCGTCGCTGCGAAAAACAGAGCCACTAGTAAGTCAATCGGCGTTTTTCTCAGGGAATTGCCTCGAATCAACCGCATACCGCACACGTATACCAGTAATCCGTAGAGCACTAATTCAGGGACAAAACGCAGCGCTACTGGGATAATTCCAGGTAGCCACCTCAAGAAAAACTCTTCAAAGGGTGTGTATAAAGCGATCACGAACACTATCCAGAAAGGAATGTTTGTAACGCGCTCAAATGTTTTGTCAGTGGATGGATATAAACTTGTCATTTCATATACAGGCTAGTTACGTGCGGAAGTAGCAAAGGGGATAGCCAACTTCGGGTTAAGTGGATGTATCTGATAATTTGAGCTTTACGCTTACGTTCAGAAGAATTGTGTGTTGAAGTAATAGAGTCGTCTCTAGTATGCTTCCGGTGTTTGTACTCACGCATCCGTATAAAACAGAGTATATCTACACAGATAACATTGACTATGGTTCACTGTTCTAGCGTGCTAGAAATTAGAGCAGCGACAAAGTTACCGTAAAGTCAATCTAAACTTCCAAGATTATTACTTAATTGTCCTAGAGACTATGACCATTGCCTTAATTGCTTATTACCTAGGCCCGCGTTTGGGCATCGGCCAGTATCTAGACAGACTTCTGCCACCTCTAGTCAGAGCTCTTAACCAAAAAGGCATACATCCGATTATTCTAAGCTCGCCAAATGCACTCGAGAATACACCTGCCTTGCAGCAGCTATCTGATTACGTCACGGTTATTCCAGAGTTAGACTACTCGCCTAGTAAACGGTATCTATGGCTAGCTACTCAGTTTCGCCAATATTGTGATCGCCACAACATCAAAGTCGTTGCTTGGCTGTCAAATCCAGTTCTACTCCCTTGGCATCCCGACACTGTTGCTGTTATTCACGATGTCAATGAGTGGAAAGCAAAAGAAAAGTACGGAAGCCGATTAAAGACTACGCTACGCTCCCTTATTTACTTAGATGCGTCTATCCGGCTTTCAAAAGCAGTTATAGCCATTAGTCAAGCTACGGCTGACGATCTGGTACACTTTCGCCCGACCAGTCAGCTCGAGCGCAAATTAAAAGTCATCTCTAATGGAGCAGACTCATCCCTTTCCACTTTGCCACACGTTCACTTACCTAATGCTGACAACCCTTTTATACTCTCAGTTGGTCGAATTGATCCAGCCGCAAAACGTCTGCCTGAGGCGCTTCAGTTGGTTAAAGCTCTTCGAGAACGTAGTGGTCAACCTTGGGAGCTTCAGCTCGTTGGTGGCATGAACGCATCTACTAAAACTGAGGGAGAAGCTTTTTTAGAAACTGCTCTTGAACTCGACTGGGTTCATTATCATGGGCATATTGAGGACAGTGTTTTAGCACAGTGGTACCGTCAAGCGGCTGCTGTTATCTATCTATCAGATAACGAAGGTTTTGGTTTACCCATTGCAGAAGCTGCTTCTTTCAAGAAGTGGGTGATTGTCAGCGCTGCCAACCAAGCAGCGTTAGAAGTCGGTAAAGGTGCCATTATTCCTATCGAAGCTAAGGACCCAAGGAGCGCGGCCGGACAGGTTCTTCAACAGCTTCAGGCCGCCACTGAGGCTAGTCCTAGTCAATCCTTGCCGACTTGGCAAGCGGCTGCTGAATCCTACGCCAACGAACTTCAGCATTGGCTCACCGGTGCCTCTGATTAACGATATGCAGAACTGAGCCCTTAGACATAGAGCCCTTAGCCCTTCTGGGTTCGCTAGCTCACACAGCTTAAATCCGAACAATTTTTGGGTTTGTGCAGACACAATAAATGTGGCACACGCGGATGATGAGGCAATTGAAATTAGTGGCTCGCAATAAGGTGGCTTACTAACCTATTTACCTTCCGCTCAGATTTTTGGCAGGTAATCCCATCAGTGTCGCATCAATACCTAAACGCTTTCTAACAGCGATCAAGCTCATAAATCCTCCTATCACTGCACTTGTTGTGGTCGCAAAGGCGGCACCTTCTACGCCCCAGAGCGGGATACATAAGGTATTAAGTACAACATTTAAAACCGTTACCACCCATCCTACTGTTGCGGTATAGCGTTCATGGCCTGTCATGTTCAAAATTGTGAAAGACAGTCCAATTGCTGTAGAGATAAAGGTGCCTACACATAGGATATGGAGTGCCCTCAATCCATTTACAAACTCAGGGCCAAACAGGCTTAGGTAGAAGGGTGCACCCACAATCAGCGTCACAGCGAACAAAAACGCAACGCCCGCTACTACACGTACGCTTTTCGTAATCGTTCTTTGTAAATCCATCAGACGATTGTCAGCATATGCACTAGCAATCGTGGGTGAGAGGGTACTGCCTACCGCCATCAAAATAAAGGTAATCAGCTGAGCTCCTCGATTGACCGGGACATATAGGCCTACAGCATCCACACCTCTGAAAGCACCCAACATTAGAATGTCAGTCTGTGAGTTGATGATTGGGATGCTCTCAATCAGCATGAACGGTAATGCGCCGCTCAGCCAAGCCATACCCTTGTATTCTGGCTTAGCCAGCTTGGCATTTTGAGGAAGCGCTTGGTTTAGAAACTGACTAACGATGATTAAGGTAATGCTAGTACCAACGCCGTAAAATGCGATGATCCATAGGACATTGAGCTCGTTCCTGAAAACCCAATATGCACCAACCGTTAGCGTAATCAAAATCAGCGGATCGATGAGGAGTTCAGGCAATAGTCCCTTGGTAATTTGATGTAGGCCGCGCATCGCTCCTCGGCGGATGTTGCGTAGTGAAAGCGCAGGCATTAAAGATATAGCAATACAAAAACCGATAAAGGTTTCGCTTTGAGTGCTGCCGCTAAATATGTAGGCGACTACAATAGCGGCCATCCCTAGGAGACAAGATGAAATGAGCACAGCTTGGTTAGCCCATTTCAAGATGCCTTTCATCAAGCCCCAGAAAGACTGGGTTCTGTAAACGGCTATTTCACGAACCATGAAATTGTCAAAGCCCATTGTGGCTGGAACACTGAGTAGATATGCCCAGACCACAACGTAGGTGTAGGTTCCAAACCCTGATTTTCCTAATACACGAGCCAATAAAACGCTGGTGAGGAAGGTAAGTGCTGTATAGACGAGCCGCAGCCCAAATGCTCCCGCAGCCCCTTTGACAAGTTTATTCTTGAAACCGCTCGCAATGCGTGCATTAGTCATGCCTTAGGCCCTAAAAGGAAAGTCTCCGGCAGCATAAACTTCCTCTTCTGAATTACGACGATTAGCCCAGTGTAGGAGAAGGCCTGTCGTAACCAGGAATGAGCCTGCTAATGCCCCACCAATAGCGATAGGTGGGCTTGGTGAAACGTACTTGTCCTCGTCTGGTAATGTTGGCTCAGTCGCCAGCTGAATAGGCGGATAGACAGAATAAATGTCGCCCTCACTTAAGTTGAGCTTTGCGACTGCAGAAGCGAAAATGGCTTCTGCAACCTGTAGATTCCGCTGAAGTCTGTCTACCGTAAACTGCTCCTGAGAAAGCTGGCGTAAACGATTTTCTAAGCCAACAATTTGGTTAGATAGCTCCACTGTTTGAGACTGTAATCCGCTTTGAGTCGCGCGACTATTCACCGCTTCTTGGAAAAGGTCACCACGAGATGCTTCTACTCGTGGATCTAGGCCAATCGGCGCGAGTTGAGTGAGAACAGTTTGATCAACCTGACGGCCTAGTAGGAAAGAGCCTCTAGCTTCCAATGCGGTAGCAAGACCTTCTATCTCTGCCCGCTTAGCAACGACCTGAGGGTGCTGAGCACCTAACTGAGAAGACACATCTGCATATTCAGCAGCGGCCAAACCATATTCTGCAAACTGGCTTTGATAGACTGGATCGCCCTGAAGGCGATAAGCATCAGCTGCACCTGCTGAAGAGTCGTTAATATCTTGAGCCAGCTGTTGCACTCGGCTACTAAGACCACGTTCCTGGGCAATTGCCTGGGCGTAATCACGACGCAGCTGCTCCACGCCTACTGCAAGATCGTCTATCTGAGCTTCTGAACTCAATCCTGACGTCGCTTGATAGCTAGCTAACTCATTCTGAGCTGTTTCTACTTGTTGACGAGCATCCTCTAAGGCTTCCTTTGTCTCTCGCTCACGGCGCAGCAGTTCTGCGTTTCTTAGCTGATCAATTCTACGATCTAGTACTACGTAAAGTGCGGCTGCTTGCTTTTGTGCCATCTCAGGTGTTTCACCCTCATTCACAAAGCCGATGATAGAACTTTCTTCGTCAGTTGTGATTTCCGGGTCACCGTAATCTTCGACAGTCATATTTACCTGAGCCGCCGCTTCCTTGATGATATCGGGGCTTTGAGCTAAGTAGACATAGTCAGTACGCGGATCTTCTGGAGATACGCTAAAACCACTGGGTGCGCGCGACGCTCTTCCACCTTCAGGAAGGGTAACATCTACGCCCGCATCGGTACCCAAGACGTTAAGACCCCACTCGCTTCTATAAGTGGTTGGGGCTAACTTGAGATAAGCCAACGCTAGCCCCCAAATGAGGGTGTTGGCTAGCAGCCCGAGCCCCAGATAACCCAGTTTAGAAATCTGGCCACTGCGATAGTTTGACGTCTGGCTAGAAGATTTAGGAAGAGATGAGTCAGTCATTGGTCAATTCTAATGAAAAATCGTTGACAAACAGGCGTAAGGTCTTAAATTGGATGAGGAAATCTGCTTAATTGTCGTCGTCAAACAGGTTGTTAAGTAGGTTGATGGGATTGAGGAAGTCGGTGACTGTTCCAAGAATGCCGCGAATGTTGGTGTTTCGTGAGTCGTAGCAGGCGATCGCATCGTCAGGCATCAGCAGGGGATTGCTTTCGACTGACTGGGTTGAATCGCTCACTAATTTATTCACGTTGTACTCGGTTGTCGTGAGTCCACCGGTTGCGTCATCTGTCTGAATCAGAACTGCCCGGCGACTAGCGTTAGTAGCACGAGTTCCGCCCACACAGCGAGCAGATACTAGCGCCTGCGCTAAGTTAGTTCCATACTCAAAACTGGCCACGTTGATGTCGCCTGCGCCTGTGAGAACGGCGCCTCCACCGGGTTGCGTTACGTTAGAAACGTACAAATCAATGCTGTCAGGCGTAATTTGAGAAGGCTTCACTAGCTCAATTTGAAACTCACCTGAGTCAGGGATGATGATTTGATCGCCGGCCACTAGTGGAAAATCTACAACCTCATCACCAGAGAATACGCCGGAGAGATCGACAATTACGGACTCTGTACCACGTAAAACCTGTACCTTGCTAACATCAGCGGTCGGCTTAACGCCGCCAATGGCCTTTAATGCGGACGTTAGATAGCGTTCTAACGGATTATCGCCTGGTAGCTCTACAACGTCGCCTGTAGCATCAGCTAATACAGACGTTTCTTGTGAGAGCAGCAGGCGACCTGGCTCAAACACTGCGCCTGTGACAGCGACCTGCACGGGGGCGTAATCTAATACCTGTAAGCTCACCCTTAGCTGACCGGGCAGAAAGAGCTGCTGGGCAAGGAGCGCCTCTTGAACTCTTGATTCAGCCTCAATTATGGTCAGACCGAGAACCGGAATAGGCTCCGAAAATGGAATATTCAAACTGCCATCAAAATTGACCTCGTATTCTCCAGTAAACTCTTCGCCACCAATACCGGGGATAATTAGGCTAAGTCGGTCGCCTGGAGAGAGTGGAATTTTTTGTTGAGCAATGCCTGAGGACGCGCTGGCAGGGGTGCCTAGAAGACGCAGCCTCGGAGAACGTTCAGATGGTTGAGTATCAGATGACTGCGAAAGGCGGATAGGAACAGATGCTTCAGTTGGCTCACTGTTGAGACTAGGACGCTCGTCGGCAAGGACGCTACCTACTGAAATTAAAGATAAAAAAGCTGGGACGGACGCCAGAACAACAGCGGCTTTTGAAAAATACATTAGGTTTCCTATTACCTCCACCCTCTAGAAAAATGAGAGAAATTTTATACTGCGTCTACCGCATGACAACTTAGACAACTCACCCAAAATGCTTTCCGCTTTTTCTTTCCTTTCGGATACCAAAAAAACACAAAGCCTACTAAATCCATAAAGATCGTTTGATTAGAAGGAAGCCTAAGCTAAAGCAAGAGCGTTACCCAAAGGCTACTCTGTAAGCACAGGTACTGCGCACGCGTAGCAACGATGCGCATATATACTAAGTTCTTGTTCCAATATTAAGATCAGGACACCTTAGTAAGGTATATGTACTGAGCCAGCATAACGAAGTTTTCATAAAATCCGTGAATTCCGTGAAAACTTTGACCTCTTGCAAAAAGAGTGTTTGATTAGTTGCAAACAATATAGAGTACGTATATACCAGTGCCGAAGGATAGGCCTCCGATGAACAGTCCATACTATTTAGTCAGTCTTGCTACTTGCTGTCTAGCTGTTGGAAGCAGCTAGGCGTCAACTGTAGATACGACTTTCAGTGAATAGATTAGGTAGGCCGCCTGAGGCCTTCAGCCTAGATCTTTAGCAGTTAGCTTGAGCCTAACACTCACGTAAAAAGATAACTGGCTCAAAGACATGCATACTTGCTTGCTCAATTAAAGAGAACAAAACTGAGTCGGTTAAGTTCCCATTTGTGTAAGCCTGTACTCGCGTGATCATCTATACCATTTAAATAGTGCCCTCCAGTGGGGCATTTGTGGCTACTAATCTTGATAGATTTCAATTTCACGCCTTGTGAGCACAAGCGTAGATGCCTGAGGGCACCGAGATCTAACTATAATCTGATGGATTCTGAAGAGACTTATATATAAGGCGAGCAACTTTATTTGCACTATCTTTTATGGCTAGCTTACGTGCTGATTCGCTCATGATTTGTAGCTGCTCTGCATCTTTTATTAGCTCATCGACGAGTGTCTGTAGCTTCTGAGAGGAGAGCGTTGATTGTTGATGGAGCTGAGCAGCTCCCGCTTGTGAAAACGCCTTGGCGTTGTAGGTTTGATGGTCTTCTGCGGCAAACGGATAAGGAATTAAGATGGCAGGTGTCCCGGTGATAGCGAGTTCTATCAGTGTTCCGGAGCCAGCCCGACTCACGGCTAGATTAGCTCGTTGAAAAAGGGCTGCGATCTCGCTATAAAACGGGCGATGAATGTAGTGAGGATGGTTAAAACTATCAGCGTCAGGATCGTTTGTGCCTGTGATGTGAACAATCCAAGCGCCTGCTGATAGCCATGCTGGAGCAGCTTCCCTAATCAAGCGGTTTATTGCAACCGCGCCTTGACTGCCGCCAACGACAGCGATGACGGGGACATCTTTCGGAATCTCAATATCTGTGAGGCCAGTTTGAGTGGCTGATAAGAACTGCGATCGCACAGGTGTTCCAACCACTGTCGTTTTTGCTTTCGTAAGATGCTGGGCTGCTTCACTAAAGCCTAAGGCTACCTGGGTGCAGAGAGGACTCAGCCATCTCGTGACTTTACCTGGTAAGGCATTGGACTCGTGCATGATGGCGGGTAGGCCTAGTGAACGAGCTGCAAGTATGGCTGGCGCAGAAATATAGCCACCAGTTGTAAAAACGCCTTGAAAATCGCCTGTCTTGAGCAGTCTACGTACCTGAAAAGTTGACTTTGCAAAGCGAGCCGCGAGCTTAAGCGTACTGATGCCTAAACCATTCTGAACACCCCCCATGTTCACTGTATGTAGAGGGTATTGGGTTGGAACCAGCTGAGTTTCAAGGCGATCAGGTACACCTAGCCACTCGATAGTGCATGATGGGCTCTGCTGAGATAGCTGTTCGGCAGTTGCAATTGCTGGAAACAAATGTCCGCCTGTTCCACTTGCAGCAATTAATAGCTTGACACTCACAAATGTGACACTCCCTTCAGAACCAAAGAACCGTAATAATACAAATTTCAGGTTACCTTGATTTAAGGTAGTATCTGCCCAATGCGCCCAACATTTTGACCGCTAGCTCTTCTCTATAAAGTATTGATATTGCTGACGAGACACACTGCAAGGAGACTGTATCCCATGATTCTGCGCCACGCTCTAATGCGCCACTCCTTGAAACGTGCGAAGCTCGCATCCGCGTTTGTTTTTGGGCTTTCACTGACTTGGCTCCTTGGCGGTGCATGTATAGGCGGAAGCGCGCGAGCAGCCTCACCTACAGATGCGCCTGCTGAACTCATCACTACATTGGAGCAAATCGAAACGGCGGCAAATGCAAACGATGCATCTGCTGTAATGCAGCACTACAGCACAGAATTTAGGAACGATGACGGGTTCACTTATGAGACCCTCGCGCCTGCCCTAGAGACCCTTTGGGCGCAGTATAGCGACCTTACTTACCGCGTAGAGCTACAGTCTTGGGAGTCTACTAGCGAAGGCTACAGCGCGGAGACAGTCACTTATATTGACGGTACACAAGTCACAGGTGGCCAAACTACTCAGCTGGAGTCTGTGATTCGTTCAGAACAGACTTTTGTGAATAGTCAGGTCGTTTCACAAAAAACGCTGTCTGAGCGTAATCAGGTTACTTCTGGTGATCAACCACCTACTGTTTCAGTGATTCTTCCAGAGCAGGTTGGATCTGGAGAAAGCTACGACTTTGATGCCATTGTGCTAGAGCCTCTGGGCAATCGTTATCTGTTGGGTGCGGCAGTAGAGGAAGGGACGACGGCGACTGATTTCTTTACTGGTCGTCCTGTAGAACTAGAGCTACTGTCTGCAGGTGGATTGTTTAAGATTGGAGAAGCGCCTACTTCAGCAGATAGCCGTTGGGTTTCAGCTCTGTTGGTGCGAGAAGATGGGTTGACGGTCATTACCCGACGCCTGCGAGTTAACTAGCAAATAGAAGTGATATTTGCTGGCGTCTCCACATGCTAAATGGTGACTCAACTAGGTGTTTACTAGGGCGGACTGTATGATGCTTTCAAACAGCGTTAGTCCGTCGGTATTGCCGAGTGCAGTATCAGCAGCGCGCTCGGGGTGAGGCATCATGCCGAGGACGTTGCCTTTGGCATTACAAATGCCGGCAATATTGTGAATAGAGCCATTTGGGTTAGCGCTTTCTGATGGGTTGCCAGTTATGTCACAGTAGCGGAAAAGAATTTGATTATTGGCTTCTAGCTGTTTGACGGTGTCGTCATCGGCAAAATAGCAGCCTTCGCCATGGGCAATCGGTAGGGTGATGATTTGATTGGGCTGATAGGTTTGTGTCCAGGGCAGGTCTGTCCGTTCGACGGTGAGCAGTGTGCGATCGCAAATAAAATGCAAATCTCTATTCCTGACCAGTGCGCCGGGTAGCAGGCCCATTTCGGTCAAGACCTGGAAACCGTTGCAGATACCCATCACAAATTTGCCTTTCTGGGCATGTTCAATGGTGGCACGCATGGCGGGGGAAAACTGCGCGATCGCACCACACCGCAGATAGTCACCGTAGCTAAACCCACCTGGAACGATCACAACATCCACATCTGATAGATCACTTTCTTCGTGCCAAATCATACGGGTTGGCTGATGCAGAATCTTTTGAAGCACGTAGGCTGCATCACGGTCACAGTTTGCGCCTGGAAAGACAATGACACCGAATTTCATCCGTTTTCTCCCGAGGTTGTGTATCAGGTTAGGTATCGCGACTGGCTACATATCGCCACTGACATGCGTGTTATGGCCAAATCGTATGGTGATGAACGCTTATGGCAGTTGCAGCTACGCAACGACGGCTTCAAAAACTTCAATCCGGTAGTTTTCAATGACGGGGTTGGCCAGTAGCTGATCGCAAATTTTGTCGAGCTGAGTGTGGGCACTGCTTTCACTTTCGGCGCTCAGTTCTAGTTCGATGTATTTGCCAATACGCACTTTAGAGACATTGTCATAGCCCATATGGCTGAGGCCCGAGCGCACTGCGGTTCCGGCGGGGTCCAGTACCGAAGGTCGCAGCGTTACGTATACTTTGGCACTGAACAGATGAGAGGAGGTTTGTACCACGGCGGCTGTACCAGGAGAGGAACAAAGAAAAGGGTGGGTTGTAGAGGCCTAGCAATGCACTAGAGGTTGGCTAACTAGTCAGTGCAATACACTATCAGCGTAAAAGAAAGCTGAATAATCCTACCGCAATTATCTCTTAGTCGTTTGCACCTGTCTTAACTTAAGCTAAGTTAAGGCGTATAGCTGATGTACATTTACGTCAGCAGAGATAGCGATAGAACCTATGAAAAATCGCCGTACTCGTAGTCAAACCTTAGTGCTTGAGCTGTTGAAGCAGTTGCCGGAAGCGATGTCGGCTCAAGATTTGTACGTGCAGCTGCGTAAGCGGCAAACCAGCATGGGGTTGGCAACGGTTTACAGAGCGCTAGACTCCCTTAAGCTAGAGGGGGTTGTGCAAATGAGACCGTTACCTAGTGGCGAGTCACTTTACAGTCTGGCCAAGCAAGATACTCATCATTTAACCTGTGTTCGCTGTGGCGCATCAGCGGTGATGGCCGAATGCCCTGTGCATGGCTTAGAAAGCCACCTCACAGAATCTCACCGTTTTGAAATTTTTTACCACACGCTAGAATTTTTTGGGCTCTGCGAGAAGTGCCAAGATTAAAGCCTGCGTTTAGCGTTAGTTAGCGCTACTGGTTAGCACACTGGTGACTGAGGAAGACTCCCTTTCCGCTACGGGTTGGCCTAAAAAGCCCATCGCTTCTTCACACCAAGATATCCAGGCTAGCTGCTGGCGGATGCCGGCTCTGAGTGCAAGGTATTGAAATTGCCCCGCTCTGGAAAGTTCGGGTAGTTGGGCATATTGTTTGGCGATTATCTGATAGCTTCTGAACCGCTCTTTATGCTGTTCGTAGTAGGTTTGGAGTGTGTGTAGCAGTGTCTCAGTGGGAACGGTATGGCCAGCGGAGAGCTTAATGAGCAGATCGGACTTTAAGGGTGGAATAGCCTCACTTTCTCCAATCCACTGCTGTAGATATTGACGGCCGCTGTCGGTAACGGTGTAGAGCTTTTTGTTGGGCCGGTTGGTTTGTTCTATGGTTTCAGCCGATAGGTGTCCATCGGCTTCGAGCTTGGCAAGAGCTTTGTAAATTTGCTGATGGCTTGCACTCCAAAAGCAATCTACTGACTTATTAAATCGTTTGACTAAGTCGTAGCCACTGCAGGGTCGATTGACCAGTGCGGCCACAATTGCATAGGAAAGCGTCATACGCCAAGTCTGAATATTCGCATGTAGACATAGTAGGTCAAGCTGATAGAAACTGGGTCGCTATGCAGACACTCAGTTGCAGTATTTGCATAAGCATTCAGTGAGATTGCAGTCGTGCCAACTCGAGTCAACTCCCGCTAACGACAGAGCAATTTCACGACTGACGTTGGCTCGCTATGAATGTGAGCACGCCAGAAATATTAAGGAACACTGATTTGCGACGAGATACTTGAGCATTCACAGTATGGTTTTGAAAGACTTTTTTAGCGGATAAAGTAGGCGCACTTTAGAGCGCGGTTTACTTCATGGCAGAATCTATGGCAGACTCCACGATTGAATCGGTATTACAAGAACAGCGAGTGTTTGAGCCGCCTGCGGCGTTTTCTGAAGCGGCGCGGATACCGAGTATGGGGGCGTATCAGAAGCTGTATGACGAGGCCTCGGCTGATCCAGCGGCGTTCTGGGCTAAGTACGCTGAGCAGGAGCTGGATTGGTTTGAGAAATGGGATACGGTTTTGGATTGGCAGCCGCCATTTGCTAAGTGGTTTGTGGGCGGCAAGATCAATATTTCATACAACTGCTTGGACCGGCATTTAGCAACCGATAAGCGGGATAAGCCTGCACTGGTATGGGAAGGGGAGCCGGGGGATGCGCGGACGCTGACCTATGCGCAGCTGCACGCTGAGGTGTGTCAGATGGCAAACGTGCTGAAAGAGATGGGCGTGGCGAAGGGCGATCGCGTCGGACTCTACATGCCAATGGTGCCAGAAGCTGCGGTGGCGATGCTGGCCTGTGCGCGAATTGGCGCCGCACACACGGTGGTGTTTGGTGGATTTAGTGCGGATGCATTGCGCGATCGCCTCAATGACGCCGAAGCCAAAGTCGTCATCACCGCAGACGGCGGTTTCCGCAAAGACAAGCCGATGGGCCTCAAGCCTGCCGTGGACGCAGCCCTTGCCGATAATGCAGTGCCGTCTGTCACCAACGTGCTCGTTGTGCAGCGCACCAAGCAAGATGTGGATTGGACGGAAGGCCGTGACGTGTGGTGGCACGACGTTCAGCCCGACGCATCCACCGAGTGCCCTGCTGAGCCGATGGACAGTGAAGATCTGCTGTTCATTCTTTACACTAGCGGCACCACCGGCAAACCCAAGGGCGTGGTTCACACCACCGCAGGTTACAACCTCTATACCCATATGACCTTTCAGTGGGCCTTCGACATTAAAGAAGACGATGTGTATTGGTGTACGGCAGATGTGGGCTGGATTACAGGCCACAGCTACATTGTCTACGGTCCGCTGTCTAACGGTGCAACCAGTGTGATGTATGAAGGTGCGCCACGCCCCTCTAACCCTGGCGCATTCTGGGATGTGGTGGAAAAGTACGGCGTGACGATTTTCTACACTGCGCCGACGGCGATTCGCGCCTTTATGAAAATGGGCGATAAGGAGCCGAATGCGCGTGATTTGTCTTCTTTGCGAATCTTGGGCACCGTGGGCGAGCCGATTAACCCAGAAGCTTGGATGTGGTACCGGAAGGTGATTGGTGGCGATAAGTGCCCCATTATTGATACGTGGTGGCAGACGGAGACGGGCGGTTTTATGCTGACGCCGCTGCCGGGGGCGACGCCGACGAAGCCGGGATCTGCGACCAAGCCGTTTCCTGGCATTTTGGCCGATGTGGTGGATTCAGAGGGCAATCCGGTGGGCGCGAATGAGGGCGGCTATTTGGTGGTGAAGCATCCTTGGCCGAGCATGATGCGTACGGTATATGGCGATGATGATCGCTTCCGCCGCACGTATTGGGAGCATATTGCGCCGAAAGATGGCAAATACCTTTATTTTGCGGGCGATGGGGCGCGCAAGGATGAGGATGGTTATTTTTGGGTGATGGGTCGCACGGATGATGTGCTGAATGTGTCGGGGCACCGGCTGGGGACGATGGAAATTGAGTCGGCGCTGGTGTCGCACCCGTCTGTGGCGGAAGCGGCGGTGGTTGGCCGGAAGCACGATGTGAAGGGCCAGGATGTGTATGCGTTTGTGACGTTGGAAGGGACGTATAGCGCCAGCGATGAGCTGAAGGGTGAGCTGAAGCAGCATGTGGTGAAGGAGATCGGTGCGATCGCCCGACCCGGAGAAATTCAGTTCACTGACGCGCTGCCTAAGACGCGATCGGGCAAAATCATTCGCCGCTTCTTGCGCAACCTCGCGAGCGGTGAGGAAGTGGTGGGCGATGCGACCACGATGGAAGATCAGAGCGTGCTTGAAAAGCTGAGACAGGGCGCGTAATTTCAAAAATCAGCGGTGTGAAATGGAAAGGGTAGGTATAGTGCCTATCCTTTCGCTGTATCTATAAATAGACATGAACTTTGAGATTGTAGGCAAGATTTCAAACATCGAAGTTATCTCTGTTAACTTGTCTATTAGAGAACTTGATTCGCTGCAGAAAAAATATGGTGGTCGAAGATGGAGAACGCTAAAGGGTATCGGCTTTGTGAGTCTTGAAAATGGAAATGTGGGCAGAGCCGAATTTCATTGCTATGAAGCGCATGGAGTCGGCAAGCGTAAAATGAAGATCAAGCGATTCTTAGATTAGTCATGACTATGAACGAGCAGTCACAACCCTCGTTTGCTATATGCATCGCTAACGAGGGTTGTGATGACCTCCAGATTTTGAAGGTTTACCAGCTCTTGCCTGATAAGCAAGCTGCGGAAGAAAATTACGTTCGCGTTGTTGACGATTCTGGAGAGGATTATCTCTATCCAGCTAATCGCTTCGTTAAAACTCAATTTTTTGAAGCTGTGAGGAAACAACTTCAGGCTGCTATGTCTTCTGCGGCATGATCTGTGTTCAGTGACTCACGACCGACCCAGCACACCAAACCCTTCCAACGGCTGCGGGTTGTCTTCTAAAGCGATGTGATTGCCCGACCCGGAGAAATTCAGTTCACGGACGCGCTGCCGAAGACGCGATCGGGCAAAATCATCCGTCGCGTTTTGCGAAACCTGGCTAGCGGGGAAGAAGTGGTGGGTGATGCGACCACGATGGAAGATCACAGCGTGCTAGAGAAGCTGCGACAAGACGCGTAGTTACCGAAGTCAGCGATGTGAAAGGAAAAGGATAGGCAAAGCTCACCTATCCTTTTCCTTTATTCAGAGATAACGTCTTGGGCTTTGCTGAGGAAGCTATTGGTGCTTTGGGGTTTGAGCCTGGAAGGGTAGATGCACTTGTGTGAGGATGCTGGTAGCTTTCCCGTTGGCATATGGACAGACGACAAGTGGAACAGAATTGATGCAGGGTGGTGCAGAGCAATTCCCGAGCGGAGCAGAGTCAATGCTGAGGAATACAGAGTGGCTTCCGATGGGGGCAGTGTGGGTGCAGACGGATGGCGGATATTTAGGACGAGAAAGTTACTCGTCGTTTTGTATTTGAGCGAGTAGGTTATCGCGGGCAGCTTTGAGTTCGGAGTTGTCGGGGGCTAGTGCGACGGCTTTGTTCCAAGCAGTGAGGGCTTGCTGGGCATAAGCGTCTGATTGGGAGGGGTTTGAATCGTGGTAGAGGGAGGCGAGCTGTAAGTAGGCCATACCGAGCAGATATTGGCACTGACGCTGACGCAATAACCCCTGACGTATCTATCCACCGTAATTCCAGCCGGTGCTCTCCAGCAGCAAAGGCTTCCCCTCACGGTGCTCACCCGCACCCACCACTTCACCCACAAACACCGTGTGGTCACCATGCTCAACAGAGCCAACTACCTTACACTCCACGTAGCCGAGTGAATCTTTAATAATCGGGCAGCCTGTCTCTTCCCCGAGATAAAACTCAATCTCTTCAAACTTGTTGCCCACTCGGCGCAATGGCTTAAAGAAATTCTGAGCCATCTCCTTTTGCCCATCTTCTAACACGCTGAGGGCAAACACACCGCTCGCCTTCACCATCGCATGAGACGTGGAATCTGCCTTGATGCAGTTCACGACTAAAGGCGGCGCAAAAGACGCCTGCATCACCCAGCTCGCCGTAAAGCCGTTCACGTCATCGCCCTCTTTGGTGCCACACACGTATAGGCCGTGGGGAATCTTTCGGAGCATGGTTTTCTTGGCGGCTTCATTCAGCATGAGTATCTTTCCTGTGTGTCTGTATTGAACTAATAGTTTAGGATGAATAGCTTATGGTCAGGGCGGATGAGCGAACATCACTTCCTAGCGGCATATTGAGCCTTTCCAACTTTCTGGCCTGCTGTTTCTGGTCTACTTTTGAGCGATACCTGCCGATCGCGCGACCTCTTTCACCGCAGCAGCCACGGCGGGGGCTACACGCTCATCAAACACAGACGGCATGATGTTGTTGGGCGCCAGTGCTGTATCTGGGATGAGGGCTGCGATCGCCCGTCCCGCCGCCAAAAACATATCCGTCGTAATCGCCTGTGCCCGACAATCCACTGCCCCGCGAATCACGCCCGGAAAGGCCAGCACATTATTAATTTGGTTTGGATAGTCACTGCGCCCCGTGGCCATCACCGCCGCAATCCCTGTGAGCACTTCCGGCTGAATTTCTGGCACTGGATTGGCCATTGCAAACACAATCGGTTTCGCCGCCATCGACTGCACCATCTCCACGCTCACCACCCCTGGCGCACTCACGCCCATAAACACATCCGCATCTTTCATGGCATTGGCCAGCGTGCCAGATTGTTTTACTGCGAAGCCTTGTTTCGCCGCCGTTAAATTCTCTCTCTCTTGGCTAATGATCCCTTTTGAATCACAAATCACAAGCTGCTGCACGCCCGCCTTTTTGAACAGCCGCCCCATCGAAAGGCCTGCTGCGCCTGCGCCGTTGATCACCAGTTTAATCTCACCGATTGATTTTCCAACAACTTTTAGCGCATTCACCAGCGCCGCTAAACTCACAATCGCGGTGCCATGCTGATCGTCATGAAAAATCGGAATCTCTAAATCTTCCTGCAATCTCTTTTCAATCTCAAAGCAGCGCGGCGCACTAATATCTTCTAAATTCACCGCCCCAAACACCGGCGCAATTCGCTTCACCGTTTCAATAATCTCTTCCGTATCCTGCGTATCCAAACAAATCGGGAACGCATCTAGCCCTGCAAACTCTTTGAACAGCATGGCCTTGCCTTCCATGACCGGCATTGAACCTTCCGCGCCCAAATTACCTAGCCCCAGCACCGCACTGCCATCGCTGACAATCGCCACCGTATTGCCCTTGATTGTCAGGTCATACACCCGCTCAGGATGCTTGGCAATCTCCACGCACACTCGGCCCACACCTGGGGTATAGGCCATTGCTAAATCATCCTGCTCATTCAGCGCAATCTTGGCCTCTACGCGCAGCTTGCCGCCCCGGTGCAGCGCAAACGTGCGATCATACACCTCCATTACTTCAATCCCTTCCACCGCTCGCACCGCCTGCTCTATACTGTTGGCGGCTTCGGTACTAGAAGCGTCTACCGATATCTCGCGAATAATGTATTCACGGCTTTTTTCCACCACGTCAATGTTGCCAAGATTGCCTTTTGCCTGAGCGATCGCCTCTAGCACGCGAGAAAGCTGCGACACTTGATTCGGGAGCTTAATGCGCAGCGTTAGACTGTAGCTAGGGTTCGGCGTCAAACTGACCATGATAGGAAAATGATGAAGTAGGAATGATGAATGATGAGTAAAAGCTTATCCCGCTTTACGGCATTTCCTGCAGATATTCTGAGCTGATACCTTCACGTCTATTATTCTTTTTGTTATGCCTACGCTCTATGCAGAGATTGACATCAATGCCCCCCAAAGCGTCGTTTGGGATACGCTGATTCGCAAAGATCAGTGGCGATTTTGGAATACCTTTTTATACGACTGTGATCCGGGGTTGCCCATTGCCAGGGGAAGCGAAATCTATCTCTCTATGCAGCGGTTGGAGGGCGACGAAGAAACTGAATTTCAGCCGCTGATCACAATGCTGCGCCCACCGATGATGATGCGCTGGATTTCAACCATTCCTGGCTTACGCAGCGAGCATATCTTTGAGCTGCGCGAAACCGTTCCAGGGCGTACTCGCTATCTGCACCGTGAAACGTTCTCCGGTGTGCTATCTAAGGTCTTTCTTCCGTTTATTCGTCAAGATGAGCGACAGGGCTTACGCCGCATGGCCCAACAGCTCAAAATGCATGTAGAAAATAATGTATTGGGTAATCCAGTTCAATCAGATCCCTACTATCCGCAGCAGGGGGGGTATGACCAGGGCTATGCCGATAGTCGCTATGGTGGTGGCTACGGCAGGCCGTCTCAGCCAGGGTATGACCGTCCGGGATACGACCGTCCCTACGACGATAGAGGTTATTTGCCCAGAGATTATCCGCCCAGAGACTATCCCCCCGAGCGCTACCCACCCAATAATGCTCCGCCGGATCGGTATCCGCCAGATAGTTATCCGCCCAGAGACTATCCGCCCAGAGACTATCCGCCCAGAGACTATCCGCCAAATGACTATCCCCCTGGCTATGGTCGTCGTCCCCGTCGCCGTCGCTAATGCCTATTGTGAATCATTCGATATATCGCTAGCTTTCGATATATCGCTAGCTTTCGATATATCGCTAGCTTTGTGTTAATGGATCCCATGTCAGCGGGCGCACCTAGCTGGCCTCGTTTGCGCCTGGCCTGACCGGGCTAAAGGAAAGGTGATAGCGATATAGCGCAACGGGCTGCTCTCTCGCTTTGAAATAATCAGGGTCTTGAGGGGAGAGATAGATAGCTGTAATCTGATCGGCTTCCAGCGGAAAGTTGGGATCGGAGCGCTTGCGATAGATAGTTGTATTCTCAACTTCATTGAGATAGACACTGGCTTCGCGGCTAATGCTCTCGTCGCTAGTTCCCTTGGGATTGCGGAAAAATTGCTGAAAGATCTCTGAGGTGGCAAACATGCCGCTGTTAGGTGTTTCGACTGTGCGACCCGTAACGGTAGAGACAAGCTGCTGATTGCCTTTCAAAAAGGTCACCTGTCGGTTTGGATCCTCTGGATCGACTTTGACAGCTTTGACCCAATCATTCCCTAAGTAAGCTCTTGCCAAATTCAGCCCGTTGAAGGCTCTATCAGATACGATTTTAATGTCATCTGTGCTGGCATCTTCTAGCTTTTGAGGAATGGGCTGATTGAGAAAGCGCCCTTTAGAGACAACGGTGGGGATAAAGCGGATGAATGCCGGAATAGGCTGATATAAAAACTGACGGTTCCCTTCAAACCCTGGCGTCACCACATCCGGAGCCAGTGGCGCGACCATATCTACCAGCGTAGATGTCATGCGCCAAGTCCCTTGCATCCATTGGGGATAATACAGATCACCATCGGATAGCTGCACGGACGGTTTGCTTTCCCAGTTGGGAAATGCTTGCTGGCGATCGCGCAAGGTTTCGGCAGCGGCGCCAGCACTGCACATAAACCAGACGATGGTAAGGAGGCTAAGCCACAGAAGGTTACGACGAACGCGCTGCCACGAAGAAGAAGGCGATCGCACATCGTTAGTATGCTCAGACTTTCCAGTATGCTCAGACTTTCCGAAAGGAGGCATGGCTAATGAGGAGCAACAAACAGGGCAATTGATACAACTGCCCACTGCCTTTATCCTACTTCAGCGCAGATTTAATCCACTTCAGAAGTATCGGTGGCTGCGGGCGGTTTCTCTTCTGCTGGCGCCAAATTCAACAGCGAATCTAGCTGCCAGTACTCACGGGTGCTTGAGGTTGTGGAGCCAGCACCCCGAATCGTTCCGAGGTAGCTTTTCACCGTTTGAAAGAAGGGATCGTCTGCTGGGACTTCTAGCCACTGGCTGATCAGGCTGTAAATCAGAGATAAGGAGGAGCCGGCGTTGAAGTAGCCGTAGCCATTGTTGGGTTTGGCTAGGGTGTCTGTGGCGTTCAGGAAGGTAGGATGCTCGCTCACCGGATTGAAAGCTGTGGGATTTAGCAGTTGCGCCATCGCGCCAGTGCCGGACGTCAGAATCAGCGTATCTTCTGAGATCCAGCTGTGGCTGATATAGCTTGTGAAGGTTGGCCCATCAGGATTGGGGCCAAAGCTAGGTGCTTGCCAGCTCATCACAGGTGTACCATTCACCGTAGTGGGCTGAGCGAAGAAGCTCAGCAGGCTGTCGATGGTGTCCATTGTTTTTTGGGCGGTGGGGCGATCGCTCGTTTGAATAGCAACGCCTATCTCCACGCCCAGTCCCGGTGAGAAGCTATTGAGTGCGCCTTCTCTACTGGGGAAAAAGAACAGCACGAACTCTCTATCCATCCATCCAATGAGCTCAGTGTCTAAATCTAAGCCGGTCGCTGCTTTGATAAAATTACGGCCCTGCTCCAGATAGCCGTAGGCGGTTTCATTCAACGACAAACTTCTCGTCAGCTGTCGCCAAATGCCCGCGATATCGCGACCGCTGCTCAAAGAATAGGTCGCCGCTGGGACAAACTCTAGCGCAGAGTCGGCATAGTCTAGCTCAGGGGTAGGATTGCTGCGCAGCAAGTTATTCCCGTAGATGCGGCCCTGAACACGAATGCCTTCCGCCTGGGGATAGATGATTCCCTCCATGGTGATGCCCTTCAGAGCGCTGGCAATCTGTGCCTGCAGCTCTTGGCGTAGGATGGGTGAAGGCGGAACATTCAAAAGGCCATCTGGCACGCCTGGCACGCCTGGAATATCAGGTATGCCTGGGAATGGAAAGGCTGTGCCAGCGAACTCACGGCCATTCAGATTGTATTTAGAGATTTCAGATAGATCAGAATACACGCGGGCGATCGCCCCTGCTTCCTGCCCATACTGAGACCTTGAAAACAAAGGATTATTGCTTAACCTGGCATAGTTAAACTCCTGATAGTCCAGCAGCTTCTTGAGCGTTTCAGGCTCGCTCGCTTGAATCAAGAAGCCGTCTAAGAAGGCGATGGCTTTTCCCTCGACTGTGTAAGTATCGTAATTTTCTTCCGGCTCAAAATCTTCAGGAACCGGTAGCTCTACTGAGCGCTCTAGATTGAGTGCCTTGTTAAAACCACCTGCTTGATCCTGTTTTTTTGAGTTTTGGCTTTTTGAGTTTTGGCTTTTTGAGTTTTGGTTTTTTGAAGAGTCCTCATTTGGCCATTCCTCATGAGGTACCGCTGGCAAATTTTGCTCATTATCATTCCAATTGCCATAGTCGCCAAAGCTGACTTCTTGCGTCGGCCACACCCATAGCTCTGCGCCTAGATAAGTACTTTTTTCAGGTGCCTCGTCTCGCGATACTGCTAACGTTTCTTTGTAAGCCGCCAGTGCAGATTCATTCACCACGGGTGCGACCATGAAGACTTCTTTGTCCAGATCGTTCACAGCAATACTACGGGGAGACGTATCTGGCAGAGTTGCCACTACAAACTGATCACCTTGCCAACGCTCTGTGTTTGCTGCTGCGCTCAAAAGTGCCGGCAGACCTGTTTCACTGTCAGCAATACCCGCCCCAGAATCATTGATAAAGTCAGTAAACTTAGCAAATAGCTCAAATTGCTGTAGCGCTTCCCAATCGTTCAAATCCGTAGAAAAGAAAAGCGCCAGCGGCGTCTCTGCAGGCAGTAGCTCAGCAAGCTGACGAGCCGCTAAGGCCTTTCCAGATTCAGGGCTTCCAGATTCAGTACTCCCCGTAGGACTCTCTGCAGCTGTTGCGGCAGCCGATAAAGTAGCCGATGAATTGGAGCGCCGCAGTGCCTGAACTAATTCTTGAGGTAAGGACTGTTCAGAGAGAGAAGCTGGCATAACTTTTCGAGGCAGAGGTTGCGCTAGCGCTTCCATGGAAAGCAAAGCTCCACCTGCGATAGGCACGATAGAAAGGCAAGCTGCTAGCGCTCCAATCGTTTTCCCCGCGGCCCTTTTAGCAGACCTGCTAGTGATTCTTCGTTGACTTGTGTGGCCTGTGCAAGTAGCCCAAAGAAAGAGCATCTTATCCCGAAAAATCATGCTTAAGAACCTGTAGTTTGAGCACTCGCGCGTTTAGTGAATGGTGAGCTAAAGCTTACCTGCGGCAAACTTCAACATAAATGTTCGTTAATCCGCAAGTATTTTTCGTATTCCCGGTTCTAGCTGATAACAAAACAGCTTAGATACAATCAAATCAGCTTACTGAGAACATCATTACCGCGCGCTTTTCGCAACCGCAGAATAACCAGGAGGTCCCCCCTAAATGCAAGGTCAACTTAAAACAGTCGCTCTACTCGGTTTACTCTCTGGCTTATTGGTCGCCATCGGATACGCTCTTTATGGCGGTTCCGGTGCCATTCTGGGTCTTATGATCGCCGCTGTTACCAATTTCGGCTCCTGGTTCTATTCCGACAAAATCGCGCTTTCCACCTATCGTGCCCAACCGCTCACTCGCGCCCAAGCCCCCAAAATTTATGCCATGGTAGAGCGTCTCGCCACCAAGGCTGATATTCCCATGCCTGGTGTTTACCTTGTGCCCGGCCCAGCTGCCAATGCCTTTGCCACTGGCCGCGACCCCGAACACGCCGCCGTTGCCGTGACTGAAGGCATTGTGAAAATGCTCCCTGAAGAAGAGCTAGAAGGCGTTATCGCTCACGAACTCACCCACATTATCAATCGCGATACCCTCACCCAGGCCGTCGCCGCTACGTTAGGTGGTGCGATCGCCTTCCTTGCTCAAATGCTTCAGTACAGCATGTTTTTTGGAGGACGTGATCGCAATGGTAACGGCGCCAACCCCATTGCCCTGATGGCCACCATCTTCCTCGCTCCCATGGCTGCCACCATTATTCAAATGGGCATCTCCCGCACCCGCGAATTCGCAGCCGATGCGGGCGCTGCTAAGCTCACCGGCAACCCGCGCGCCCTTGCCCAAGCCCTCAAACGCCTTGAAGCAAGTGCCCAACGCCTGCCCATGAACGCTAACCCCGCCTTCGAGCCCCTACTTATCATCAATGCCCTCCCCCAACAAATGTTCCGTAGCCTATTTTCTACCCACCCCTCCACCGACGATCGCGTAGCCCGCCTTCTAGAAATCGAACAAACGATAGGCACTAGAAAACCCGTTTCCTTCGGTGCCTAAATGCCAACGTCGTATTACCCGAAGTCTTATTAACAGATCCAGCAGCTAGCCCAAGAATCCAAAATCCAGACCTAGAATAGGCAGTACCGAAATCTTTCCCTTCCAGACAAAAAATCCTTTTCGGAGGGTCTGGGGGAGGCTCGGCCCCCAGGCAGCACATAAAGCACCCAAGCGTAAGGAGGGGCGCGGGGAGGAAATCTCCGCTTTTGGCTGCCCTGTCTCCAACGCAAATCCCCTATGGATCAGGTCCTCGGCGCACTTCTAATTTTTACGATTGTCCCAGCCTTAGGCGCGTTGCCCCTAACTGGCTACATCGTCCGCCTCACCACTGGCAAAACCCTTAAAACCCTTGGCACCGGCAATACCAGCGTCTCCGCCGCCTTCTACCACGGTGGCACTGCTGTTGGGCTAGCCGCCGTTGCTGCCGAAGCCTTCAAAGGCATCACTGCCGTCCTCCTCGCCCGCCACTTCTTCGGCGCCGATCCCATCTGGCCTGTCCTTTCACTCATCTTTCTCGTCATGGGCCGCTACTGGGGCTCCCAAGGGGCAGGCACCACC
>JBCCOO010000006.1:0-104589 GCA_039025345.1 Cyanobacteria bacterium P01_D01_bin.105 | reverse complement strand
GGGCAAACGGTCAGGCTGAGTTTATCGGAGCGCATTTCATCAGAGGGCATTTGGGTCCCGACTGAAGCGCTGACGCAGGGTATTCGCGGGCTGTGGAATAGCTATGTGGTGGTGCCTGCTGAGGCGGATGGAACAGAATTTGTGGTGCGATCGCAATCTGTAGAAATCCTTCATCAAGAGGGCGATCGCGCCTACGTCACTGGCACTCTCCAGCCTGGAGATACAGTGGTGGCCAGCGGCACCCATCGCCTCGTTCCGGGACAATTAGTTGAGCCGAAAGAACAACAATCGTTCACCCAGAATTAACGCCCAGAATTAGCGCTCAGAATTAGCGCTCGTACCTATCGACAAACTCTATCGACAAACTCTACTGACAAGCTCTATTCAATAAGATTTCAGATCACTTTCTAACGATGGTCAAACACTTTTACACCAACACCCGTTTACTCATTCTTACCATCGTCTTAATTCTCGCCTGGGGTTTTCTCTCTTTTCAGGCGCTGCCTCGGCAAGAAGATCCCGAACTGGTTTCCCGCGTCGCTGTTGTTCAAACCGCTTTTCCCGGTGCGGATGCTGAGCGCGTAGAAGCCCTGGTTACCGAAGTTATTGAAGCCGAGCTGTCAGAACTCGAAGAGATTGCTGTGCTTTCCTCAGATTCTCGCGTTGGTTTCTCCACCGTTACCATTGAGCTTGCCGAAACCATCAAAGAAGCCCAACCGGTATGGTCCAAAGTGCGCGATGAACTGGACGACGCTGCCATTCAGCTCCCCAGTGAAGCCAGCGAACCCGAGCTAGAAGAAACCGTTACAGAAGCCTATACCCTTATCACGTCGCTAGTGTGGGAATTGCCCAGCGAGCCAAACTACGCCATTCTGAGCCGCTACGCGGAAGAACTTGCCCTACAGGTGCGCGGCATCACCGGCACCGAAGAAGTCAACATTTTTGGCGATCCGACGGAAGAAATCACCGTAGAAGTCAACCCGGCCCAACTCGCGGCGATTGGCCTTTCTCCTCAGTTGCTGGCCAGCCGCATCCAAACCAGCGATGCCAAAGTCAGTGCCGGACAGCTCCGCAGCTCGCAGCAGTCGGTTGCTATCGAACTGCAAAGCGAACTTGAAACGCTCGAACAGGTTCGCCAAATCCCCGTTCAGACCGGCAACAATCAGTTTGCTCGTCTCAGCGATATTGCTCGTATCAGTCGAGGGTTGCAACAGCCCATGACCGATATGGCCTTCATTGGTGAGCAACCCGCCGTGACCCTTGGCATTCTGATGGAATCGGGTCGGCGCATCGATCAGTGGGCCGTGGGCCTTCGCGATGTTCTTGCTGAGTTTGAACAGCAGCTTCCAACCGGCGTTCGATTAGAAACCATATTCGATCAAAGCACTTACGTAGAAGATCGGATGTCTACGCTGATTTCTAATCTAATTGTCGGCGCGCTCCTGGTGATGCTGGTTACCCTCATCACCATGGGCTGGCGAGCCGCGCTGGTGGTGGGTGCGGCGTTGCCGATTACCTCGCTGGCTGTTTTTGGTTGGATGACTATCCTGGGCGTGCCGATTCACCAAATGTCTGTAACCGGGCTGATTATTGCGCTGGGTCTGCTGATTGATAACGCCATTATTGCCGTGGATGAAATCCAGATGGAAATAGAGCACGGCGATACGCCTTTGAAGGCCGTTGTGAAAACTGTGGACTACATCAAAATACCGCTGCTTGCGTCTACGGTGACGACTGTTGCAGCCTTTGCGCCTATCTACCTACTGCCGGGTGCAGCTGGAGAATTTGTGGGCACTATTGCGCTCAATGTCATCATGGCGCTGATATCTTCTCTGGTGCTCTCTCTCACTGTGATTTCTGCCCTCGCGGCGAGAGTATTCGGCCATGGCAAAGAAGAGAGAGAACGGCTCGATGCGAAAACCGGCCCGGTTGCGAGCATTCAAAAGTTTCTTCTGCGTCCCGGCAGCTGGTGGGCAGACGGCATTTCACTGCCCAATCTAGCGCGCCCCTATCAATGGACGCTGCGCCGCACGATGCAGTACCCGCTATTGGTCATGGCGCTTACGTTCTCTATTCCGCTGATAGGCTTTATCGCCGCAGGTACGCTGGATCAACAGTTTTTCCCAGCCGTTTCTCGCGATCAGGTTCAAATAGAAGTTGAGTTTGCGCCTCAAAGTGCGATCGCCCGCACCAAACAACAAATCGACCTTGCCCGCGACATCGTCCGCGCCCACCCCAAGGTCTCTGATGTTCACTGGTTCATCGGAGAAAGCGCCCCTAAGTTTTACTACAACCTCACTGGCAATCGCCGCGCTCAGGCCCAATACGCTGAAGCCCTTGTTCAGCTCAATACCGACCGCAACGTAGAGCCGATTATTCAATCGCTGCAAGCCGATCTCAACACGGCTTTTCCGGCTGCGCGCATCATAGTCAATCAGCTTCAGCAAGGCCCCCCTTTCGATGCGCCGATTGAGCTACGCATCTTTGGCCCTAATATCACTGAGCTACGCCGCCTTGGCCTTGAAGCGCGTCGCATTCTGAGCACCGTTAGTAACGTCACCATTGCTCGCGATGACCTCAGTGAAGCGCTGCCTAAGCTGGGTTTGAACATAGATGAAGAACAGGCACAGCAAAGCGGACTAACGAACACAGCGATCGCGCAACAGCTTTCTGCTTATCTTGAAGGAACAACAGGCGGCTCCATTTTAGAAGGCACTGAAAGCCTGCCTATTCGTGTTCGGGTCGATGACGCTAACCGCGCCGACCTCAGCCAAATTGCCTCTCTTGATCTGCAATCTGAAAACGGCACCCGCCAGCCCACCACAGCCATTGGTCAATTCGAGCTTCTTCCCGAACTCTCTAAAATTGCTCGCCGCAATGAAGAGCGGGTCAACATTGTTCAAGGTTATCTATCCGCAGGCACCCTTCCTTCTGTGGCACAAGCTGAGTTTGAACAAAAGCTTGCGGCGACAAACTTTACGCTCCCCCCTGGCTACCGCACTGAATATGGCGGTGAGTCAGCGGAGCAAGGTCAAGCGGTGGGCAATCTTCTCGTTTATGTGCCCTTGCTCGTTATTGTCATGGTGGCAGCCCTTGTGCTTTCGCTCAATTCTTTCCGTCAGGCCATTATCGTTGCCTTTGTTGGGGTTGGCTCTGTAGGGATGGCGCTATTTTCTCTTAAAGTGTTCAATACTGTGTTTGGCTTTATGGCCATTGTGGGTTCTCTTGGGCTGGTGGGTATTGCCATTAACGACACGGTGATGGTGCTCTCTGGTCTGAATGAAAATGAAGCGGCAAAGAGTGGTGACCGCAAAGCCATTGCTTACGTCGTCAACAAATCCACTCGTCACGTCATTACTACAACAATTACGACAATTGCTGGGTTCGTGCCACTGCTAATTAGCGGTGGGCCTTTTTGGAGACCGCTAGCGATTGCGATCGCAGGCGGCATCAGCGGCGCATCGCTGCTTGCCCTTTACTTTGTCCCTGCGGCCTACGCCCTCATCTACCGGCCAAGCAAGCAGCCAAGCAGACTTTCCAACACGCAGCCTGTTACGTAAGCAGCGATAGAGGACCGATATCCACTCCGCTGCAAAGTGGTTTACTTTTCACAGCAGAACGGCCAAAGCGATACGCCCAGTTTACAATAGGAGAAATGCTTGCTTGGATATTGCCCTATGATTGCAACTCGGCAACCGGCTGATTTCACGCCAAAAGACTATTTCGACTGGGAAAGCAAGCAGCCTGTGCGCTATGAATATTTTGATGGGCAGGTTTTTGCAATGGCGGGCGGGACATTGCAACATGCTGATATCGCCCTGAATGTGGCTCTTTTATTGCGTCGTAGTTTAGGCGATCGCTGTAAGGTGAGAAATTCTGATGCCAAGGTGGGTATTACGGCAGATGGTCCTTTCGTTTATCCCGATGTGAGCGTTACTTGTGATCAGCAAGACTTTAGCGCGCAGCAGTTTTCTCAGCACCCTTGCGTTATCGTCGAGGTGCTATCTGCCAGTACTGAAGCTTATGATCGTGGCGGAAAGTTTGCACTCTATCGCCGTTTAGAGAGTTTACAGGCATATATTTTAATTAGCTCAGAGGAGCAGTTGGTTGAGGTCTTCAGGCAAGATGAGAAGGGGCAATGGATATTTACGGTGTACGGAGAAAATGACTGTGTTGATTTGACCACTCTTAATGTCACCCTGCCGTTAGCCGCTATTTATGAAAATGTCGCAATGGAGCAGCCTGCTCGTTTCCCAGAGGGTTAACGCATATTTGTAGCGCTAACAATAGCCCTATAAATCTTTTATATTTTTGTTTAGGATATATTTTGCCTAGGACTGCGCAGACTCTCAGAATATTGCAGTCGGTTTTGCGCTGTCGGGTTGCACTTGGAAAGATAATCAGCAACAAGATGCTTAACCGTGATTTAGTCACAACATTCCATTCAAGATATTCCATTCAAGCGTTCAGCCTATCCATCTGCCAAGTGGTTACTGTGCCAATCGGACTCCACAAAAAGTAAGGTAACAGAAGCACACTTGCCCAAATAGAAACACTAAACACCCCGATTGCTAGCAGCAAGCAAACAACAAATCCTGTACCACCAATATAGGCTGCTAGTTTTAGGTTATGCGTCCAAAACAGCACGGGCGTAAAGGCAATGGTCACTAGCTCCAGCAAAATGTAGGCCGCCATCCACGCCCACGACTGAGTGCGTTCCCACACAATATAGGCTGACCAGCCGCCACAGATGAAAACCGTCGTCCAGATGACAGGAATAAGCTGTTCAAAGGTGAGCCAGTCCGGGCGTTTTAGTCTGCGAAACCATTTAGCATCATCGGCTCTAATGAAGCTGGAAAGTGAGGCGATCGCAAACCCTACAGCCGCAATCACCATCCAAGATTTCAGCATGTTACTTTCTCCAAAAATCAACCTGTCCAAGGTGTACGGAAAGAAGGAAACAGCGTCAGCCCGCCATCGATAAACAACGTTTGTCCGGTGATGTAGGCCGCATCATCGCTAGCGAGGAAAGCGGCCACAGCAGCCATCTCTTCCGGCGTTCCAGATCGGCCCATCGGAATGTGACTTTCAATATCAGCTTTACGCTGCGGATCGTCTTTCCACGGGTTAATTGGCGTGAGTGTTGCGCCGGGGGCAAACGAGTTGATGCGAATATTGTCACGGGCATATTCCAGCGCCAGGGTGCGGGTCATCGCCTGCAGTCCTGACTTACTCATGGTGTAGCCTACATACTGTGGACGCGGAATGAGTTCATGCACGCTGGAATCGTTCACAATTACGCCGCCGCCGTTGTCTAAAAAGTGCGCGATCGCCTTTCTCGCACACAAAAATGCCCCCCGCATGTTGATGTCGATCATCTTGTCAAAGCTCTTGAGCGGAATCTCGTGGGATGCGCCCTGAATTTGCATGCCAGCGTTATTCACCAAAATATCTAGCCCGCCAAAGGTAGTAATCACCTTCTCAAACATCTCGCTGACATTCTCTTCTTTCGAGACATCTGCCTGCACGGTCATATCTTTAAGTGCGCTAGCCTCCATTCCTGCATCGGCACTAGCGGATCGCATCATTTCAATGGTTTTATTCGCTTCGTCTTCACCTTTGTAGTAATTCACTGCCACGTTAGCGCCTTCAGCAGCAAAGCGGATTGCGATCGCCTGCCCAATACCACTGCTAGCCCCTGTAACCAATACGTTTTTGCCTTTCAGCCCGCGCATATGTTTCCTTACCAACATGAATAGCAATCACACTCTACCGCTATTTCAGCTGAGATAACTGTGCCTTTGAATGAGCCTTTGGATGAATGCCGCTCTGGTTCGCTGGCTGGTTAGCCAGATTTAGTCTCCTATTGGCAAGCTGATAATAAAGGTCGTGCCCCGCCCAATAGAGTACATATCTAGACTGCCGCCATGCGTGTCCGCTACTATCTGGCGAGCGATCGCTAATCCAAGCCCTGTGCCCTTGCCGACCCCTTTAGTGGTAAACAAATGGTCAAAGATTTTTGCCTGCACCTGCGGTGGAATGCCTAGCCCATTGTCGGAGATGGCAACTTTAATCTGATCGTTATCGGCCTCTGTGCGAATGGTAATGCGATTTGGCTCGGCTTCGATATCCGCATAACTGCGACTCTGGCTCACTTCATCTAAGGCGTCAATCGCGTTGGCCAGAATATTCATAAACACCTGATTGAGCTGACCAGGAAAGCAAGCAACAGATGAAATATCGCCATAATCTTTAACGACTTCAATAGCTGGTCGTTGACCATTCGCCTTTAAGCGATGCCGTAAAATCAGCATTGTGCTGTCTAAACCCTCATGCAAATCAAAGGACTGCTTAGTTTCTGTATCAGCGCGAGAGAAGGTGCGCAAACTCTGACTGATAGACGTAATTCGCTCTCCACTGTCCTGCATGGCTCGAATTACCTTAGGTAGGTCTTCTCTTACATAATCTAGGTCAATGGCATTCAGCTCTGCTTTAATGGCCTCTCCAGGTTCAGGGAGTGCTTGCGCATAAAGCTTGATCACCCCAAAGAGATCGTTCATGTAATCTTGGACAGCATCAACATTACCCAAAATGCACCCTAATGGATTGTTAATTTCGTGAGCAACGCCCGCAACTAATCCGCCTAAAGCAGACATTTTTTCCTGCTTGACTAACTTGATCTGAGACAATTCCAGCTGATTCATTGCGGAGGTTAGGGCCTTAGTCCGTTCTGCCACCTGTTGTGCTAAATGCTGGGTCATTTGCTGCAGTTGGAGATGGGTTTTGACTCGCGCAAGCAACTCCGGCTCACGAAAGGGCTTGCTGATGTAGTCTACGGCCCCTAAGTCAAAGCCCTTAAGCGTACTATCAGAGTCTGATAGGGCCGTGAGAAAAATAATCGGAACCTCCTGAAACGCTGGATTCTCTTTTATTTTCTCGCAGGTTTCAAAGCCATTCATGTCTGGCATTTGAACATCTAACAGAATCAAATTGGGCAAACGGCGTTGAAGCTGCTTGAGCGCCCGCTCACCGCTACTAGCCACCGAAACCGCGTACCCTTGAGAAGATAACGTCTCTGCCATCACCTCTAGGTTGGCAGGTACATCATCAACCACTAATATTTCTACTTTCTCTAACATACTACTAACGCTTCCCGAGGTATTCTCCTAAGCAAGATTCAATTTCGTCCAGCTGAAATTTTTTACTCATGTGCATAATGGGCTCAACAAAGGGGGCGTAAACGTTATCCATACGGATAAGCTGTTCCAATCTTTGCCGAAGTTCTAAAATCTGGCCGCCTTGAGATAACGCCAATAAAGCTTCTAAGGTTTCATGAGGGGGGATAACGGTCGTCTGCCTCACGGTTGAAGTGGATTCAAGCGTATCTGTTTCAGGCTGCTTGGTAGATTCGTAAATCCACGCTATCTCTAGGATTTCTGCTATCAGATTAAAGAGTTCCTGAGAGTCCACAGGCTTAGCCAAAAAGTGGTCACCACCGCAGTCCAGCGCCATCTGTTGATCGCATTGGGCCACTGAAGCGGATGAGACCACAACCGTCAAAGCTTTTAGGGTGTCATCACTGCGGATTTGCTTAATCAATTCAAAGCCATCCATTACGGGCATCGCAATGTCTGTAACAACTAAGTCTGGCAGCGCTCGATCTGGCTGATCACAACAAAGTTTATGGAGAGCATCTTGACCATTTTCAGCTTCGATGATGCTGAATTTCAATGGTTCCAAGAGATTTTTTAATACTGATCGATTCTCCCATCGATCATCGACCACTAAAATTTGACGTGTCTTTCCCTCATATCCCATGATACGGGCCCCATCTACTTTCCCTCGTTGCACATAAGACCAGTCGCTTGCTAACGGAACCTCTACCGTAAAGAAAAACTCACTCCCTCGACCCAAGGTACTGGTCAATTTAATCTGGCTACCCATGAGCTGAACAATCTTTTGGCTAATGGCAAGACCCAGACCAGTCCCTTCCGATTGTTTCTTCTGATCACCGACTTGCTCAAAGGCCTCAAATAATTTAACTTGATCAGCCTCTGCAATGCCAAGTCCAGTATCTATCACCTGGAATAGGAGAGAAGCTTGAGTATCTAGCAGTGCCAATACCTCCACTTGTAGTTTAACCAAGCCAGTTTCTGTAAATTTAACTGCGTTACCCAAGAGATTAATCAACACCTGCCGCAGGCGCTTTTCATCTACAACCACGCCTTCAGGCAATTGAGAACTGAAATGAAATTGTAAATCAAGTCCCTTTTGCTGGGCACGAATGCTACACATTTCAACCACGCTGTTGAGTAAAGAAGGCAAGTGCAAGGGAACAGGGTTGAGTTCGAGCTTACGGGCTTCAATTTTAGAGAGGTCTAAAATATCGTTAATCAGCGTCAGTAGGTGAGAGCCACATTGATAAATAATATTGATCCCGTTGCGTTCTTTTTCAGACAACGTATCTGAGCGATTCAAAATTTGCGCGTAGCCAAGGATGCCGTTAAGGGGCGTGCGAAGTTCATGACTCATATTTGCCAGGAACTCACTTTTCGCTTCACTTGCCTGTTGAGCCGCTGTTTCAGCTTCTTTATAGGTTGTGATGTCCTGAAATATTCCAATAATGCCGATCACATCACCCTCAGCATTATGCAAAGGGATTTTATTGGTCTCTAGCCATGCCTGCTTGCCATCTGCTTGCTGTTGAGATTCAACAATCCCTAACTCCGGCTGGTCAGCCTCCATCACTCTGTGATCGCACTCAACAAAGAAATCAGCTTCTTGCTTCGACCACGGTAAATCGTAGTCCGTTTTACCCGCAATAGTGGCAGGGGTCAGCCCCGCTATCTGGGCAAAGCTCTGGTTACTCCCCAAATAAACACTCTCTCGATCCTTCCAAAAAATAGACTGAGGAATGTTGTTCATCACTGAGTCGAGGAGCTGCTTCGAAGCTTGCAACGCTTGAGTGCGTTCCTCAACTTTAAGTTCCAAATTCTGAGAATAGTCTTCTAGAGATTGAAAACTCACCTTTAGCTGATGAGCCATATCGTTAAACGAACGGGCCAACGCGCCAAATTCATCTTGGCGGTTAGTAGGTATTGCCTCATCCCAAGCGCCATCTGCCAGCTTTTTAGCCGCCTTATTTAAAGTCAAGGTTGGACGAACCACCAGGGACTGTGTCAAGTACCAAACAACCCCCAAAGTAACGATCAAAATGCTCAGAAAAATCACTAGAGAAATCATCTGTGCTCTCAGCTCTCGTCGTAGCACAGGTCGTGCATCTAGCTCTACCACCAGCAAGCCATCCACACGATTAAACTCACCGGCAATCGGGGCATATCCATAGAGCACTGGAATACCTTGGCCATTACGTACAATTTTGCGTTCTACCTGCGGTTGCGCTGACACAGAACCGTCTGCTAGCAAGGGAGGCAATATTTCTACCCGAGACCCAACCGTGACAGCAGAAGAGTCTTGTTCAGAAGGGTCTTGTTCAAATGTCTCTTCTTTAGGAGAGTAACTTAGGACATAGGTGTAAGCGTTATCCAACTGTTGACGAATCGTATAGATACGCAGAATGTCATCACTAGCGGCCTGGATTTCTCCCAGTTTAGCCCGATTAATTTGATAGAAAACGGTACCTGCTTCCTGAGGCGAAACAACCAGGCTGTGATAGTCGCTATCAATTTGGGGGGCCGCCAACTGTACTATTTCCAATAGTCGATCTTTTAGAGCCTGCCGCTGACTGGCACGCAATTGACTATATTGTGCAACCGTGAGACTGCCTGCTGCGAGCGTGATGAGTGAGGAGAATGCAACGACAACTTTAGTACTGAGATTCCAATATTTCACCATACTGACTCAAAAATACAGCCTTAAAATTCCGTATGCCCCACTCACCAAAGCAAGCCCACTATTTCCGCTCAATCGAGATTCAACCCAACCGAGAACGCTATAGCTTAGGCGCTAGTCCAGTACGGTAAATAGCCTTTTGCTGCTCGCGTCCCATGTCATCAGTGAGTGCCTCCCAACCTGTCGTAATCGTGTCCATCGCTTGGTCGCGACCTATCTCACCAGCCAGAAATGCTGATAAGGCTGTCCCTAAAATTTCCTGTTGATATCCGTTGTTATTCGGGATAGTGAGATCGAGCATGATATTGGGATTGTTCAAACTTGCCCCAATTCCACCAAGATATTTGTTGGCGGCGGCTGGACTCATCCCAGCCTTAACCCAGGTTTCGGTATCCGTTAACTGAGAAATTCGGTAAGGGTTAAAGCCGGTTTCACCAACGGTGACATCTACATTGGCCTGGGCAGGCTGACTCACGTAAGAAATAAACGCATAGGCCGCTTCCTGTGTTTTGGCATCCGAAGCGGCATTGACCCCAGCCGTCCAACCAATCAGGGCGGCATAGGGCGCATGGTTCACACCATTAATACCGTAAGGACAGATAAACTTATCGCAGGCGACCAACTTCCCAGTTTTACGATCCAGCACTTCTGTTGTCCCAGGCAGAATTGTTGTGCCGACGTTATCCACCACTTTAGACTGGGGCGCGATGGTCAAAGCACCCATGTTTCCATGATCCATCGTCAGGGCACATTGACCATCAATAAACAGCGCTCTGGTGTCATCCATCGAATGGCTCAGTTCATCTGCCGGGCCATAGTCACCAGTGGATTTATAAACATCTAGCGCTTTGGCAAACGCAGCGTTGTTAGTCAGCGGCTGCATGGTTTCCGCATCAAAGAACCCACCTTGGCTCGTTCCCTGACTTTGCAAATAAGAGCCTGCAATCGACCAAAAAGCCCACCAGCCTACATGGTTGGGCTTTTTGGGTAAGCAGGAGCCATAGTCAGGCGTACCGTCTCCGTTGAGATCCTGTCCATCGAATTGTTTGGCAATGGCTAAATACTCTTCCCAAGTACTCGGTGGATCCAGCTTCGCCTGCTCTAGCAAATCGCTGCGGTAGTAGAGCATGTAGTAATCGCCATCGGCCGGAATCCCGTAAACTTTATCGTCATAGGTTCCTCCGTATTTTTGGAAAAAGGGAACAATGTCATCCCATTCAAGCGTATCATCGGCCTTTACCTGCGCCGTCAAATCAGCTAGGTAGTTAGCCTGAACAAAATCAGGCAGCCACAGCGGTGTGTAGACGATGACATCGTAGCGATTTTCGCCTGAGATATAGTCAGCTGCAATAGTGTCGTAAACATCACCAAACTGAACTGTTTCAAAAACGACTTTAGCCCCTGTCATCGCTTCAAACGTTTTGGCGTGGGCCTCGTAAGCATTACCAATGGGATACTTATTTCCTGTAACGGTGAGGGTAACCCCATCAAAACGCTGATCTGATAAAGATGACGCTACCTTACCGTTACCGGCTTCAGTCACAGGTGAGATATCATCGGCGCTCACATCCGGGCGATTGGCAGTACTACAGCCCGCGCTGGCCAAGCCCAATCCGAGGACAATGCCTAGATTTAGGTAATGTACACAACGGTCTAACCCCATATCTTTAACCTCTGACGTCCTGCCTAAAGTTCCCATTGGAGGTGATTAGGGCGATAAATCTTACGATCCGTTACGACGTCCGTATCGTCCGAACAAAAGGCATCAACAGGAAGGATCGGTTATTGCGACTTTGCACGCCATCATCTGCCTTATAGATTGATATCTGGAATTAGCACTCTCTGCTATCGAGTGCTAAATTCCTTTAGGCATACCTCCTAACCTCTAGAAATCTGGATGCTAGGAATCTAGACGGTAGGAATTCGTAGTAAGTAGTGGCATATGGCGAAATTAGTACTATTCGATGAGAAATCGCGTCAAGCGCTTGAGCGCGGCGTCGATGCCTTAGCAGATGCAGTCAAAATCACGATGGGGCCAAAGGGTCGCAACGTCGTGCTAGAGAAAAAGTTTGGCGCTCCTCAAATCGTCAACGACGGCATCACCATCGCTAAGGAAGTTGAGTTAGAAGATCCTTACGAGAACACGGGCGCTCGTTTGGTTCAAGAAGTGGCTTCTAAAACGCAAGATCTGGCAGGCGATGGCACGACCACTGCCACTGTGCTGGCTCAGGCACTGATTCGTGAAGGCTTGAAAAACGTAGCTGCAGGCGCAAACCCCGTCAGCTTACGTCGGGGCATTGAAAAAGCCGTTGCTCAGCTCGTCTCTGATATTGAAGGTGCCGCGAAACCGGTTGAAGGTAACGACATTGCCCAGGTCGCTACCGTGTCTGCTGGTAACGACGATACCGTTGGCGACATGATTGCCAAAGCAATGGATAAAGTGACTAAAGACGGTGTGATTACCGTTGAAGAGTCTAAATCCCTCGATACTGAGCTAGACGTCGTAGAAGGGATGCAGATTGATCGCGGCTATATGTCACCTTACTTCGTCACCGATCAAGAGCGCATGATTGTTGAGCTGGAAAATGCTCGCATCCTCATCGTCGACAAAAAAGTCAGCTCTGTTCAAGATCTAGTGCCTGTATTGGAGCAAGTGACTCGCTCCGGCCAGCCTCTACGCATCATTGCCGAAGATGTTGACGGTGAAGCTCTCGCAACTTTGGTCGTTAACAAAGCACGCGGTGTACTCAACGTTGCCTCCATCAAGTCTCCTGGTTTTGGTGAGCGTCGTAAGGCATTGCTCGCAGACATCGCCGTCCTAACGGGTGGTCAGGTCATTTCTGAAGAGGTAGGCCTTAACCTAGAAACGGCAACCCTAGACATGCTCGGCGTTGCCGCAAAGGTCACGATCACAAAAGACAACACCACGATTGTCTCTGAAAGTGGCAACAAAGCAGATATTGACAAGCGTGTGGAGCAAATCCGCAGAGAGCTAGCGATTTCTGATACCGAATACGATAAAGAAAAGCTGGCTGAGCGCCTAGCTAAGCTTGCAGGTGGCGTTGCCGTCATCAAAGTCGGCGCAGCCACTGAAACTGAGTTAAAAGATCGTAAGCTGCGAATCGAAGATGCCCTCAGCGCTACCAAAGCCGCTGTTGAAGAAGGCATTGTTCCAGGTGGCGGCGCAACCTTGTTGCACCTGGCTCAAAATCTGGACGGCCTCAAAGAGACGCTTGCTGATGAAGAGAAAACAGGCGTTGACATTGTGCAACGTGCCCTAGAAGCACCGCTGCGCCAAATCGCAGACAATGCGGGTGCAGAGGGGGCTGTTGTGGTTGAAAACGTCAAGGTCAAAGACTTTAACTATGGCTACAACGCTCTTACAGACAACTACGAAGACCTGATGGCATCCGGTATTGTAGATCCTGCTAAGGTTGTCCGCTCTGCCCTACAAGACGCTGCTTCTATTGCAGGCATGGTGCTGACCACTGAAGTTCTTGTGGTAGAAAAGCCTGAGCCAGAAGCACCGATGCCCGGTGGCGACATGGGCGGCATGGGTGGCATGGGCGGCATGGGTGGCATGGGCGGCATGGGTGGCATGGGTGGCATGGGCATGATGTAGCCCATTGCTGCTTAGCGTCCTCGTTGCGCAAAGTATCTGCTAGGCCAGTTAAGGTTGGTCAAGTCAGTTAAAGCCCGTTATAAAGCTGGTTAATAGAGCCTCAAGAAAGGGCATGGTTTGCAACATAAACCGTGCCCTTTTTGGCCTCTTTTTTTAGGTGTGGCATAACTGTGTGGCATGACTGTGTGGCATGACATCAAGCAGATATGAGAGTGCGCGTCACATGTTTAATGACGTATTTATAAGCTGATGTGGAGTAAATCTACTCCAAAGGGAATAAATTTGGCTGATGATCGATTACTTAACTCAAAAAATAAAATAATTATTAAGAAATAGGCATACTATAAGAATCACGAACGCTTGATGCGAAGGAGGCTGCCATGGACGCCAACTTAATAAGGGTGGCATGGTCTGTCGTTGATAAAACGCCGATTCCACCACAGGATGATCTATCTTTTGGCGATCGCATTAGCGCGGTTATGAAAGAGGTCGAAAGTCGAGTTACGCTGTCACCGCATGAGCGTCAACAAATTGTGCAATATATTCTAGAGCGGCAGCACTTAATTACAGAGCTTTACCCATGAGTGCGTCAGCCCGCCTGTAATTATGAGCTAACTTCTGCTGGTGCCAGTAGTGGCGCAGCCTGAAGCAGCTTTTGAGTGTAGGGGTGAGCCGGGGCACTGAAAATTTGCTCGGTGTTGCCAATTTCAACCAGCTTGCCGCTGTTCATCACCGCAATGCGATCGCACAGATACTTGGCCACCCACAGATCGTGGGTAATAAATAGATAGGTCAACTCCAGCTCATCTTTGAGTGTCAGCATCAGTTCCAATACCTGAGCCTGCACGCTGGCATCCAACATACTCACCGGTTCATCACAGATGACCAACTTAGGGCGAGTAATGAGGGCGCGGGCGATGGCCACTCTTTGCTGCTGTCCGCCTGAAATATCCCCTGGATAGCGGCTGTAATAGTCTTCCGTTGGTGTTAGGCCCACCCGCTCCAGCATGGCTTCTACTTGCTTTTTTGCCTCAGCCGCACTAGCCAGCCCATGAATCAACAGCGGATCGGCAATGCCCTGTCCAATGGTCATCATGGGATTTAAGCAGGCGTGCGGATCTTGAAAGATCATTTGAATGTCACGGCGCTTTGTCTGCAAATCGGCGCGTGACAGTGCGGTAAAGTCGCTCCCTTGAAATAGAATTTGCCCAGCGGTGGGTTCCACAATGCGCAGCAATGTCCGCGATAGGGTGCTTTTTCCGCAACCAGATTCACCCACCAGGCCAAGAATCTCTCCCGGATAGAGATCAATCGAAATGCCGTCAACGGCTTTAATCGGCTCGGGCGGATCTTCTCGAAATAGCTTGGCAATTAAACTCTGCTCTAAGCTGTAGTGCTTGGTGAGATTTTTGAGGCTGAGGATGGGGATATCTTCATTGCCTGCGGCCGCTGAATTTTGCGCACCCGCAGACTGTAGCTGGTTTGCAGCCTTAAGGAGCATTTGGGTGTATTCATGCTGCGGATCATAAAATACATCGTTAGTTGAGCCCACTTCGACCAGCTTGCCCTGGTACATGACGGCAATGCGATCGCAATACTCTCCCACCAACGCTAAGTCGTGAGAGATCAAAATCAAGCCCATATTGCGCTCGGCGCACAGATCAGTAAGCTGATCGAGAATCTGAGCTGAGACGGTGACATCTAAGCTCGTGGTCGGTTCATCCGCCACAATCAGCTTAGGATCGAGCACTAGTGCCAGCGCGATCGCCACTCTTTGGCGCATGCCACCGCTAAACTCATGTGGATACTGCCGCCAGCGATCGCGCGGAATTTTGACCGTCTCCAACGTCGTCAAGGCAATTTCTTTGGCTTCTTTCTTATCTAAATCAGGCCGATGGGCCAAAAGCGTCTCTGTGCAGTGATCTCCAATGGTCATCAGTGGATCAAGCCGCGTCATCGGATCTTGAAACACTAGCGATACTGCTTCGCCGCGAAAATGCCGTAAGGCATTTTTGTCAAACGCCAGAATTGAGCGACCCTCAAACGTGGCCTGCCCTTCTATGCGAGTCTCTTCTGGCAGTAGCCGCATAGCCGCTCTGCCCAAGGTGCTTTTCCCACAGCCAGATTCACCCACCAAGCCCAACTTCTCACCAGGGTTTAGCGATAAACTCACATCGTCTACGGCCCACACTGACTGACCTGGATACGACACCCGAAAGTTTTCTACACCAAATAAAGGCACACCCACTGCGTTGGGGGATGCTGATGATTCAGTCGAGCCATTGGAAGGTTTATTAGGAGGCATGGGAGAGTGAACCATTAGAACTCAAGAGATGATCTGCCGAGAGAAGGCAGGATGCTGCTGAGGCTATATTACAGACGATCTGAAACGACTTGATCTGAAAGACTCACTGAATAACTAACTGAATTTGGTTGCATGAGGCCCTACGTCATTGAGTCATGCGTTAATACCCGGAGTCATGCGTTAATAACCGCCACGTCATTACTCCCTATTCGTTGAGTTTTCGCATTAAATAACCCACGCCAAAGTCACCGTGCGGATGCCCTTTCAGTAATGTTGACAGCTCAAATATCCGTTCCGCAATGTCTGGTCCCAGCTTATCGATGACTGCTAGGCGTTGTTTTTCTACCTTCTCCAAGGCCCTCACAGTGGCCTGCCACTCCGGCTGAAATACAATCGGAATTTGTACGTGCAGGCCCAGTTCTTCCAGAATCTGCCATTCCCCTTTGTCACACCACAAGCCGCTACATATCGGGCAGCGCTCTATGTAGAAGGACGCTGTTTTGAGGTTGAGGCGCGATCGCTTCAAGTACGTTCCGCATTCCGGACACAGGCCCGCCCGCCCGTCCAATGGCGCTGGCTGATAGGCCGTATCCAAAGCCAATGGCAGCACCTCGTCTGGGATGACGTCTAATCCGGCATTTAATGCCTGCCAACGCTGATAGTTTTGTGTGCTCAGCCAATTTCCTTGGCAGCTAGGGCAGCACTTTACGGGCAGCCCTTCCGTTAGCTCACCCGACTCCATCTCTACTGTCGTCTCTTTAGGACAGCGCACACCGATGTCTCCTCAAAATATTAGTGCAGTACTTTGTATTGTCTACGCACACTACACTAAAGGTGGGACTAGCCACTTATTTCATAAACTTTGATTTTGCTCAAGTTGTGATGTTTGCTCGAACTGCTTTTGTTCAAACTACTTTGTTCAAACTACTAAGTTGTGATCTGTTTAGGTACTAGTCTCGGAAATAGCCTTAGCAAGTACCTGCACAAACCCTTGAAGCCGTTCAGTTTTGCTTAAAAGCTGAGCGCGCACTTTCTCAAAGCTTTCTGGTTGCTTAGCTGTTTGGAATCGCATGGCATCTACCCCCATCAAACGTATGAGCCGATGGGCTTCAGTTTGAGCCGGCCTGAGACGCTGCTCTACGGCTGGGGTTAAACGCACTTCTGCTAAACAAGACATGACCTGCTGAAACATGGGCTGGCACTGTAGCAGGCGATCGCGAATGTCCGGTCGTGCAGCGCTTTGTGCGGTTGCAGTGGCGCGGTCTATGGCAGTTTCATCCAGACCGCTGCCCTCTAGATCTGAGAGCTGGTTTTGAAGGGCTTCCAGCAAAGTCAAAAGCTGAGCAATGCAATCTGCAAGATTGGCCTGACTACTATTGATCGAACTGGGTGTAAGCGAGTCAGGTGAAATAATGCCTTCCTTTCTAATTCCTTCCTAAGATCTTAATGAAAGGGTCGCAGTTTTGTTTATGATGAGCTAATAAACGTTTTTATACACTTTCCGAGCAAAAAGAAAAGTGCCGACACTACAGGATTTCATGTTGATTTCCGTCTTTCTGTATCCGTAGTTACAACACAAAGCTTGACTGACTTTAAAACTAGCCTCAAAAGATATTTGCCTTTAAGCGACATTCATCTTAAGAAGGCATTTCTTAAGAAGGCATTTCTTAAGAAGGCCATTCGTATAGAGATCAAGCTACCTCAGAGCGTGTCCTAAAAATGGGATGACTTGGGCAACTTGCTCTTAATAGGCTTTAACCAAAACAAAACCTTTTTCTTCCAGCTTCATTTTTATCTCAGCATAGTTAATTTTTGCTTTACCTAACGTAACTGAGCCGACAGCTAATGACCGCAACAACCCTTGCTATTCCTCAAGATTGTTCGCTTCCTACGTGGCTGTCTTCTTGCCTCGCAGAAACGTCCATTGAAACGCATGCTCCCCAGCATCAGGCCCCCAACAGTCAAGACTCACCTCAAGTCCCCCCTGTTGAGGGTAACCAGCTGGTCTGCCGCGCGTTCGAGTTTGCTTATCAGCTTCACAAGGGGCAGATGAGGGCTTCGGGTGACCCTTACATTGCGCATCCAGTTGCGGTTGCAGGGTTGCTGCGCAGCCTCGGTGGTGATAGTGCGATGATCGCAGCGGGTTTTTTACACGATGTGGTAGAAGATACCGATGTCACCGCCGATGAGATTGAGCTGCATTTTGGCGCGGAGGTGCGTCATCTTGTCGAGGGCGTTACCAAGCTTTCTAAGTTCAATTTTGATAGCAAGACTGAGCAGCAGGCCGAAAATTTTCGACGAATGTTTTTGGCCATGGCTAAAGACATTCGCGTCATTGTGGTCAAGCTGGCTGACCGGCTGCACAATATGCGAACGCTGCAGCATCTCAAGCCTGAAAAACAAGTGCGCATTGCCCGTGAAACCCTGGAGATTTTTGCGCCGCTTGCTAACCGTTTGGGGATCGGTCGATTTAAATGGGAGCTAGAAGATCTTTGCTTCAAACATCTAGAGCCTGACGCCTACGAAAACCTCAAGCAGCTAATTGTAGAAAAACGAGCGGATAGGGAGGTGCGGATTCAGCAGGTCAGCGATCGCCTCCAGGCCAACATCGCCGATTTGGGTATTTACTGTGAAGATGTCAGCGGCAGACCCAAGCATCTATACAGCATTCACCGTAAGATGCAGCGGCAGAATAAAGAGTTCTCCGAAATCTATGATATTGCGGCTGTTCGTCTCATCGTCAATACGGTAGATGAGTGCTACCGCGCCCTTGCCGTTGTCCATAATCTCTATCGCCCCATTCCGGGCCGATTTAAAGACTACATTGGCCTGCCCAAGCCCAACCGCTACCAGTCCCTTCACACGGTGGTCATCGGCCCTTCCGGTCGTCCTATCGAAGTCCAAATCCGCACCGTAGAAATGCACCACGTTGCTGAATACGGCATCGCAGCCCATTGGAAGTATAAAGAATCTGGCAACAGCACCGTTACCGTTAGCGGCAGCGACGAGAAATTTACTTGGCTCCGTCAGCTCCTAGATTGGCAAAACGAACTCAAAGACGCCCAAGAATATCTCTCTGGTGTTAAAAACAATCTGTTTGATGAAGAAGTTTATGTCTTCACACCCGGCGGCGATGTCATTCCGCTGAGCCGAGGCGCTACCCCTGTAGATTTTGCCTATCGCATCCATACAGAAGTCGGCAATCACTGCGCTGGCGCTAAAGTGAGTGGACGTATCGTTACCTTAGATACGGAGCTGCAAAATGGCGATATTGTTGAAATCATTACCCAAAAGAATGCGCATCCGAGCCTAGACTGGCTGAATTTTGTCGTCAGTACGGGAGCACGGAACCGTATTCGCCAGTGGTACAAAAAATCTAACTATGACGAGAACCTGGCACGGGGCCACGAAATGCTCGAAAAGGTGATGGGTAAGAGCGGACTGGATGCGCTGCTCAAATCTGAACCTGCTCAAGCTGTGGCAGAGCGCTGCAACTACAGTTCTGCTAACGATTTACTCGCCGGTCTGGGCTACGGTGAGATTACGCTCAACGCGGTTGTAAATCGTCTGCAGGAAGCGGTTAAGGAAGCCCAGCCCATTCTCACGCAAGAGTCGGGTAAAGCGCCTACCCTAGAGGATGAAATTCCAGCGGTTAAGGCGCCGGCTAACCGCAATAACGGCTATGACAATGCCCCCATTGCGGGACTTGAAGGGTTATTGCACTATATTGCTGGTTGCTGTCACGCGCTGCCGGGAGAAGACATTTTGGGTGTGGTTTCTACGGGCGGTAGAGGCATTGCTGTGCACCGGCAAAATTGTCCCAATGTTGAGAATATTCCGGGTGAGCGACTGATTCCGCTGCGCTGGAATCAGCCCGATAGCGACAAGGGCCAGCCAGATACCTATCCAGTGCAGATCAAAGTGGAAGTGATTGATCGCGTGGGTGTGATGAAAGATATTCTGACGCGGCTATCGGATTTGAAGATTAATGTGCATAAGGCCGGTGTGATTACCCACCCCGATCAGATTGCAGAAATTGATTTAGGTATCGATATTCACAGTCACGACCATTTGAATAAAACCTTTGCGCAAATTCGCAAAATGTCAGATGTGCTCAATCTGAAACGGGTGACAGCTGTCGATTGATGCCTTCTAACCCGCTGCTCAATCTCCCGTACGTTTCTCCTCTCGCCGATCTCGGTGAGGATTACTACGATGTTGTTACGCCAGCGGCGTTTCCAAAGCACGTTTTACGCTTTCGTAATGATCAGCTCCTCACAAAGATCGGTTTAGATGCGCAACAGGTCAGCGATCGCCACTTTACAGAGGCCTTCGGCGAGTTCGCTGATCACGCCCCATTTTTGGCCCTGCGCTACCACGGCTACCAGTTTCGCAGCTACAATCCTTTCCTTGGTGATGGCCGCGGATTTCTCTACGGTCAACTGCGCGGCACCGATGGAAAACTCTACGATTTTGGCACCAAAGGCTCTGGCTCCACCCCCTACTCACGCGGCGGTGATGGACGCCTCACGCTTAAAGGCGGCGTCCGCGAAATCATTGCGTCTGAATCCCTCCATGCTCAGGGCGTAAATACTTCCCGTACGCTGAGCCTGATTGAAACTGGTGAAAGCCTCGTTCGCGGAGATGAACCTTCTCCTACGCGCTCTTCTGTAATGGTGCGCTTTAGTCACGCTCACATTCGCTTCGGCACCTTTGAGCGTTTGGCCTACATCAATCGTCCAGATCTCGCTCAAACGCTTCTCAATCACGTCATCGAGGTTTACTACCCTGATTTACTCACGATTGCAGATGAACAGGAACGATACGCGACCTGGTTCACGGAGCTAGCTGAGCGCCTTGCCACCCTTGTGGCTCAGTGGATGACCGCAGGCTTCTGCCACGCGGTGCTCAATACTGACAACATGTCTATCACAGGCGAAAGCTTTGACTATGGCCCGTTTGCCTTTTTAGATGAATACAATCCGCGCTTTACAGCGGCTTACTTTGACTACTCCGGACTCTACTGCTATGGCAATCAGCCAGGGGCCTGCTACTGGAACTTGGAGAAGCTGGCTGTGGCGCTGGATGGAGTGATGGATAAGGCCGGATTAGACGCAGGGCTGGCGCAATATCAGCCTAAGTACGCGGAAGTTTTTGGCGATCGCACTCTCGCCAAATTGGGTTTCACCCCTATGCTTTCCGCCACTCTCAGGGCAACTAACAAACGTCAGCTCCTCACCGATACGCTAGATCTATTCGAACAAACCCACGTTAACTACCCTGACTTTTTTCGTACCCTCACCCAGCAATTCACCCCCGAGTGGCAGCGCGATCACACCCTTATTCTGACCCCCACGCGCCAAAATTCTGACCCCGAAGCAGCTGCCCTCCTTGACCGCTGGTGCAGACTTTACCAAGCCTGTCTTGCCCAGCTTCCTGCCGAGAGTATGACTGATGTGCAGCAGTGCCTGAGCGCTACCAATCCGATGACCGTTCCCCTGCGTCCCCAAATCGAAGCCATCTGGGAGCCCATTACCGAGGACGATAATTGGCAACCTTTCTACGACCTTCTAAAGCAGATACAAAATTCTGTGCAATCGCACTAGAACCCTTAGCATTTGGGCAGTATGTTAAACCTAGTGGCAGCGATCGCACACGCCGTGCACGGTCACCTCATAGCTATCTACACTCAGCCCTGGCCGCAGCTCGGATGTCTTGACCTGCTGAAACTGCTCCCAAGGAATATCCTCAATGGCTCCGCAGTTTTTGCAGCGGAAGTGATGGTGCAGGCCCACATTGGCGTCGTAGCGGCAAACCCCCTCTTCCAAAAGAACATCTCGAATTAGACCGACATCCCGCAGCGCTTGAAGCGAGCTGTAGAGCGTTGCCTGTGAAGAGGTCGGCGCATCCTTATTTAGATCATTCAGAATTTCTTCTGCAGTGGGATGATCTGTGCGGCCAAGCAAATTAGCATAAACAGCAAATCGCTGGGGCGTGACTCGCAGGCGCTTTGCTTTCAGCGTCTGGATAATCTCTTCCTTTAGCGTGTCTGTTTTGATGGCGTCTGGGTGCAACATCGAGTTCCGTCCTTGGTAGCGGCGTCGCCCGATTTCCCACGACTGCGATCGCTACCGTTCACACTTATTCAGGTAACACTACAAACATAACACTCTTTTTTAAGAGTCATCCTGGCAAAAGATAAATCATTACCTTTTACTCATTATTTTCCTTGATAAATTTCTACATAAGAACTATTCTGAGATAAGATTAAGTAGAACCTGCTGGAAACACTTCCACAGGTCAGTTTAATTCTCGTTAATTTTCGCCGGCATTTTTAGATCAAAGCATTTAGCTCAGAAAGCATTCAGATCGGAAAGCATTCAGCTCAGACTGTTTACCGCTAAAGATGTCAGAGCTAGAGTTCGCAGACTATATCGCAGATTATTTGTAGGAGATTACTTTCATGGCCGTAGTAGAAACAGTACCTAGCATCGTCTTCAAAACTCGCGTGCGTGACGAGTCTGTAGAAGGCCCTAACCCTTACCGCTGGCAAGATACCACTACTGAAGATATTTTCGCGGGTAAGAAAATTGTAGTCTTTTCTTTGCCCGGTGCATTTACCCCCACCTGCTCGTCTAACCACCTGCCCCGCTACGAAGAGCTCGCGGGTGACTTCAAGGCCAAGGGCGTAGATGACATCTACTGCATCTCTGTAAACGATGCGTTTGTTATGTTCCAGTGGGGCAAGCAGCAAGGGGCGGAAAATGTGAAGCTCCTGCCCGACGGCAACGGCGAATTCACTCGCAAGATGGGCATGTTGGTGGAAAAAACCAATATTGGCTTCGGCATGCGTTCTTGGCGCTACTCCATGCTCGTCAACGACATGAAGATTGAGAAAATCTTTGTCGAGCCTGACTTTGGTGACAACTGCCCTACTGACCCCTTCGAGGTCTCTGACGCTGATACCATGCTGGCTTACCTGAATGGTCAAGAGGCGCCGGGTGTGAGCGAGCCTGTTAAGGCCTTTGTCGGTTAATTGCCGATGGGCTAATTGTTGATGGGCTTAATGGCCATCGGCTCAATTTCTGGCCGGTTCACTTTACTTTGAACCACCTTATTCTGAACGTGGTTAGAATGTGCGTTTCTTAATGCGTCTCTTACGCAATTGATGAGGAGGCGCACTCTAACCACCTTCTCTTTTCTCTCTTTATCCTTATAGCTTCTCAACTCAATCTCAACTCAATGAGGTGATCCCCATGAAAATCTCTAGCGCAACCATCGAAAACCATTTGGAAACTGTCTACGATGCGATTATTGTGGGCGGCGGTATGGGCGGATTGTCAGCAGCTATTTATCTGGCGCGCTACGGCCTCAAGTGCTTGATTATTGAAAAAGGAAAGGGGCGATCGCTCTGGATGCAAGAAACTCGCAACTACCTTGGATTTGACCCCAGCACGCCCGGCCGCGATATCCTTGGCCACGGCACTAAACAAGCGCTTGAGTGGGGTGCTGATCACCTTCGGGCCTTTGTAGAAAATGTCACTGACGAGGGCGAAACCTTTGCTGTTGAGGTCAAAATTGGTAAGAAAAACAGCAAGCACTACACCCTGCGCAGCAAGTACCTCGTCGCTGCCTCTGGCGTAATAGATGTATTACCCGAACTCGAAGATATGCAGAATGTCTACGACTATGCAGGCTACACCCTGCATGTCTGCATGATCTGCGACGGTTACGATATGTGGGACCAAAAAGCAGTTCTGATTGCTGGCAAAGAAGCCCAAATCAACGCTGCGTTTGTCCTCAATTGGTTTACTCCTTATATTTCTGTGCTCACCGACGGTAAGTACCCTGTTAGCGACGCGATGAAGCAAAAGCTCGCTGATCACGGCTACCCCCTATATGAATCGCCCATTGCTAAGTTCCATGGCAATGATCATAAGCTCAGCGGCGTAGAACTTGCAGATGGCTCACTGGTAGAAGCCACCACTGGCCTCATCAGCATGGGCTCGATTTATCACAACCACTACCTTAAAGGTATTGACGGCCTCACCTGGGATGGAGAAAATCTGGTCACCAACAACATGACCCAAACCACCCATGATCGAATCTTTGCCCTTGGGGATTTGAAACAAGGTTTGAACCAGGTGACGATTGCGGTTGCCGACGGAACCAAAGCCGGTACGCAAATTTGGCGAAATATTCGCCGTGCTAGCGAGCCGCGCAAATGGATGGAGAATATCGGTGGAGGAACACCTGAAGCAACTACTGAAAAAGTGGCCGTTGCCTCCTCCTAACCAAAATCTGGCTACGACACTACAAACTTTATGAGTTCAGCAACTTACCGTGCTCCCTGGCCGCTCACCAACGGCTTTTTGATGACGCTGTATGTCGGCCTGTGGGCGGCTCAGCATTGGGAGCGCACGGTTGTTGAGCTGGAGCCAGCAGCGTTTGAAGAGAAAATTTTTATAGGTGCGCAGGGCGTTCCGCTTTACGCGCTTGTGGCTATTCCACCCAAGGCCAAGGGCACGGTTATCGGTCCCTACGGCATTACAGGAGACTTAGACGATCAGTGGTTTCTGCGGATTATAGCCCGCAAGGCTTACGCCAAGGGTTACGCAGTGGTTCTCTTCATGACCCAACAGGGTGGCTATGTCGGTTACATTAGCAGTGTCAACTGTCAGCAGCAGTTCCAGGATTGCGATCGCTGGTGGGCCTGGAACCGTGTTTTTGATTGGTTCGATCAACCTTAATTCATGACAGCCGAATTTAGCCCCGCCCATGAAACGTTGCGGCTTTCTAAGCTCCAGGACTATGACATTCTGGATACCCCTGCGGAAGCTGCTTACGATGACATCGCCGAACTTGCAGCCCATATCTGCGAGGCACCCACTGCGTTGGTGAGCTTGATCGATGCCAATCGTCAATGGTTCAAGGCCAGAATTGGGCTAGACGCCACAGAATCTCCGCGCAATGTGGCCTTTTGTGCTCATACCATTGGGCAAGACGGTGTGCTGATCGTCGAAGACACCCATCATTCTGTGCGCTTTAAAGACAATCCTCTTGTCACAGGGGAGCCCCACATTCGCTTCTATGCAGGCGCGCCGCTGGTCACACCCGATGGCTACGCGCTCGGGTCCCTCTGCGTAATCGATTATGTTCCTCGCAAGATCAACCTCCACCAGAGACAAGCGCTGCAGATTCTCAGTCGTCAGGTGATTGCTCAGATGGAATTGGCGCGGCAGCGCGAGCAGCTCAAACGGATGAATGCCGGCTTAGAGCGGCGTGTCTCTGAGCGCACGGCGAGGCTAACTGCTGCCCTGCAAAAGCTATTGGTCACTCAAAATAAACTTCAAAGACGAGAGGTGGCCTTGCGTCACAGCGCCCTGCACGATCCGCTCACAGGGCTACCCAATGGCAACTACTTTGCGCAGCGGCTAGCGCAGGCGATTCAGCTCGCTAACCGTCAGCCCAGTCATCTTTACGCCGTGCTTGTGATTGACTTGGACGATTTTAAGCTGGTTAATGAAACCCTAGGGGCTGAAGTTGGCGATCGCTTCCTTAAGCACATTGCCCAGCAAATTAAACAAATGCTGCGCAAAAGCGATCTGGTTGCCCGACTCGGGGGAGATGAGTTTGCTGTGTTGCTAGACGATATTTCCCATGAAGACCAGGCGATCACGGCTGTTGAGCGCCTACAAACTCAGCTCAAACAACCCTTCGAAATAAACCATGAACCTGTCTTTGTCGGTGCTAGCATCGGCATGACCTTTAGCACCCAGGGCTACCGGCAGCCCGAAGCAGCCCTGAGAGATGCCGATGTGGCCATGCATCACGCCAAGCGCCAGACCAAACAACGCACCCAAAAGCTGCTCGAATCCCAGCTTCATCCGCAAAATCAAAAAGATTTAGGCCCGCTCAAATCCCCCATCCTCATTCAATCAGAACAAACGCCTACTGCGCAGCGATTTGCCATCTTCGATACCACCCTCCAAGGAAACAATGAAGCCCGCGCTGTCTTAGAAGATGAGCTACGCCAAGCTATGCTCACCGATCAGTTCGAGCTTTACTATCAGCCGATCTTGAAGCTGCCGGTCAACCCTAGATTGAATAACGAAATCGGTCTCGAAACCGATGCTAGAAGCGAGCTCGAAACCGATCCTTGGCTCAATTATGGGATCGATTATTGGCGCGAGCACCTTGTTGGGTTTGAAGTTCTTTTGCGGTGGAATCATCCGGAAAGAGGCTGTTTAGAGGCTGGTGAATTTATGGCGGTTGCTGAAGAGATTGGCATTGTTCGTCTGCTTTGCAAGCAGACAATTGATACTGCCTGCAGTCATTTGAGTCAGTGGATAGCACTGAGCCAGCGCAGCGATCTCAAAATTCATATCAATCACTCCTTAGCAGAGATGCAGAGCACTCAGCTTTTATCCCACTGGCAATCGGCGCTAGCTGCTCACCGCCTGCCGCCCGATGCCTGCCGGGTTGAAGTTAATGAGCAGCTAGTGCTGAGCGATGACCCGACTATTCGCAAAAATATCAAGCTGCTTAAGGCATTAGGACTCAATCTTTGTATCAATGACTTTGGTCGAGGCCATTCCTCTCTCAGCCGTCTTCATCAGCTTGAGATTAGTAGCCTTAAAATCGATCGCACCTTAATTCAGCAAGCAGAAATTCAGCGAACAGATATCGAGAAAACGGGCGAATTGGGCAATACAGACGAATCTGGTAGTGCAGACATCATCAAAACGATTCTAGATTTAGGCCGCAGCATCGATGTGGATGTGATCGCAACGGGTATTGAAACCGCGCCGCAGCTAACAACCCTCAATCAGCTTGGCTGTAAACTTGCTCAGGGATTTTGGCTCTCAAGGCCCCTTACTGCTCAAGCAGTCAAAAATCGTTGAGACACTCACTCGTCAACCTCAAATTGGGTCCGCTTTATGGTCCTTCGGTTAATGAGTTTTCACAGGATGAGTTTTCACAGGATGAGTTTTCACAGGATGAGTTTTCACAGCGTGATAAGTCCACAGCGTGATGAGTCCATAGGGTCACGAGTGAGAGCGCCAGCAGCAAGGGCGTTAGCCAGTCTCCAAAGCGGACATAGAGGGTGCGCGATCGCCGCCGATATACAGTTGCTACGTGGGTTACATATTCATCTGGAACCGAGCGCCAAACGGTGTGCCCCTTCGGATCCACAACCCCCGAGATACCGGTATTAGTTACCCTCACGGCCCATCGATTGGTTTCCACCGCCCGCATCACATCCTGGGCGTGATGCTGCATCATTTGTCTGGGTGGATAGGGATCATTATTAGAGGCGGTAAAAATCACTTCGCCGCCATTGCGCACCTGTTGCCGAAACAAACCTGTAAAGGCGGATTCATAGCAAATACCTGCTGCCACCGGCCCTAATGGGGTTTCCAAGCGCTGGTCAAATCTGCCCGGCGCCATGCTTTCCCCAAACGGAGAGAGCCGTCCAACCACACCTCCCAGCACATTTTCAAAGGGAATATATTCGCCCAGCGGAACCAGCTTTACTTTGTTGTAGCGTCCGGCAATTGTCCCGTCGGGTGTGATTGTGAGCAAACTCTGGGTCAGCGGTGTTCGGCTATTGCCAATTTCCCTGTTATCCATTTCTTTGCGAGCAAATGTGCCTAACACCAGCGGCACACCACGCTGTATCACCGCTCGCTGGAAAGGATTTCGATCTTGTACAAAGGGCTCCCAAACTTGGGGAATCGCCCCTTCTGGCGTCAGCACCAAATCAACGCCCTTTTGCGCTAGTAACTCATATCCTTGCAGATAGGCTTTTCGGGAGGTTTTGACACCCACTTCAGACAGTTTTTCAGGGGTTGGAATATTGCCCTGAATGAGACCGACGCGGAGCGATCGCTCAGGCGTATCTATGAACGAGTGGCTGTAGAGACCTAACCCCAAGCAGTGAAGACTCACGCAAAGCATAAATGCGCGAGTCCAAGTTGGTCTCAAGGTATTGAGCAGCATCTTGTTTTTAGTGATATTGCGAGTGGTTTCTCCCCAACCCTGTGCCAGCAATCCATTAACCGCCACAAGGCTAGCCGTGATGGTAATGGGTCCAGCGATTTGACCTAATTGCAAAATCCAAAGATTCCCAGGACTTTGGGTGTAGCTCAGCGACGTCCAATATAAAGGGCCTTTACTCCATACCCATTCCACCGTGCACCATAGGGCCGTTCCTACTAAGATCTGCCCCAGCTTAGATAAGCGGCGATCGCGACTCAAGGTGATTATCAGCCCCATCCAACTCATGCCGATGGCAGCGCCCCAGAGGGTAATAAACGCCCAAGCGAATAGTGCGATCGCAATGCTGCCCAGCCACGGCACCCCCATCCACATCATCGGATGCAGGCCCGTGATCCATCCCAGCGCTGTCCCGTGATAGCCTACGCCCCAAACCCCAGCTAGCCGTAAAGCTTGGCCCAGCCGGTAGTGTTTTGCGATCGCCTCAATCGCGACTCTCCACAGGGGCACCATTCCAACCCAAGCCAGTGGCCATGCATAGACGGGCGCAAGTCCCATCAGCACACCGCCCGCTAGCAAGAACAGCACTCGGCCAGCCGATGTAGAAACAAGCCCAGGTAAATTACGTAACATAGCCTAGATTCGGACGCCCCTCGAAATGAATAAATTGAATGTAAACAGCTTGATATAATCCTCACTTAATCGGTTGCTAGACGCAGCATAGATTAGAAAATCAGACAGCATAGAACAGCAGGCAGACAAACATCATGGCAGATTGGCAGGTCGTTGAAGGCGGTGTGACTGCGCCTAAAGGCTTTCGAGCAGCAGGTATTGCAGCGGGTCTAAAACCTTCAGGTGCGCCGGATTTAGCGCTGATTGTGTCTGATAGTGACGCGATCTCTGCTGGCGTATTTACGACCAGCCAAGTCCGTGCCGCCTGCGTTGACTACTGTCAAACCATTTTGGAAGAAAAACCCGTTGCCCGCGCTATTCTTTGCAATGCAGGCCAGGCCAACGCCTGCACAGGCGAAGAGGGCATGCAAAATGCGATCACCAGCGCTGCTGATACCGCCGCTGCCCTGGGTCTTTCGGCCAATCAGGTTCTAATCGCCTCTACGGGGGTGATTGGCCAACAAGTCAAAATCAACGCGCTCAAAGCAGGGATTCCCCAGCTCGTTTCAGACCTTTCAGCCACCGGATCTGACCGTGCCGCACGTGCCATTGTTACCACCGATTTAGTCACCAAATCGATTGCCTTAGAAATGCGCTTGGGCGATCGCCCCGTTCGCATCGGCGGTATTGCCAAAGGCTCTGGCATGATCCATCCCAACATGGCTACCATGCTGTCATTTGTCACCTGTGACGCGGCTGTTTCCCCCCAGCTCTGGCAAACCATGCTGCGCCGCGCCGCCGAAAAAAGCTTTAACCAAATTACAGTCGATGGCGATACCAGCACTAACGATTGTCTGATCGCATTAGCCAATGGAGAATCACGCACCCCTGCCATTACAGAACCTGGCCCCGAAGCCGACAAGCTAGAAGCTATGCTTACAGCCGTATGTACCCATTTAGCCAAGGCCATTGCTCGAGATGGGGAAGGGGCAACTTGCCTGTTAGAAGTGAGTGTGACCGGCGCTATGAGTGATCGCGCTGCCAACCAAATTGCCCGCACCGTTGCAGGCTCCTCCCTGGTAAAGTCTGCAACCTTCGGACGAGATCCTAATTGGGGGCGTATAGCAGGAGCTGCTGGACGAGCAGGGACTCCGTTCGATCAAGCTGAGCTCTCAATTAATCTGGGTGACTTCACGCTTATGACTAACGGAACCCCGCAGTCCTTCGATAGGGTGGCCGCAAGTCAGTACCTCAAGCAACAAGCCGAACGCAGCACATTAGCAATGTCACAAGTACTGATCGCCGCAAGTGAACTAGTCAGTACCGAACACAGCAATGATCTTGTCATTGATGGCACCCTATCGCCCTTTGAGCGCCAAGCGCTAGAAGTGGAGGCCCTCAATCACCCTGTTCAAATCTTGATCAACGTTGGTAGCGGCATGGGTAAAGGGATAGCCTGGGGCTGTGACCTTAGCTACGACTACGTGAAAATCAACGCCGAGTACACAACTTAATGTAAATAGCGATCGAAACTTTTGGCCAAGACAGTACGTCTGTAGCTTTTGTAGAAGCTGATTTTTCGAAGCTGATTTTCTATAGAGCAGATGTCCGTAGAGTAGATGTCCATAGAACAGATGTCTTCCGTAGGCCTACCTTGCACAGAGCATAACTCTCTAGGTTTTAGCCTCTGAGTTTTGCTGTCTGAGTTCTGGCCTCTGCACGCTTTGACACCTGAACGCTTTGACACCTGAACATTTTGTCATTTGAATGTTCTGTCATTTGAATGTTCTGGTACTGAATTTCCCCAGAATCTCAGCTTCCAGAATCTCAGCGTCTAAGTGTGATCACAATCATATGTATAAATAATGTAAACTAGTTTTTAAAGAATACGTATAATTGCTGGTGTAAAATGTTCAATAATTGATACACGGTGATACGTTTAATTACGTAGTCGGATGTTTAGAGTTCGCCATTCGACTTTATTCCCAACGCTAATACTAGCTTTACTGGTGCTCAGGTTTTGGTACATCACTAGTTGACCAGCCTACTTAAGCTTCGGTCTACCTACCATTGTTCAACACTGGGTTGTTCAATGCGGGATTCTCAAGAAGCAGACTGCTCCAAACAGTTCAACAGACGCTAAAACAAAGAGTCGAGAAATTCATGCGTAAAGTCACTGCCTCGCGTAAAGTCACTGCCTCAGCTGTTATTCTCACTGCGCTTACAGGTTGCAGCCAGAGCAGTATTCCCAGTACTCAGTGGAGCTTTGAAGTCCCCTCTGAGGGACTGGCAGATGATTCAGCTGAAGCAACGCTGGTTTCAGAAAGAACGTTGGCGACTGGACTGTCTGAGGATGCTCAATCTTTCGTCGGCCAAGTGGATACTGGTCGGATGATGGGCCCCGCGTTTGATCAGCCTTCTGCTGACGCTGCTCTCGGGACAAGAGCTTCTGCTGCTGCTGTCTCAGACATCACAGTTGGTGCAGACGCTAATACGCTAGCGTCTGAGGCTTACGGCATCACCAGTGGTCTGTATACTCAGCCGTCTACTAGGCCCGACCCCATTGCCCAAGTCAGGGCGTACTTGCGAGCGAACGGTAGCTCCAACAGCCCCAGTGAGCTTGCAAATCGTGCGCCTTACCAATCGGACGTTTATCTTTCTTCTTTACCAACGCCTAATCAGTACTATCAGCCCACTTCATCCGAAGTCGCTTCTGATTTTCCTGCTGTTACCTCTGATTTGACACTGGCGACCTCTCCCTATGCACCTTTCAATGGCGAGTCTGCTACCAATGGAGTTGTGTCTACCCGTTTGGCAGATGCAGGGTTAGAGGCAGGGACTTTCGATGAGATGGCCTTAGCGGTTGAACCGGTGACAGCGAGTAATCCTGGTGATGATTTGCCTCGGTTGCAGGCTAGCTTACCGGCAGACACTGGCTCATACGCCCGTAGTGGTGATACCTATGCCTTCCGGCCAGATGGGGCGCAAACCGATAATCTGACGGTTGTATCTGATGAAACGGTGTCTATCGGGACAGCTATTCTGCAACAGCTACAGAATCAGGCCTCAGAGGGTGTAGCTGCTGATGTAACGGTAGCTGCAGACGATACGGTAGCTGGGCTGGTAACGCCGGAAAACGGAGCGCTGGAAAATGGAGCCTTAGAAAACGAGGCCTTAGAAAACGAGGCCTTAGAAAACGGTGTTTTGAATGCTGAGCGATTTGAACCAACCGCAGAGCAGCAGATTGAGTTCACGCCTGTTCCAGCGCTTGTCTCCTATGAGCCACTGAGTAACGAGCTGTTGAGTAATGAGCCACTGAGTAACGAGCCATTCATTAATGAGCTTTATGTGTCTGCTGACGAGGCACAGCTTGATGTTTCACAGCTTGATGCTGCACAGCTTGATTCACAGCGCGCGCCAAGCCTTGCTAGTCTTACAAAGACCATGCCCGCCCGTGATGTTTCTCCATTAGTTGAGAGCTTTCGTGCTTCTGGCCATTCTCTCTCATTGTTAGAATCCTCTGCTGCTGATACGCCAGAGGCGACTACAGGTTCTGATGCTGGCGTTAACGCAGAATATTCTCCTCTACTCCAGGGGTTTTCTTCACCCGAAGTAGAACAAACTATCTATGTGCCTATCTCAGAAGAGGCTGAACCGACTTCAAGCCTCATGATTGAAGAGGCTGTTAGGCCTCTTCGCGAAGACGGCTCAACGGCAGGTTTTCTAAGTGAGTTGACTGCACATAGTCTATTCTCATCGGTGTTGGCTTCAAGTGCATTCACAGGCAATGAGCCAATGATTACGTTGGCGAGTCTTCAGATAGGGACTGAAAAGAAGCTGCATGCCAAGCGATCGCACCTTGAAGCTGCTCATCGAAATGCGGCTGTGACTCTGGCTGCAGAACAAGCTAGCAGCCGACGTCAACGCCTTGCTTGGATGTAGCCAAAAACTCCCAAAATCTAAATTCCAAAATCAACTCCCAAAATCTAAGTTCTTGGATGGTTTACGACTGTGTAGGGCTCAGTTCTATTTCACGTGCTCGAATTGTTACGTCATAGCCTCGCAGAAAGTCGTTGCCCAATAGGCCGATGTCTACAGAGTCTCCGATGCTCACCTGAGCATTGCTAAGTCTGACTGATTCGATAGAAATAGAGCGCATTTGACCTAAATCAAATGCCACTTGGGCCTCACTGGCAGTTGCGGCAATCATCCTATCGTTGGGCACCACGCCCAATTCGTTTGCCATTGCACGCGTAATCAACGTGCGGCTGGCACCCGTATCTAGGATCATCTCGTATGTTTTGCTGTCATTAAACATCACCTGCACAACAGGTGTTCCGTGTAGCCTCCGAATAATTGGAACGCTTACCGTAGAAGCCAGACGGCTATAGCTAGATTGGGATGCTTCTGTTTGGATCGGTTCAATTTGAGCCGTCTCAGTCTGAATGGCTGATGTGCCAGACATTTGCGTTGAAGCCTGTAGGGCAGATTGATCGGGCCGCGTAGGGCGAACTACTGTTCCTGGTGAAAGGGGCGGTAAAGGAGCGCGAGCGGCAGCCTGGAGTGATGCAATGTGTGTTTTTGCATATTGGGCGTTACGTGAATACTCGGCTATTTTGGATTGGGCTGCTGGATAGTGTTCACTATCTGCATTGATCAGCTTTAGCTGATCAGCGGCTCGTTGCCATCGGCTAGCAACTAGCCCCCAATCGTCAGGAGAAACAGCTGACTGACTCAGGTTGTGAGCTCCGGACGCAAGGTTGATGCCTTCCTGATATGTGGCCTCTCCAGCCCTAGTCTCTTGCCGCTGGGGGGTGATGTCGGGCTCGATTGTCTTGGGTATAACGGCCTCGGAAGTAGATTGCTCTACGGCTGGTTGTTCGACTGCTGATTGTCTTATTAATGCTCCACTTAATGTTCCACAGCCGTAGCTAATGATTCCGACAGCACTGGGTAGTAGGACGAGGCGACAGATAGATTGAGACAGACCCATTGAGTGCCGTTAGATGATGTTAGGTTTTCTAAGCTGTTTTTGTGATCTGATTCTTTTGTGATCTACCGTTAAACTTCCCTGACGGGAATATTCTCTTCCTCACGCCTTATACGGATATTATGATTAGGGCTTTACAAAGCTCAGTGTTTTTCGCTTGATCACTACCTTTTAATCATCACCTATGTTCAATCCTGATGCTCAGCCTGCGCTGCTTGTTTTAGAAGATGGCTCAATCTATGAAGGGTGGTCATTTGGCGCAACGGGTACCACGATGGGTGAGGTTGTCTTTAATACAGGCATGACAGGTTACCAAGAAGTTCTGACTGACCCTAGTTACTGCGGGCAGATGGTGACCTTCACCTATCCAGAACTGGGGAATACGGGGGTGAATCCAGAGGACGAGGAGTCGGTGCGGCCGTTTGTTAAAGGTGCGATCGCGAAAAATATTTGTGATCGCCCCAGTAATTGGCGCTCTACCCAGTCTCTTAGCGACTATCTAAAAACACACAATATTCCTGGTATATATGGCATTGATACCCGCGCGCTCACGCGCAAACTCCGTAGCGTTGGCGCAATGAATGGCATTATCTCGAGCGAAGTCCTAGATACTGATGAGCTTTTGAATCAGCTTCAATCCCTACCTTCTATGGAAGGTCTTAATCTTGTCAAAGAAGTCACAACGTCAGAAATCTACGAATGGATTGAAGGTACCGATCCTGACTGGGCCTTTAGTGCAACGACTGTCACCGGTGCCACAGACGATCCCCAAGGAAGTGAACCCTCCCTCACAGTTGTTGCTGTAGATTTTGGGATTAAGCGCAATATCCTTAAGCGTCTTGCCAGCTATGGTTGCCGAGTAATCGTTGTTCCCGCTGATACCCCTGCCGATACCATCATGAGTTACTCACCTGATGGTATCTTCCTTTCCAATGGCCCTGGTGATCCAGCCGCTGTTACCCATGCGCCTCAACTCACTCAAGAGTTACTCAAACGTAAATTACCGACATTCGGGATTTGTATGGGTCATCAAATCCTGGGACTTTCCCTCGGCGCAGAAACCTTCAAGCTAAAATTCGGTCATCGGGGGCTTAACCAACCTTGCGGTCTCACCGAACAGATTGAGATTACTAGCCAAAATCACGGCTTTGCTATCAGTGCTGACTCAGTCAGTGATGCACCCGTAGAAATAACCCATCTAAATTTGAATGACCAAACTGTAGCCGGCATTCGTCATAAAGAGCTGCCCGTATTCTCAGTGCAGTATCATCCTGAAGCGAGTCCCGGCCCTCACGACGCCGACTATTTATTTGCTAACTTCGTCCAAGCCATGCGGGCGAGCGCCCAGCTCAGCTAATGCCCAGTTGAGCTAGTGCCCAGTTGAGCTAATTGCCCAGTTGACTTAACAAATAAGCCTGATTGCCATCTGATTTGGCTCTCTTCAGTTAGGCATCTTAAAAAAGAACAAAATTATTTGTTTTGCCTGACAGATACTGACGCTCCATAGGGCATGATATCAGTGGCTTAAGGAAAAGCTTCAAAAGCACGCAGAAAGCCGCTTGGATAAAGCGCTCAGGAGTTTCTTGCAGTGGTTAATGACTTGCCCTATACTTAAGCGTCATATCGTCGTTCGATGCTAGGCATATCAGGAGGATCCCATCGCTGAGTCGCTTACCCTAACAGTTAGTCTAAGAGGCACCCGCGAGGTTAGGGGCAAATGTCAAATTTTTCGCCTCACTGGGCTTTTAGATGCTTTCTCAGAACCTACGTTTCTGAAGGTTTTGAATAAGTACATCGAAGATGGCCCAGCCCATATCGTTTTAGATTTGTCTACAATCGATTTTGTAGACAGCTCTGGTTTGGGCGCGCTTGTCCGGCTGGTTAAAAAAGCCAAAGGAGAAAGCGGCAGCGTACAAGTTGTTAGCAATCCGCGCGTCACCCAAACGGTAAAGCTCGTCAGATTAGAGCAGTTTTTGTCCCTGCAGCCCAATGTAGAGGCCGCTGTTGAAAACTTAAAAAAACTGTAGCTTTACGAGTGAGTCACCGTGAATGAGCAGTCGTTCAATTTCACTGCTGATTTTGTAGCTTCTCGCCTCACTCAGCAGCAGCTACAGGCTATTACGCCGATTACACTGGCGTACATTGGTGATGCAGTTTTTGAGCTATATGTTCGCTCACGCCTCTTGTTGCCGGCTAAGAGGATTCATGATTACCATACCCAGGTAGTTAGCCACGTGAAGGCAGAGCGGCAAGCTCAATACATTGATGTGTTGGTGCCCCATCTAAATGACGCTGAAAAAGATATTCTTCGACGTGGACGCAATGCGACGTCTGGCAAGCAGCACCGCGCCAGTGCTCAGCACTATCAGCAGTCCACCGGTTTTGAGGCGCTGTTAGGTTTTCTCTTTTTAAGTGATCGTGCTCGTCTTACTCAACTCTTAAGTCATTTAGCGATTTAAGACGAACCATAAGATCGTCTTAATCACAATTGCACTAGGACATTAAACTGATTGCATGCAAAGAAATTAAGTGTCAGATGTCCGGTCGACGTCTGATTAATTTGAGTTGATCAAACGCCCCCTTTTAGCCCCGAGGAATTTAGACGTGAGTGATACAGATAGTTCATTTGATAGCTCATCAGAGCAGCCATCGGTGCCCTCATCGTCTATCCATCCGGTAAAAAAGAAGGGTGGAAAGAAATTTAGAGGCAAGCCCAGCGGTGGTTCTGAAAGATTTAAGGCTGGTAAGTCCAGATTTAAGCGAAAGGCCAAACCGAAAAACGGCGAGGATGAAGTCCATCAAGGTTCAGGCTACCAAAAGAGTGGTCAGAAAAGTTTTAGAAGTAGCGATAAGTCAGGCGCAAAGCCAAAGCTTAGAGGGGGCGGTTCATCCTTTCAGGGAAAGCGTGATAACCGTAAGCGCTATGATTCCAGAATCAATGATTCTAGACAGGATAAACAGAGATGGGATCGCCCTCAAGCGGACCGTAATTCTGTAGAAGAGGTTAGGCCAGATCTAATCTATGGTCGTCACGCAGTTGAGGCCGCGATTTTGGCAGAGCGATCGCTCAATCGCCTCTGGGTAAATGAAAAGCTCCGTTACGATACCCGTTTCCGTCCGCTGATTACCGCAGCTAAAACCAACGGCGCGGTTATCGACGAAGTAGACGGACATCGGCTTTCTCAGATGACCCAAGGCGCGAACCATCAGGGTATCGTTGCCCAAGTTGCAGCCTATAGCTACACAGAATTTGAAAGTCTTGTAGAACAGGCTAAAGTCAAAGTCCGCCGTCCAGTGATCATTGCTGCCGATGGTATTACCGATCCCCATAACCTCGGTGCCATTATCCGTTCTGCTGAAGCTATTGGTGCTCAAGGCATGATTATTCCGCAGCGGCGAGCTGTTGGGATCACCTCTACGGTCGCCAAAGTTTCAGCAGGTGCACTCGAAACTCTGCCGATTGCTAGAGTCGTAAATTTAGGGCGATCGCTAGAATATTTGAAAAAAGAAGGCTTCTGGATATACGGACTAGCTGCTGAGGCCGCCCAGCCTATCCACACCGCCGATTTTTCTGCTCCTGTTGTTCTTGTGGTCGGTGCAGAAGGTAGTGGTCTTAGCCTCTCTGTTCAGAATCTATGCGACCAGCTAGTTGCAATTGAACTCAAAGGCAAAACACCCAGCCTCAATGCCTCGGTTGCCACGGGTATGGCCCTATACGAAATCTATCGACAAACTTGGACAAACAGGCGGTTAACGCTAACGCTCCCAGTGTCGTCGCCAAAAGCGGCGCCAAGCAACATACCTGAGACCCTTACCCCATCTGCCTCAGTTGAGAACCCTCCTCAAACATCCCTATAATCTAGCCATGCAGCAAGCTCATGACATATGATGCATAGTTATTTCAACCATCAATATTGCTTATAACTTGTTTGATTTTTTTATAATGTCTTTCCCCCATGAGTCTGGGCAGACTGTTACGCTTTGAACAGTCTGCTAATCGAAAGCTGCTCTACAATGGGCTTTGTGAATCCAAGATAAAGCGGTTAACCAAAGTAGGGTTAACTCTAACAAGACGATTCCTATACCCAATCCCATTTGTATATCTTCTCTGAATATCTTTTAGGTAAGTCCTTCCGAATCCTGTGATGAAAAATTTCTTTAGCAACTTATTCAATTTTTTCTCCTCCGACTGGTGGGTAAAAATCACCACAGCAGAACCCAATTGCATCTACTACTTTGGCCCCTTCGATAGCGAACAAGAGGCCATGCAGGCAAAGCCAGGATATATTGAAGATCTAGAGCAGGAGGGTGCGCAAAGCATAAAAACAAGTCTTCAGCAAACTGCGGAACCAGAGCAACTGACGCTTGAGCTAAGTTCGACAGCTCAAGCCTCTATGATGGCGCCTGTTTAGTATTATCTATCCAAGGTTTGATCCCATCCCTCTTAGACTCCATTCTTTTTCTGGTAGATCACTTACTAAGCCTTAATATCTGAAGCGTGTGGGCGTTTAGACGTAGTGGGAACTGAGGTTTAGTGGGCGTTGAGGTATAAAATAAAGATGAGCCCTAGATGTTTTATTCTAGGGCTCATTTTTATTCATCATCTGATCAATAAGAATAAAGTCAGGTCTCCAGCGATAGCGAGTAAAATCCAATTTCTTCCCTTTAAATACGACACCTTCCTTCTCTAACAGTAGTTGTTGTAAATCATCGTTTCCGTCTCGCAGAGATGAACGAGAGACTTCCCCTTTAGCGTTCACAACTCTGTGCCAAGGAATTTCTGTGTCCTTGGTGACTCGAAACAGTGCATATCCTACAACCCGAGGCTTACCTATTAAGCCTGCTAAATCAGCTACCTGTCCATAGGTTGCAACCCTGCCATACGGAATCATCTTTACAACGTCGTATATTTTGAGGTAGCAAGACATCTGTTAATCCGTTGAAAGCACTTCGTTGAAAACGTCATCAAGAAAAGCAATGGGGACAGTGCAGTAGCATAAGAGACTGCCCGTTAAGTTCTATAGCATCATCAAACTTGTATACAGCGCCGTTTTCTACAAATCCGGCAGATGCCTTTGTGTCAAGTATTACTTGCCATTGCCGAGTTTCAATAGACTTTGGGATTTCAAATGTGAGCGCATTTTTTGACGGATTAAAGAACAACAAAAAACTATCGTCCACAATTCGTTGTCCTCGACTGTCCAAATTCGGAACTTCCTCACCATTAAGAAAAATGCTGATGGCACCAGTGGCGCTATTTTGCCATTCCTGCTCACCAATTGTCGTTCCATCGGGATGGAACCATCCAATGTCCACTACGCCAGAGCCATGTATCTCACGGCCAAAAAACCATTGATGTCGGCTAAATATAGGATGTGACTGCCGAAACGCAATTAGCTTTTCAGTAAAAGCCATTAGCTGCCGATCTGATTTTTTTAATTGCCATTTGAACCAAGACAGCTCGCTGTCTTGGCAATACGTATTGTTATTACCCTTAGTCGAGCGACTCATCTCGTCCCCGCCTAAAATCATGGGTACGCCTTGAGAAAGCATCAGCGTTGTCAAAAAATTGCGTTGCTGCCGCGCCCGAAGTGCTTGTATGTCAGGATCTTCAGTATATCCTTCTACACCGCAATTCCAGGAACGGTTGTAGCTCTCCCCATCCCGATTATCCTCACCATTGGCCTCATTGTGCTTTTCGTTGTAGCTCACCAAGTCGTTGATGGTAAATCCATCGTGAGCTGTGATGAAATTGATGCTGGCATGTGGAAGACGACCATCGTCTTGGTATAAGTCGGAGCTGCCTGTGAAACGAAAGGCAAATTCTCCTAAACTGCAATCCTCACCTCGCCAAAAATCCCGTATCGTGTCTCGATACTTACCATTCCACTCAGACCACAGCAGTGGAAAGTTGCCCACCTGATAACCGCCTTCTCCTAAGTCCCAAGGTTCAGCAATTAGCTTTGTGGTAGACAGCACTGGATCTTGATGAATGATGTCAAAAAATGATGAAAGCCGGTTTACCTCGTACAGCTCGCGAGCTAAAGCAGACGCCAGATCAAATCGAAAACCGTCTACATGCATCTCCTGCACCCAATAGCGCAGACTGTCCATAATTAGCTTTAGTACCTGCGGATGGCGTACGTTTAATGAATTTCCACAGCCTGTGAAATCCATGTAGTAGCGGGGAGAGGTTTCCACTAGCCGGTAGTAAGCGACATTGTCTATACCGCGCAGTGAGAAGGTAGGACCCAAATGATTGCCTTCTCCTGTGTGGTTATACACCACATCCAAGATGACTTCTATCCCGGCTTTGTGCAGAGCTTTGACCATCTCCTTAAATTCACGCACTTGTTGCCCCTTGCTGCCAGATGCGCTGTAACCTGAGTGCGGTGCAAAGTAACCAATGGAGTCATAACCCCAGTAGTTGTGCAGGCCCGTATTCACTAAGTGGCCTGGATATACATCGTAATGGTGTACAGGCAGAAGTTCTACAGCAGTGATTCCCAATCTTTTTAGATGGGCAATTGCCGCTGGGTGTGCCATGCCTGCATACGTCCCCCGCAGCTCGGCTGGAACCTCAAGATGCTGTTTGGTGAAGCCTCGTACGTGGACTTCGTAGATAATGGTTCGATCCCAAGGAATGTCTGGTGCGTGATCGCCCTCCCAATCAAAGGCAGAATCGATAACAACTGACTTAGGCATTGAACCAGCACTGTCCAACTTAGAAAGTTTCAAGTCGCGATCTCTATCTTGAAAGTGCTCCATCGGAAAGCTAAATAGCTCAGGGCCAAAACAGACATCACCAGTTACAGCTAAAGCGTAAGGGTCGATTAATAGCTTATGGGGATTAAATCGGTGTCCTGTTTCTGGATCGTAAGGCCCCTCCACCCTAAAGCCATATTGCTGACCTGGTTCTATCCCAGGCAAAAAGCCGTGCCAGACATAGTTTGTTACCTTTGGCAGTTGCACCTGCTGCTCTTGTCCATACCCATCAAATAGACATAAAATTACGCCCGTTGCGTTCTCTGAAAAAAGAGCAAAATTTGTTCCTTCGCCATTCCAGGTCGCCCCCAGCGGATGAGATTTTCCTGGCCAAACTTCTACCGTCATAAAAATTGCAATCTGACTTTATAGCAAAGGGCGGAATGCATTCGTGCTGTGTGAACCACTTGAACTGTTGCAAAACAACAGTTTTGGCCGATGCCAATCGCTCAATCAAAATGGCCAAAGTCATAAGAGCACTCTGCTCAGATACAACGTAAGGGTGTTTAATGTCGTGATGGCTATGCTTTGTAGTAACCCTACCAAACATTACTGCCTAAAGTTATACCAGCCGCTACACCAGCCTTGAGTGCAACCTTTTATCTTTGTCTGTAGCTTCTAGCAGATGCTTGTAGCAGATGCTTTTGATATACGTGCGTGCCTATCCTACTGTCAAGTAAGGCTTTTGAAGAAGGCTTCTGAACAAAAACGCACGCCTTATCCAAGCGATTAATGCTACAGAGCTATGGGGAAAATACCTACGGGCAATCCGCCTAACCTATTTTATCTAGCGGCCTAGCAGAAGCTAATAGGTGCGTGACTTATATCACCTGAGGGTGACACTATCATCACACTAGTATTTTTTAATACCCATTATACTTAGAAGCAATTATCCCATCAGGGTGCACTCGTTCTACAGTCAACATTTTTTAGGTCATGCCCAAGCCAAGCCATCGTCCGCTTAAGCCTAATCCCTTCATATCCTTGCGCGATCCCGAAACGGGAAAATGGAACGTTGTCATCAAGTTTTCGATAGAAAATATTCGTCATCCCCAACAGCAAAAGGCTTCTTAGCGCGCGCGCAGCTGGCAAAATAGTCACAGCGTTTTCTCTAACTGTTTTCCATGCGTCAGCTCTACCCCCCTATTGAGCCATACAATCAGGGACGACTATCGGTCTCCTCTCTCCACACCCTTAAATATGAGGAATCCGGTAATCCTGCTGGCCAGCCAGTTGTTTTTCTCCATGGAGGCCCAGGCGGGGGTACCATTCCACTCTATCGGCAGTTTTTCGATCCCAGGCAATGGCGCATTGTGCTGTTCGATCAGCGAGGCTGTGGCAATAGTACGCCCCATGCGGAGCTAGCTGAAAATACGACGTGGGATTTGGTCAGCGACATTGAGAAATTGAGAGCGCATCTCTCTATTGAGCAGTGGGCCGTTTTTGGGGGGAGTTGGGGAAGCACCCTTGCCCTGGCCTATGCTCAAACCCACCCTCAGCAGTGCGTTAGCTTGATCCTTCGAGGCATCTTTATGTTGCGTCCTAAGGAAATTCAGTGGTTTTACCAATCCGGCGCCAGCTACATCTTTCCTGATGCATGGGAAAGCTACCTCTCACCCATCCCTAAAGAGGAGCAGCAAGACTTGATTGCGGCCTACTACAAGCGCCTCACTAGCACCGATCCACAAGTGCGCCAAACGGCAGCCCGGGCATGGTCTATTTGGGAAGCGAGTACCAGTAAACTGGTGCCTGATGCCAGCCTAATGCAAAAATTTAGCAGCGATGAGTTCGCAGATGCTTTTGCACGTATTGAATGTCACTACTTTATCAATGGTGGTTTCTTTGACGGCGACAGTCAACTCCTTGATAACGTGGAGCGTATTCGTCACATCCCATCCACCATCGTTCAGGGCCGTTACGATGTTGTGTGCCCAATGACATCGGCATGGGAGCTACACCGCGCGTGGCCTGAAGCTGAACTGACTATCGTAGATTCAGCTGGACATTCTGCGACTGAGCCCGGGATTATTAGTGCCTTGATTGAAGCGACTGACCGATTTGCTTCAGCATAATTGGTCTCATTACAATTTTGGCCTCATTACAATTTGGCATCAATACAAATGAAGTTCTAGTTCTCGCAATAGGCTCTAGCCATGAAGTTTTAGCGCTGCCAGAACCGGCGTTTGTTCTCACGAGGAACCGGTAAATTCAAAGACGTATGGAAATCTTGCTGAACCTTCTTGGTCAGACGCTTGGACACTTGACGAACGATTTGGTTGAGTAGCTTATCTCCAGAGGCCTTGACAACACTCTCTGGCAGCACTTGGATAAAGCGAGGCACTTCAACCCAAGTTGATAGTGTGAGCTCCCATTCCACATGCGTCGCTTTTTCGATTTCGATTTCTTTTGCCCCGATTTCGTTAGGCTCTGTCTCGTTGGATAAGTCCTCTGCCGCGTTCTCCTTATTTACAGTGTTTTCGTCCAGCGTTCGTTCACACAGGGTCATAGAGGCGTTGAAGTCTACGTCATAACCCACTGGCTCATACCCAGGAACCTTAATGGTTTCTATCCGATACACACCGTTTTCCTGAGGCAGTAAGTTCAACCCAATTTTGGGCTCTACCTCATGGTTTAGACTTTTGAACCTGCCTACGGTTAGCCCATAGCCATTATCTCCGATAGGCTCTACAGCCATCGGCTGAGCGCAGCGGTGAAACCAGTCTTGATGAGCGTCTAAGTACTCAGCAACCTGCTTGGCGTCCGCATACATCTCCATGTGTCCGATATAGTTACCCTGAAAGTGCAATGTCTCCTTTGATACTAGCTCCGTAGATGAAGCCCCTTTACCCTCAATCAGACTAGCACTCCCATTTATGAATTGGGAATTTAGCGATGGTGAAGACACGCCAGAAGACGGCAAGGAGGAACTCTGCATAGGAAAGATGGATATTAGTAAAGATGTTGGGTAGACAATCTTTGGTAGGTGATTATGATACAAACCGCAGTTAGTAAACCATTTGGTAGGTCGTTTGCTATTGAGCCAGAGACGCTCCCATAGCATCTACTACACTTACGTAAGCATCTGTTACGTTTGAAACCATTCGGGGAGAAAAGTTAGGCTTTGCGTATGAAGCGAGTTTGATTTCAAAGAAAAGATACATCTACTCAAAAGTAGCGACTTAAGTGTGATGGCGACCTTCGTTGTTACACGGAATAATGGGTTGCTAGCAGATAGTTAGGAAAAGGGTTTTGTGGGAGGGCTCAACTATGAATGTTTTGGTGGCTGGGGCAACAGGGCAGACGGGTAAGCGGGTGGTGAAACAGCTGCTCGGACAGGGGATGACGGTGAGTGCCTTGGTCAGAGAAGGGGCTAAAGCAGAAAGCGAGCTGCCACAAAACTCAGACAAGCTAAAAATTGTGGTGGGAGATGTCTTGCAACCGAGCACGCTGCGCGCTGCGCTGACAGACTGCCAGATGGTGGTTAGTGCAACAGGTGCTGCGCCTAGCTTTGACCCGACAGGGCCTTATAAAGTGGACTATGAGGGTACCAAGAACTTAGTAGATGCCGCCAAGCAGGCGAATGTTGAGCAGTTCGTGATGGTGTCTTCTCTTTGTGTCTCTCGGTTATTTCACCCACTAAATCTTTTTTGGGGTGTGCTGTATTGGAAGCAGCAGGCGGAACAGTATCTGAAGAACAGTGGTGTGCCGTATACCATTGTGCGTCCAGGGGGGCTCAAAAACGAAAACAATGGCCAGGGAATTGTGATGTCTGCTGCTGATACGCTGTTTGAAGGCAGTATCCCTCGTGAGAAGGTTGCTCAAGTCTGCGTAGAAGCCCTTGTTCAACCTGCGGCAAAAAACAAGGTTGTTGAGATTGTAACTAGCGAAACGATTGCTACACAGCCGCTACCGACCTTATTTGCAAATGTTGGCTAGATTCGCGAAGTCGGCTAGTTCAGATAGCGGGTAGGCGTAGCTGGCTGAAGAAGGGTCTAATCAGAGTCATCGCTAGAAGAACCACCCGTAGCTGTGTAGGCCTTTGCCCAGTAGATTGACCCCTAGATAGCAAATCCAGACGACGACAAATCCAGAGGCTGCTAGGACAGCAGGCCTTCTTCCCTGCCATCCTTTCGTGATGCGAGCATGTAGGTAGGCCGCAAATACGAGCCAAGTGATGAGCGCCCAGGTTTCTTTTGGATCCCAGCTCCAGTAGGATCCCCAGGCCTCGTTTGCCCATACGGCCCCGGCGATGATGCCAATAGTTAGGAGTGGAAAGCCCAGGCCAATAATGCGATAGCTAATGTTGTCTAGGGTATCTGCAAGGGTTAGCCGTTGAGGAGACAGTGCCGCTACTTGAGGCTTAGCAGGTGCTTCTAAAACCGCAACACTACCGGAGGTAGCTCCAGATAACAGACTGGTTGAAATATCTGGGGCTGATGAAGTGCTAGAACTTGCCAAAATGTCTGCTGTGACTGAGTTTGAATCAAGCGCAGTGTCTGCTTTTTTCAGTTGATACTTACGATCTCGAAATCCACCTGTGCCAACAGAACTACCCTTTAGCGCCACGGCTTGGCCGCGCGTGACGATGAGGAAAGCGATCGCGATCATAGAGCCGACCATCAGTGCCGAGTAGCTCAGCAGCATTACACTGACGTGCATCATCAGCCAATTGGACTTTAATGCAGGGACTAAAGGTTCTGACACCTGCATTTGAGCAGGCAACGTGAGCGCTGCGAAAGCAGAGATGCCCATTGCGACAGGAGAGGTCATTGCACCGACCCAGCGACTGCCGCTCATTCGTTCAGCCACAAAATGCACCGCCGTAATCCCCCAAGCGATGAAAAATAATGACTCGTATAGGTTGCTGAGCGGAAAATAGCCCCCCTCTATCCAGCGAGCGGTTAGCAGCGCTGCTAAGCAGAGGTTGCTAATGGCCATCCCTGCACCGCCAAAAACAGGTAGCAGCTTCGCGTTTGGAAATGCGATACCGGCCCAGTAAGCCAACATGGTGACAAACAACGTGGCGAAAGCGGCATTGTCTAGCCAGCCTTCTAGATTGACAAGATTCAAAGCGGCAAAATCCATGGGGTATCTGAACTAGGGCTGAGCAATGAGTTGAAGGGTGAGATCATCCCATCAGGGTTTTAGTATCACCGATCACTATTCTAGAGACTTAGCTCCCTTTTTGGCACGACGGTGAGTCTACCTGATGACTACTTCTGCCATGGCCACTTGATCTTTGTGCCCATTTCAGTTTTGGCGGAGAAGATAAGATAGCCAATCAGCAACACTGCGCTGCCGGTAAAAATAGCTACGTCTTGGCTCATGCGGGTACCTCAACGGTTTTAGTCCCGGCCAACCCAAAGGCAGCATGAACCACCCTGAGTGCATCTATGCCCTTATCTTGCGCTACCACGCAGCTGATTTTGATTTCTGAGGTTGCAATCATGTGAATGTTAATGCCCGCGTTTGCCAGGGATTCAAACATAGCGGCCGCAATACCCGGATGATGAATCATCCCAATGCCGACAACGCTGACTTTGGCGATCGCCTGATGAATCCAGACTTCGCCATAGCCCAATTCAGCCGCAGCCGCCTGCAAAACATCTCGTGCCAGAGCGGCATCGCCCTGATTTACAGTGCAGGCAATGTCTCGGGTCATCCATCCATTGTGGGGACGGCTGCGCTGAGATTGGATGATCATATCTACACTAATGCCGCGATCGGCCAGAATTTGGAAGATACGGGCAGCTAGTCCAGGCTTATCGGGAACATAGCGAATGGCGAGCTGCGCCTGTTTAAGATCGAGTGCGGCGCCTCGAACAGAGGGTAATTCGTTAAGGAGAACTTGGGATTGTTCTAGGCGAGCAGGGGAGTTATTAACATCGAAGTGACTACACAGCGTTGCGATTGCGCGATCACAATCTGCGGCTGCTACCGTACAGCTCACCTTGACTTCCGATGTCGAGATCATTTGAATATTCACCCCCGCCTCTGCCAGCGCTGAGAACATACCTGCTGCCACGCCCGGACGCCCAATCATGCCTGCGCCCGCAATGCTGATTTTGGCAATGTTGCCTTCTGAATACACTTCGGCTTCATCACTAGTCTGAGATTGCGATCTCAGCGTCGGTGCAACGTGTTCAGCTACGCTTGTTGCCTGTGCCAATGAACGCTTGTGCACAGTGAAGGCAATGTCATTGGAATTGCCCTCATGAATAGATTGAATAATGAGATCTACGTTGAGAGATTGCTGGGCAAGTTCTCCAAATAGGGTGGCTGCCACGCCTGGTTTGTCAGGCACTCGCAGTAACGCTATCTTCGCTTGGTCAGTGTCAAACTCTACGGCATCTACAGGGTTACCCAACTCTAGGCCTGACAGTGGACGCGGCGTGGGGGCCGGTGAGGTGACTCTAGTTCCTGGCTCATCTGTCCAGCTAGAGCGCACAACCAAGGTGATTCCATAGTTGCGGGCAATTTCTACCGCCCGAGGATGGAGAACGCTGGCACCCAAGCTGGCCAACTCCAGCATTTCATCGCAGGTAATCTCATCCATCAGCTGCGCTTCTGGCACTATCCGAGGATCGGACGTTAAGATACCGGGTACGTCAGTATAAATTTCGCATCGCTCAGCTTGGAGTGCCGCGGCGAGGGCGACTGCAGAGGTATCAGAGCCGCCCCGGCCCAATGTAGTAATCTCGCCGACAGTGCCTGTTGAATGGGTCTTATCATCGTGGCGGCTAGTGCCTTGAAAGCCTGCAACTACGATGACTTTACCTTCTTCTAAATGACGATTAAGGCGCTCCGTTTTAATTTCTAGAATGCGAGCACGGGTGTGTTCAGCTTCAGTCACAATGCCGACTTGTGGCCCCGTTAGAGAAATGGCTGCTTGCCCCCGCTCGTGTAGCGCCATACTCAGTAATGCAATGGTGACCTGCTCACCGGTCGAAAGGAGCATGTCCATTTCGCGGCGACTGGGATTGCTCGAAATCTCATTAGCGAGCTGTACAAGACTGTCGGTGCTCTTGCCCATGGCAGAAACTACCACCACCACCGAATTCCCAGCCTTAGCCGTTTTCTGAACTCGCTCAGCAACTGCCTGAATTCGCTCTACGCTACCGACAGACGTCCCACCGTATTTTTGAACGATCAGTCCCATCTAAATTCTAGCTCCCTCTAAAATCCTGCTTTTTATCTCAACTTAAGCGTTGACCACTCGCGTTGGTCTTTCATAACCCCTACGGCCCTTCGCCTCTGCCCCTCAATTAAGAGGTCTGTATTCAAGACGGTTTCATCCCAACAGTTTCATCCCAACAGTTTCATACCAACAACGGTCTAACTTTACAATTTCTTGATAGCAAAGTCGCTAAGCAGGCTACCAAACTCTACATATGCAGCTTTGTATAAGTGGCTTCTATGGCAGCTTCTATGGGCGACTTTTATGGTTTGCCAAAGTCAGCGCCCAAAGGTTGTGTGTGATCCCCCTAACCTTTATCAGGGTTCGTCTTTTTATTCGTAGCGCTTGTCACAGCAAGCCTTCAATAAAACGCTTAAATAAATGGGTACATTGACATGGATACATTGACGAATAAGTCAATGCCTGATGCGAGTGAGTAGCGCTAATCCAGAGGTTGGTAAACGTTGGAAGTGATCCTCTGTTCCATAATCTACAGCTTGCTTGAATCTACAGCTCGCTTGGCCTTAGCGCCTAGATCTATGATTTGGCCTCAAACCTAAAGCCTTTGACTGACTAAAACATCAAACAACTTTCCATGAAGTATCAATTTTCTTACTGGAAAGACAGACCCCGGAGTTATAAACTTTAATTAAGTTAAATAATCGTTGGTTACTAACTATGACAGCAGTTCTTCAGAACAAGCCCGTCTCCGCATCACGAAACAATGGCGACGTTACTTCTAAAAAGGCGTCTCATCACGTTGTGATCGTCGGGGGTGGCTTTGGTGGACTGTACGCTGCTAAAGCTTTAGGCAGCGCGAACGTCAAAGTAACGCTAATTGACAAGCGCAATTTTCATCTTTTTCAGCCTCTGCTCTATCAGGTCGCAACCGGTGGGCTATCGGCCGGTGATATTTCTTCCCCGCTTCGTGCCATTCTCAGCAAGCAGAAGAACGTTAAAGTGCTGATGGGCGAAGTTACCGGCATTCGTCCTAAGAGCAGCGAAGTTGTTTTAAAAAGTGGCGAAGCCGTCAGCTATGACAGCTTGATTGTAGCCACAGGATCTAGCCACCACTACTTTGGTAAGGATGAGTGGTCAGATATTGCACCTGGTATGAAAACAATCGAAGATGCGCTGGAAGTTCGTCGTCGGATTTTCCTCGCTTTTGAGGCGGCAGAGAAAGAAACAGATCCGAAGCGGCGTGAGGCTCTGCTGACGTTTTTTGTGGTGGGGGGCGGCCCAACCGGTGTGGAGCTGTCGGGTGCGATCGCTGAACTGGCCTATGAAACGCTTCGCGAGGACTTTCGTAGCATTAACCCCGGCGAAACCAAGGTGGTGCTGCTGGAGGGTATGGACAGAGTGCTCCCGCCTTATCCAGAAGATTTGTCGGCAGCTGCTAAAAAGTCGCTTGAAAAGCTGGGTGTAGAGGTTCGCACAGGCACCCTGGTCACTAACATTGAAGGTGATACGGTTACCCTCAAGAACGGCGACAACATTGAGGAGGCCCAAGCTTTTACGGTGCTTTGGGCAGCGGGCATCAAAGCCTCTCCCATGGGTAAGGCGATTGCCGCGCAAACTGGGGCGGAGCTGGACCGAATTGGTCGCGTCATGGTGGAGCCTGATTTGAGCATTCCAGGCTATGGCAATATTTTTATTGCGGGTGACTTGGCCCACTACGCGGAAAAGAAGGGCGATCGCCCTGTTCCTGGCACGGCATCTACGGCGATGCAGCAGGGTGAATACCTGGCTCAGTCGATCAAAAACCGGGTTGCCAATAAGCCTGTCAAAGACTTTCAGTACAAAGACAAAGGTAGCTTAGCGGTCATTGGGCGTAATGAAGCAGTTGCCAATATCGGTTCTGCGAAGTTTTCTGGCTTCCCTGCTTGGATTATCTGGATCTTTGTTCACATCTACTACCTCATTGAGTTCGACAATAAGCTCCTGGTGATGCTTCAGTGGGGCTGGCATTACTTCACTAGTCAGCGTGGCGCTCGCTTGATTACAGGTGATGATTCCATCCCGGCACTTTCGGCTTTAGTGATGGATGAAATGGAACAAGATGACAGCGAAGCTTCTGCCAACACTTCGGTTAAAAAAGGAGAACTAGTGGAAGCTTAAAAGCCTAGGATGCGGGCGCATGCTGCTGAGCTGCGAAGCGCCTTATCGCAGCGGCTTGCGCCCAACTGTTGTGATATAGAGTACGGCTTCTTCTTCCGGAATGTTCAGCAGCTCATTTACCTGATCGTCAAAAAAACCAGCAATGCCGCTTACTCCTAAATCTCTGCGAGTTGCGGCTAGGTTTAACCGCTGCCCAAGATGACCCGCATCCATGTGTAAGTAGCGGTAAGCCCGTTCTCCGTACTTCTCTACGGCGGCGGTCAAGTTTGCCGTGTGAAAGATCACTGCGCCCGCATCTCGGCCTAGCTTTTGACCCAAGCACAAAAAGTGTAAATCTTCGTGGAACTGGTTGAAGCGAATTTGGCGTAGTTCTTGGGCTTGGGGTGCGTAGTAATAACAGCCAGATTCTAGGGCCTCTACGTTGGAAATGGCGACAAATGTCTCAATCAGGCTCAGATCAAAATAGTCTGGCGTGGAATCGAAGCCTTGCAAGCGGTAGTGATCGGGATGGTAGGAAAAATCAAGTAGGGCAAAAAGATCGGCGCGGGTGATGGGGGCGTTGATGTAGTGGCGGGTGGAGCGGCGGGTGAGGATAGTGTCTTCTAGCTTTTGTAGGCGATCGCCCCACTGAATCGGTTGGGTTTTAGTGGAAACGGTGATGCCAAACGGAAAATTGTATTTGTCGGCTAAAGGCTTGCTCTGTTTGACTTCCTTTGTTTCCTCTTCTAATTGATCAGGAGATAATTGTTCCGGTTCTACTTGATTAAGTGACTGATCACAGGGTTGGCTTAAAGGCTGCTCAGGCACCGGTTCATCTTGCTTGGCTTGTTCTCGCTGGCCGAATCCAGCGTCTGGGGCGATGGCCGAATTTTCATGCAGGTAGCCTAGCAGTTCACCATCGGGAACTGTTGAGATGTTGGTATACGTTGGGCTAGGGAGGGCGCAGCGGGCAGCGGGGAGGTTTTGCTCGACCTGGAAAAGATCAGCGAGGGCAAGCAGGGCGATCGCACTCTCGTGCTCGCCGTCTAAATACAGCAGCTTATTCACCAGTTCATCGGCAAAGCCACCGATTAAGTGGGGGCGATAGTCACATAGTGTCCCTGCCACTTCTAGGTTGCCTAGCAAGTGCCCCGAATCCAAAAATACTCGCCGGTATGCCCGATCTTTGTATCGCCAAGCCGAGCGTTCAAAAACGGTGCTCACAACTAGGGCCAGCTGCGTGGTTGTGAGGGCCGGATGCCAAAAACAGCTCGCCTGTAAATCAGGCCAGGGGTGATCATCCCAAAAGCGCCACAGTGAATGCGTTCTTACTTGATAGTTATACAGTCCGGCATCTAGCAATGATGTGCCTCTCGACACGATGTATAGCTCCGCTGGATAGAGACCGCCTGCCGAGGGTGCAGACCGTAAATACATCGGTTTACCAGAGAACGTCATCACCTTAGCCGTGAGGCCATAGCTATCTATCAGTAAGCGCGAGAGCCGTTGCCACCAGCGCCAATGATTATCAATCTGGCTAGGTTCTTTCTCTAGATAAGGTTTGAGGTCAATTTCATAACCTAGCTTGTAGTCTTTATAAGGGAGGGGCTGTGTTGCCCAATCTAGACCGCCCTGCCCCGATTTTTGAACCATCTTTGCCATCGTTTCCGGAGCATACTTGGTTCGCTGATGATAGTGCTGGGCGATAGAGGCCATGGTGAGCGGTGAGAATCAACTCAGGTTAAAACGCCAGATAAAGTTGGCTTAATCTAAATCATATAGCGAAGTCATAGCAGGAAGCAGAGAAAGGCAAAATATCTGATAACCTTACGGTTCAGGTAAACTAGACACGCTAAGGATAGGGTTACCGCCCATGCAGGGGAATCAGAAGAATCGGCGCTTAAAGGCGGCTACCGGAGCGGCTACCATAGCAGCTACCAGCGGATTACTAACCAGCTGGCTAGTGTTGAGTGCTTCGATAGCGCGCACGCAAGCGCGCACGCCGACTCCGGTAGCACTTCCCCCCATCGCCCAACAAAATACAGAAGCTATTCCCAGTGAAACAGACAGTGAAACAGCCTTAGATCCAGTCATCCCCGCTCAGGTTCTAACGCAGGCCACCCCAGCTCAGGTCACTGTAGATGAAGCCGGTCTAGATGAGACCAGTTTAGATGAGGCCAGCCTAGATGAAGCCACTCTAAATCAGGCCACGACGCTTTTGTCGATCATGCTGGGTGCACTGGTATTGCTTTTGGGCGTGGGCATTGCCATGCTGTGGGCCTTACGCAAGTCTGTTGTCAGTGAAGTGGCCACCATTGTGCGTACTCAGCTCAATGAAATGACCGAGCTAGAGAATAAGGTGCACAACGCAACGCGAAGCTTGAACAGAGTGTTGGCCGACGCAGACGATCTTTCGGGTGAACTACAGGGTAGATCTAGTAGCTTTCAAAGAGAGGTGGTAGCCCAAAGAGAAGTCTTGCAGAATCTAGTAGAAGAGCTGAACGAGTTTAAGCTCAGCACCGCACGCAACTGGGAAAAGCAGCTGGTTGATCTCAACAACAAACTAGAAGCTACTGCTACAGACTTTGCTAAAGCTACTGAAGAAATTCAGCTAGAGGCTAAGCAGCAGCTAGAAGATCTGCAAACGAAGGCCGTGGTTGAAAATGAGCGAGTTCTTCAGCGTTTCACAACTTCCGAGGCGGAATTTTCTCGTCACGTTGGCGTGATCAAAGAAGAAACGCAGCGCCGCCGTGATGCCTTCTTTGATGAGGTAGATCGCAAGGAATCTATTTTGTCTGATCAGCTTGGGAGTCTGCAGGCAGAAACCGTGGCTGAGCAGGATAGAGTGCTGTCGGGCCTTAGAAAATCGAGCGAAGCGTTTGGGCCTAAGCTGGCAGATGTGGAAGCTGAAGCCAAGGCCAAGATAGAACAGCAGCGAGATGTCGCAATCGACAATCTGAAGCAGTCTGAACAAAACATTGTTAAAGATCTGAAAGATGTGCAGGCGAGCACGCTAGGCCACAGTGAGCTGGCGCTTCAGAATATCCAGCGTTCTACAGAGGAGCTGCAGCAGCAGTTCAACAACATTCGCAATGAAGTAGAAGTGCGAAAGGCGGACATGATGCAGAGCTTCCGCCAGTCTGCGGACGGCTTTCTGACGCAGTTTGCCACGCTCAAAGCGGATGTGGAAGGACGCAAAGGAACCATTTTGGGCGACATGGCCAGAGTCGCCAACGAGTTTAAGGGGCAAATTTCGGGATTGCAAGATGGCGTTAGTGAAGAGCGCAGTCACGTCATTATGCAACTGCAGGCGACTGCCGATGGCTTCCGGGCGCAGCTATCCAACCTAGGTAGCGACCTGGGAACGCAAAAAACTGAGCTTTACACTGAGCTAAACGAAGCCACCAGAGAATTTTCTGAGCAGCTCAATACGCTACAGGGTGAATTGGGTGAACAAAGAGAGCAGGTGGTTGGTATTGTTCAACAACTACAAAACGAGTATGCGCAAGAGATAGAAGGTTTGCAAAGTGGCATTAACGAGGAGCGACAGGGTTTGATGCGATCGCTCAAAGAAATCGAAAGCGGCTTCACGGGCGAACTTACGGGTGTACGCAATACGGTATTCGGTCGGCGCGATGTGATTATTGAAAAGCTCAACAGCTTTGATGCTCGCCTCGGTGAGCAGATAGGGGAGTTGGCAAAGGCTGCTGAAGCGCGTGAGCAGTCTGCTTTGAAACGCTTAGAGCAGATTGAAGAAAAGTTTGGGCAAACGCTTAAACAGCTAGAGAAGAGTTTGGATGATCGCCAAGCGCAAGCCCTCACTGAAGTACTGCAAGTTAAAGAAGAGATTCAGGGCAAGCTTGAATCTCTCAATGCAGAAGCTGAAAGCGAAAAGCAACAGATTATGAAAGAGCTAGGCCGTGTTACGCCTGAGTACGTTGCTGATTCGTTCATGAGTACCTCCCAAACTCAGCTCGCTGAGATTCGTGAGAAAATTACTCGGCTGCAAGATAATCGCCCTGAGCTATTTCTCACAGCCGATGAGTTTATTGCCGATGGCGATGAGAAGCTGGACAAAGATCAGTACGAAGCCGCACTCAACGCCTATGATCGCGCGCTGGAAGTGCAGCCTAGCAACGCGGAATTGTGGTTTAGCCGCAGCAAAGCACTGACTGAATTGGGCAGAAAGGAAGACGCGATCGCCGCCCTTACCGAAGTCACTCGTCTTAACCCAGACAATACAGAAGCGCTATATCAGGCGGGCCTTCTTCTGCGTGAAAAGCGCCAATACGAAGAGGCCCTTGCTGTCTTTGATAAAGTCATTGCAGCTGAGCCTACCGACGCCAAAGCGTGGCTTAACCGGGGCATGGTCCTCAGCCGCTTGCGCAAGCGCGAAGAAGCTATCGATGCTTTTGATCGTGCCCTTGATATCAACCCTGAGTACCACGAGGCTTGGGTCAACCGAGGGGTTGCCTTTGGCATTTTGCAGGCACATGAAAAAGCTTTCGAATCCTTCGACCAAGCGGTGAAATTTCAAGCGAACGACGCGGTTGCTTGGCTGAATCGCGGACTAGCGCTAACGGAGCTAGATCGTTTTGAAGAAGCCGTTGCTAGTTTTGATAAAGCCGTACGGTTTAAGCCAAACCTCGCTAAGGGTTGGGATAACCGGGGTTATGTGTTGCTGAAGTTAGGGCGTGATCGCGATGCGTTGCGCAGTTTTGATAAGGCGATCGCAGCCAACCCCAACTACGCCAAAGCCTACTACAACCGCGCCCTCTGCTACGCCCTCCAGCGCGATAATGATCTGGCCCTTGAAAATCTTCAGCAGGCCGTGCGCCTAGAACCCAGCTACAAGCAAGAAGCCCTCGCTGACGAAATTTTTGAAGATATCTGGAATGACGATTGGTTCAAAGATCTCGTCGGCCAGTAGAGGGCTGGTTGATGAAGAGGGCTGGTTGATGAAGAGGCCTAGTTGATGAAGAGGCCTAGTTGTTTAGGCAGCCGCTATCTGGCAAGGCCTTATTGGCTGCCCATCGATAAACGCCCTCACCAATCCTCAATGTCCGGCTCAGGCTCACATCCGAAACATTTAATCCGGTGTAGCAAACTTCGCGCCTTGGTAGATTAAACGAAGAGATATTTCCATTTAAGGTGATGGTGCCATGGGCATTGCGCCGAATTTTACGTCTAAGCGTTACATCCAGAACAACAGACATGTTGCATCCGCGAAATGAAACAGAGCGCGCAGCGTTTATCACCAGCGTTTTGCGTCGGTTAATGCGATAGCGCTCTCCTGCAGCAGTGTCGTTAACACCTTCTACAATGGAAGAAGATAGGCTAGTGCCTAAACTTTCAACAACGTTACAATCAAGTCCTCTTTGGGCCAGTAAGATGGGCTCTTGAGCACGTGCGGTGGTAGGAAGCACGAGACTAGAGGCAAAAGCAACAGATGTAGCCACGGTTAATAGAATATGTTTCACAGTTTGGTTCCTCTCTTGTTATCAGCGCTTATGCTTTAGCGCCATACTCAGCTATCAGAGGAGCGTTTAAGTTTTTTGCAATAGATTCGCTTTTTAACTGCGCTTGTTACATCTTGCAACAGTCTATTAAGGGTTGTTGTGCCACAGCATCTAGTCCGATAGAAGATAGCAGCGCTCTCCAGTGTTCTTGTGCTTCAGCTTCTCCATTTAGCAATTGTTGACCCAACAGTGTGATGGAATCTTGCCAGATTCCCTTCTGTGCGTATAGTCGCGCTTTTTCTTGGGGGGCTGCTGCTAAAAGTTCCTCACTCAGTAAACCGTCCACTGGCACCCGCTCTATCCAGCCTTCTACAAAGCTCGACGCGTTCTCATCACACTCAGCCATCAAATGCCAGTAATATCGACGGCCTTCTTCTAACGATATCTCGGCTTCTGGTAGGTGCACCTGTAGCACGCCGGTTTCACGGTTGCTCATTTCACGGGTGCCCATTTCACGGGTGCCCATTTCACGGTTGCTCATTTCACGGGTGCCTATTTCATGGGTACCTATTTCATGGATAACAGAGTCATGAGTGACAGAAACCTCTTGTGGGTAAGTGACTTCATAGAGTGTCTGATTCTGTTCTTCATTTTGGAGTACAAACGTTAAGGGCACCTGCGCAGGGGAATAGGGGACATAGAACCAAAAGCTAGGGTCTGTCTGCGTAGTAAGACTAAAAACGGACTCGTAAGTAACGTTGATAATCGGTTCGCTCCCTTCGATGGCCTCAGGTGTGACCTGTGTAACCGGCACGATGGCGGTTAGAGGGATAGAGCCTGTCATTTCGCAGGCGCCTCGACTGGCTGTGCCGCTGGAACGGCCTCTAGGGCGGCCCCTATCAGGTAATACGGGCGGTACGAATTCTATGGGAGATAAGAGCGGTGGCGCATTGACTGAATGGGGTGTGCTCGGTTGCGCGATCGCGATCGTCGAGGCCACAGAAAAATTACTCAATAGCGCGATCACCATTCCGTTGACGAGCTTATTAGCAAACGCCTGATTCAAAAACGGGGCCTGGGCAAATCTAGTATGGAAAGCCTTCATCATGTTTTTGCACCTCTATCAATCATTATCTATCAACCAAAAACAGATCTATTGCCTAAAAACAGATCTATTGCTCAAAAACAAACCTATTTTTCAACAACAAATTTATTTTCCAACAACTATCTATCAACAACAAATTTGTCGGTGACCACAACTGCGACGGGCGCGATCGCAGCTGGTACCCAAGGCACCCAGTAATGTGCCTTGGCCAACAATAGCCAGCACAATCCCAATAGACCCAATTCTGCACTGAGAAGTGCCAGTAATATTCGTCCGTTTGCGGTTCTTTGGCTATTTTGCCGATTCCAAGAAAATGCAATTACCCCCCCAGCCCCTATCCAGACCAACAGCCAAAGTATCTCGCCCCACTGGGGCCAGGTGCGTAGCAGTGCCCGCTCGCCCAGGGCTGCGCTAAGTAACTGGCTAATCATGTGCGCCTGCAAAAACACACCGCTCGTTTGATTCTCAGTAGTTAGGCCGCGGCTGTAGGGTGTGGGCAGGGCATCTTTAAAGCTGCTGGCGGTAGTGCCGATGAGCACAATGCGATCTAGAAAGGCTGCTTCGCTAACGTTGCCAGACAGCAACTCTGCCAACGTGACCCTTTCTGCAATATCAGCCGGATCGTCTAAGTTGCGGTAGTTTAGCAGCAGCTGATAGCCCTCGGCATAAATATTGTGATAGCCGCCGTCATTCGCTTCTAAGGGCGTTAGCATAGTCTTGCCTAGCTGCAAGCTTTCCTCGTCAAAATTGATGCCGTCTGCAGCCAAGTAGCGCAGCGCCAACAGCGCACTTAGATTAACAGATGACTGGCAAGGCGAAGAGGCGGCTTGCGTAATATAAAAAAGCTGGCGCCGCAAAACTCCATCTGGATCGGTTACCGCGTCTATAAAGCCAACCCGATCAGGGGGGACACCCTGTGGTGGCGAAATGCCTGCTTTGTTAATGCTCTCATCACTTCCCTCGCACACCATGATGAGATTGTCCATCTCAGCCAACGCCGTTTTTAGCATGGGCTCATCGGCTCGTACAGGAAAATCGCGGTAGATATCTAGCCCAATCAGTCGAGGTTTTAAGGTTTCTAAGGTTGTCAATGCGGCTAAAAGCGCTTTATCTGATAGAGAACCTCTTCTGGTGTCTGCGCCAGGTTGCGATCGCACATCGTCTTCTGTTACCTCCACCACCACAATTCGAGGGTCTCTATTTTCTTTTTCTCTCAGCCGCATTAGCTGATCAAACATCTTTAGTTCCCAGCCTTGAAACCAACCGAAAGACTGTATGCCTAGCAAGGCAATGACTACCCCTAACTGGCTCAAGAGCAAACGAGACAACCGCCGAGAGGGTGAACCCTCAGCAGGCTGTAGCATCGCCTGAGAGGATAACGCCTGAGTAGAGATGGCTTGATCCGGTAAGTTTTGAGTCGATAAGTCTTGCCAGTGAGGAGAAAGATCAGCAGGATTGTGATAAATGATCGGTAGCCAAGACGCACAAGGAAAGATGTCTTCTAGGGCGTATAGCTTTTCTCTGGCTTCTCGAACGGCTAAATACAGCGCTTCCCCTCGAGAGAATGCCGCTAAAAAAGACTTTAAAAAGGTATGGGCAACCCTATCTGAGACGACTTCTCGCATGACGATGATTTGTGAAAGCCTCAGATCAGCTAGACTCTGGGCTAGGCCCACCCCATCGCAAGAGTTAAAGATCGCTATCTTGAGGCCTCGGCTCACGGCTTTGCGCAGCGAGTGCTTTAGCTGAGCAATGGTAATGGTATCGTTTCTGTTGATAGAAAGCTCTCCGACCCCTTCAGGGGTCGCGCTGTGCCCTGCGAAAAATAAAATATCCCAGCCCTTTTGATCCCAAAGGCACGCATCTAACGTAGGCCGATCTGGCTCTTGCAGGTATTGAATTTCGGCGTGGGGTAGCGCTTTTAGTAGGGTTCTATCCGTTGCCGTATCGAGATCTTTATCGTTGCCGAAAATGGCTAAAATGCGAACGCGATCGCGACTTGAGACCGCTGAAATATCGGCGCTTTCGTAAACAGGCGCACTCAGGGCAATCTCTAGCGCAGGATAGCGCGAACAAATCTCCCACAGATGCCAAGGTAGTCGCTGCACCGTAGTGTCTTGGGTTTGCAAAATAAGCTGAGTGGTTTCGTTGGGTTGCAGCCGCTCTAGCAACTTATCGCGCACTGGACGAAACAGCGCTGAGCGCAACCAAGTGTTAAAGGTTTCGCCTAGCTGTGCTGACAAACGATGACAGTCTTCAACCATTGCGACATTGGTTGGCAATCCTGTTTCAACGGCTTTAATTCGATGCGGAGAATGTAGCGGATCTTGCTGCCGGTATGCGGTTTGCCATTGTTGGTACTGTTTGCTCAGCACGGGTGAGGCCGGTAGTCTGCCAGAGAGCTCTAATACCGGAGACTTGCCTTCATCGCCCATCTGCAAAATGACGGAAAAGCCTTCTGTTAGGCTCCCCTCATAGAGTTTTAACGTAACCCGCTTATTCATATTTCCATACTGTTGTTGTGAGGTGCTGTGTTAGGGGATGGGGGCTTTGCAGTGAGCTTGCCGTACGGAGAATCCATAGCAGAGAAAAAATTAGGAAAGAAATATAAGGAAACGCCATAACGAGCTATCAGAGGAACGAAAGGGTTTTCTGCCAAAGCTTTCTGTAAAAGTTGACCTATATAGAACAAATCATCTGCCGTTTTGCCCGTTTTGCCCGTTTTGTCTAGGAGTGTTTTTGTCTAGGATGGCTGCGTTTATTCAAGAGAGGTTGGATAGTAGTCTGGCTGTGTAACGGCGCGCAGTTTTTCAAAGGCCTCGCCGTGCAGTTGCTTACCGGCGTTGAGTCCTAATTTCAGCAATATGCCTGGGCTCGGGACTAATTTGACTCCAAGTTGTTGTACTAGGCTTAAACTATTGCCCTGGCCCCAATGTTCCACAATTTTGCTGTGACCCACACGGTCGATGTGCATAACTGAAAATCGAACAGATTTACCTGTTGCGGGAATGCCTTGAAACGTCTCTAAATGAGTCCCCGTAAAAAAGCCATAAGTTGTAACGGTATCTCGGTGGGCGATAACCTGGGTGAAGGTATGACGGCCATCGGGGAAAGCGTTGTACACTTCAGTGCCCATTTTGCTAAAGGCGGCCTTGTTCAGTGGATGGTCGATGCCTGCCATGTGCGCAACAAGCTGGGGAGAGAGAAGTCGCAGTCCGTCTGCCAAGCTGCGCATATCGAAGGATTTATAAAACTGAAGAACGAGGGCCTTATTTTGAGCAGCGAGCAGGTCGTGGAACATCAGAGCAGCTCTGTAGACAGTTCGGTGAGTATATGGGGCCAGTATGGCTTTGTGAGTATGGGGCCAGTATGGCCCTGTGAGTATAAGCCTGTGAGTATAAGCCTGTGGGTGTGGGTCTGCGAGTATTTAGGAGGCAGACTTACTCCAAATTATAAGATGCTACCCATGACTTAGCGTGCACAGCAAACTTTAAGGACACTCTCATATGGCCGTTAGGGGGTAAGCACCACAATTGAGACGTGCAAATAATTGTTGTCATCCTAACGCCTTATGAATACACAACCGACGTCTACAGCTTCTGGTGTTACAACCACTGGCATCACAACCCCGATTGCTCAGCGTGTTTCACTGGTGCTGTTGCTAACGCGTATCAGCATCTTCATCGCTATGAGCATTTGGGTGCTCGATAAATTTGTAAAGCCCGAGCACACTGCAGCGGTATTTGAATCTTTTTACGGTATTGGCGGTATCAGTACAGCCGTTTCCTATTTCCTCGGTACGCTTCAACTCGCGATTATGCTGGCTTTTCTAGTTGGCTTTAAAAAGAAACTATCCTACGGTTTGGTCTTGCTGATGCACACCGCTTCCACGCTGGTGTCCTTTCCTAAATACATTGCACTTTTGAGGGGGCAAACATCTTGTTCTATGCATCCTGGCCAATGCTGGCGGCTTGTTTTGTGCTGTATTACCTCAGAGATCTCGATACGAGAGGAACCTTCGGAAACAACATTGTCTAAGCGCAGATGGCCATCGTTATTTAAGATGAATAGACATCCTGTCTAGTTAGAACGGTTTGCCTAATGAATCTTGCTCGTCGCACTGCCTATTACGCTGTTTATCATGCCGTCCGCCGCATTGTAGATTCTGTCGCTGTAAAGCCTGCTCCAGGGTTAGTTGGCATCGCACTGGTGGTCATGCTATCAGTTTTTCTATCTGCGGTGCCGACTGCCACGGCTGCTAGCCTTTCTCATGCGCCTGAAACGGCTCGCGCATATTTGATTACACCTCAAGATGGCGACACCGTGCCCCAGCAATTTACCGTGAAGTTTGGTCTGTCGGAGATGGGCATTGCACCGGCTGGGGTGGATAAGGACGGCACGGGCCACCATCATTTACTGATTGATGTGGAGGAGTTGCCGCCTTTGACGGAGCCTTTAGCTGCAACTTCACAGATTAAGCACTTTGGAGGCGGCCAAACGGAAACAACCCTGAGCTTGGCGCCGGGTGAGCATACTTTGCAGCTATTGCTCGGTAATTACACTCATGTTCCTCACGACAACCCTGTCCTCTCTGAAAAGATTTCTATAACGGTGCAGTAAATCACGGTGCAGTAAAGCGCTTGAAAGTGCTGAATCTCTGGAGAGATTAGGTCTAAGGGTATACCCTGAAAGTCATCAACTTAGTCTAATTTTGTATCGACCTTTGCATGGCGATCGTTAGACACGATACGTTAATAGCCTCTGAGTAGGGTTTGTGGATTGCTTTGTCAGTACTGAATCTGTTTACTCAGGGGCTTTCGATTTCTAGGTGTGTTTCGGGTTGGTGTGTTGGGCGTTATGGAAATTAAGCAGCTACCGGGCACAGCGAATGTACTGGGTGCAACTTGGGATGGAGAAGGCACGAATTTTGCTATTTTTTCTGAAAATGCAACAAAGGTGGAGCTTTGCCTATTTAGTCCGCGGGGAAAAGAGACGCGCCATGAGCTGAATGAAGTCTATAACTTTGTCTGGCATGGCTATTTTCTAGGCATTCAGCCAGGTCAGCGATATGGCTTTCGGGTGCATGGGCCATTTGATCCGGAACACGGTCACCGATTTAATCCGAATAAGCTGTTGATTGATCCGTACGCGCTGGCGATCGCGGGAGATATTAATTCAGGCCAACCTACTTTTGGCTATAGCTGGGATGCTGAAGCGGAAGATTTGGACTACAACGAGGATGACAGCATCAACAATGTCCCCCGATGTGTGGTCGTCGATACGAGCTTTGATTGGCAAGGCGATCGCCCCCTGCGCATTCCTTGGAACGAAACCATTATCTATGAGATGCACGTTAAAGGCTTTACTCGCCTGCATCCTAAAGTGCCTAAAAAGTTGCGTGGCACCTACGCAGGCCTCGCTCACCCTGCGGCTATTAAGCACCTAAAGTCTTTAGACATCACCGCTGTAGAACTCATGCCTGTGCACCACTTTCATGGTGCACCAGGCTACTTAGCCAGCCGAGACCAGCGCAACTACTGGGGCTATGACTCACTGAATTACTTTGCGCCCTATTCCGGCTACAGCGCTTCAGGCATGCTTGGCCAGCAGGTCACTGAATTTAAGAAGATGGTTCAAGCCCTTCACAAAGCCGGGATAGAAGTCATTTTGGATGTGGTGTACAACCACACGGGCGAAGGCAATCAGATGGGGCCCACCCTGAGTTTTCGTGGCATCGATAATGCCGCCTATTATCGACTGGTAGAGGGCAATGAGCGCTACTACATGGATTTTACTGGCTGCGGTAACTCTCTAAACGTCAGCCATCCTCAAGTGCTGAAACTGATTATGGACAGCTTGCGCTACTGGGTAGAAGAAATGCATATCGATGGCTTCCGCTTTGATTTGGCCTCGGCGCTGGCCCGTGAACTCTATGAAGAAGGTACGCTGGCAACGTTCTTTGACATCATTCATCAAGACCCAGTGATTTCAAAAGTAAAGCTAATTGCTGAGCCTTGGGATATTGGGGATGGGGGCTATCAGGTGGGTAAATTTCCGCTGCTGTGGTCAGAATGGAACGGTAAGTATCGGGATACGGTCAGAGACTTTTGGCGAGGTGAAGCCTCTACGTTAGGAGAATTTGCCTTTAGGTTTACGGGCAGTTCGGATCTGTATGAAAACACCGGGCGAAGACCCCACGCCAGCATTAACTTCGTCACCGCACACGATGGCTTTACCCTACGCGATTTGGTGAGCTATAACCACAAGCACAATGACGCCAATGGCGAAGATAACCGTGATGGGGAAGACCATAATCGCGCTTGGAACTGTGGGGTAGAGGGCGAAACGGATGATCTAGAGGTTTTGCAGCTGAGAAAACAGCAGCAGCGAAATATGTTGGCGACGCTGATTCTTTCTCAGGGCGTACCGATGCTGCTTTCTGGCGATGAAATGGGACGAACCCAAAAAGGCAACAACAACACCTACTGCCACGACAATGAACTCTCTTGGATTAATTGGAAATTGCCGGAAGAAAACAAAGCGCTCCTCACCTATACTCAAAAGTTGATCAAATTAGTGCATAAGCATCCCGTGCTACGTCGCCGTCATTGGTTTTATGGCCGTGCCATCCACGGCTCAGGCATTAGCGATATTGGCTGGTTTAATACAGACGGCAAGAAGATGGAAGATGAGTGGGATGTTGGGTTTATTAAAACGCTGACGGTTTTTTTGAATGGAGAAGAAATTGCAACGCCGACCCATCGGGGAGAACAGGTGTTAGACGATAGCTTTTTATTGATGTTTAATGCCCACTATGAACCGTTGAAGTTTGCGCTGCCAGAGGGCATTCGTGATCGCAAATGGCGTTTGCTGATAGACACTCAGTTAGAAGGCTTTGTTAAAAGAACAAAGAATTATAAAAAGAACGACAGCGTGCCTGTGGCCGCACGCAGCTTGGTCGTTTTACGAAGTCTACTTTAGTCAGCCTGCTTTGAAGCAGCTGCCTATGCATCCGGTGCACAAACGACTCAACCTTCCCTAAACCTCGATTCTAAACAACCTCATTCTAAATCTCAAAAGTGCTGAAAGCCTCTAGGCTCAATCTGTTGGTATGCAGAAAATTGAGTTGTAAAACCCTCTGTTGTTTCAAACAAACGAACTTTGTTGTCGCTATTCGCCGTTGTGCGCCCAATGGCGATCGCTGCCCCATCCATTTGAAGCCAAGCGTCTGCGACATCATTCGGCAAGCACAGCACCAGCTCAAAATCTTCACCGCCATAAAGCGCCCAGTTTAGAGCCGTCTCAAACCCGACCGCGTCTTCCAGGCCTGGCGGCAGTGGCACAGACGATTGACAGATGTCGATGCCAACACCGCTGCTGTGGCTGAGCTGCAAAAGCGCATTGGCGAGTCCATCGCTGCTGTCCATGCCCGCAATTTTGGGTATGGCCGACGCTTCGACAGTGTTTTTGACAGTGGTTTTGGCGGTGGTTTTGACAGTGGTTTTGACAGCGGCCTTGAGCTGGGCGATCGCATCAAATCTTGGCACCGGTCTCTGATGCGCCTTTACCCAAGCCGCCGCGTCAGGAAAATCTTCGCGAATCTCGCCTAGAAGCACCGCCAGTCCGGCTCGAGAGCCCCCATGGGCACCGGTGACGACGACTGTCATATCTGCAGTGGCCGCATTGCGACAAATTACCCACTGCGGTTCCACTTCGCCCAGTGCCGTAATTGAAACGGTTCGCTGATTCGACCGGCACAGATCGCCGCCGTGTATAGCTTGACCACCGTAAGTGCTCAAACAGTCTGACATGCCTTGATACAGCGCCTCTACCCAGGGCCAAGGTGTCTGCTTCGGTAGTCCTAAGCCGACCGTAATCCCAAGGGCATCTGCGCCCATCGCGGCTAAATCTGACAGATTTGCAGCAGCTGAGCGCCAGCCAACACTGTAGGGAGGTGTGGTGCGATCGCTAAAATGCACCCCATCTACCAATACGTCTGTGGTCACCACTAGCTGAAAGCCCGGTCGTAGCGTCATGAGCGCAGCATCGTCACCCACCGCACCTAACTGACAAAACGGCTTTAGCCGCTCGATCAGCGCCAGCTCACCAATATCGCCGACCGTTAAAGCTTCAGACACTTGTTGATACTATTCTTCAGACACTGAAAGCGCTCACTCAAGCCGCTGTAACAAAAAGCTTACGCCTTCGGCTGCTGCAAATTCTCGAAGCCATCAATCACCTTCGCTGACACAATTTTGTCATCCGCGCTCAGCTTTCTCAGCACGTCTTTGCCATCGATAGTGTAGCCAAAGACCGCATAGCGACCATCTAGCATGTTGCGCCCAGCTGGTGTTAGTTCGGCTTCAAACAAGAAGAAGAAAAACTGAGAAGAGCCGCCGTTATTGTCATTGCCAGGGCGAGCCAAAGCCAAACTGCCGTAGGAGTTAAAGGGCAAAATGGGCTCGTCCATATACCGGCCAATTTCTTCTAACGTGACGCCATAAGTCGGCAAATCATCCCCTTTCACCAAGATCTCCATCGGAATCGCGCGGTATTCCTTCGTGTTTGGATCGATGTAACCTTCTTCTGGCCCTGCCGGATCGCCCGTTTGCAGCACATAGAAGTCTTCAGCTCGAATAAACGGCATATCGTTGTAGAAGCCTTTGTCTACTAAGTCGATAAAGTTACCGGCTGTAACCGGGGCACTGTATCCATCTGCAATGACCGTGACATTGCCCTGGGTGGTTTCAAACTGAACGGTGGCTCTGCCTTTTAGCTGGGCCAAATTGTCATACTCTTCGGGCACCTCAAACGGATAGCCCTCTACCATTAGTTCTTCTAGCTCGCCCACCTGATCGAGGAGTTCTTTACGGGCTATCCATACGCCTTCTTGGTCTTTTGCGTCAGCTAGGGCCACCATGGGCTCAATGCCTAATGCAATGCTATCGAGGATCGCCTGCCCCTGCGCCTGACGATCTGCGGGCACCGAGTCTAAAATGGCATCGCGCTTACGGTTAATGAGCTTGTCTACTTTTTTGAGATCTTTTTTGATAGGCCCCCATCGTTTACTGCGCAGCCACTGAGACAAGCCTTCTAGTTCGCCTTGAACCTTGCGAATTTCTGGGTTGTCGATAGGGAGCGAGTAGCGCAGCAGCGCTGCACCGTCGGTAACGGCGTTGCCAGGGGGTAAGCCTGCATAGGCAGGCGCGATCGCACCAAACAAGCTGACACCCAGGAGTGTCATTGAAAGCACCGCACTACAAAGAAATCGAGCGGGTAAAGGAGATCGGAGCAATCGCAAATTCATGAAAGATACAAAGGCTAATAGCAGCGGTCACTTCTGATCTTGCCACAGTCTGGCCACAGTCTGGCTACAGTCTGGCTACAGTCTGATTGGCCCGAATAAAACCTATGACGTTATCTGTCAGCGAGAGAGGCAATTTACCTCATCGCTGTACAATGATTGCCGATTGTTCAGCGCGGATAGGTTTGTTCGCCGCGCAACCCCAAATAGCTGCACACTTTAGCGATCGCCATGATTTCAAGCAACGATTTTCGCACCGGCACCAGCATTGAGCTAGACGGCTCTGTGTGGCGCGTCGTTGAATTTCTACATGTTAAGCCCGGTAAGGGGTCCGCTTTTGTTCGCACGAAGTTAAAAAACGCGCAGACGGGCAGCACTGTAGATAAAACGTTTCGGGCGGGTGAAACAGTCCCTCAGGCCATTCTTGAGAAAAAGACGATGCAGCATACCTATAGAGAGGGCGATCAGTTCGTCTTTATGGATATGGAAACGTATGAAGAGACACGGCTGAATGAAGATCAAATTGGTGGTCGGGTGAAATACCTCAAGGAGGAAATGGAAGTCACCGTTTTGATCTGGAATGATACGGTTCTAGAAGTTGAGTTACCTAACTCAGTGACGCTAGAAGTCACTCAGACCGATCCTGGTGTCAAAGGTGATACGGCGACCGGTGGTACTAAACCCGCTACCGTCGAAACGGGCGCTCAGGTGATGGTACCCCTGTTCATCTCCCAAGGTGAAAGAATTAAGATCGATACGCGTAACGACAGCTACCTTGGCCGAGAGACCTAAATGCTCATTAGCCCCCAAAATCCGGTAAGGGCTGAAAAAGCCAAAGAGCCCAAACCCAAAGTTTGAGAAAGCGTGTGAGTGCATTAAGATATGGAGCTTTTAATAAGTGACTCTTAGTTTCCAAGAACTTCAGGGGCTGGTTGCCGCCCTGAATGAATCCGATATTGCAGAGCTGACTTTAAAGGATGCAGATTTTGAGCTAACGCTGCGTAAGCCCTCTGCGCTGCAGCCCGATGTGGTGATGAATTCTGCGCCAGCAGCAGCACCGATGGCAATGCCCATCGGCGCAGCGGCCATGCAACCACCTGCTATGCCGGTAGCACCGGCCCCACAGCCCGCTGCAGACTCCGCCCCCCCCACGCCGTCAGTCGATCCGTCTCTAGTGGAAATTACCTCTCCTATGGTTGGTACGTTCTACAGTTCACCTGCGCCAGATGAACCTGCCTTTGTGGCAACAGGCGATCGCATTCAAAGTGGACAGACAGTGTGCATTATTGAAGCAATGAAGCTCATGAATGAACTGGAAGCGGAAGTATCTGGCGAAATTGTCGATATCTTGGTTGAAAACGCGGAGCCTGTAGAATTTGGCCAGCCGCTCATGCGAGTGCGACCCGCTAAGTAGACTCAGTTCTAGTTGAGTTGCCCCTCAATGAAGCCTAAAAGTTTATCTGCGACGGTTTAACGCTCTCAATCTTTAGGGTCTTCTTACAAAAATTGCCAGCTGACATTTGCTATCTTTGTTAACAGTTATAAAGTTAGCCAAAAGCACAGTAGCGACGGTCTTTCGTTAGAGCTAAACTCACTGGAAAGTCTGTTGAATGTGTAGCAAGGGCAAGAGTAGATATCGAATTAGAATATTCGCATGAGCCATTCGGCAGAATGTTTTTAGGAGGAAGATGATGACAGAAGGCACCAAAAACAGCAGCGCCCGCCTAGAAAATCCTGGTAGTGATCGTGCCGCCGCCTATTCGCCTTCCACTCAAAGCCGCCTTTACCATCGCCTAGAAGAAGCCCTCCACGCGGGTAGCGAAGTCTGGTTCCGCATGCCCGGCACTCGCCTCGTCGGTATTCCCATCCATCTTGATGCCGAATATGTAGAAGTTGTGGATGTAGACGTTGCTGAAGGCTTTGAAGACGAAGAACTTCCCGATGATCCTTACCAGCGCACCGTTTGGCTGATTCGCCTTGAAGAAATCAGCGCCATTTCTTACGCCACTGACCGCTGGAGCAAAGAGCGTTTTGAGCGGTTACTGGAAAAGTCTCATCACAGAATTGAAACCCACGAGGACAGCTCGGAAGATGAGGCTTCTGAAGATAGTAAGCAGGATAAGCATTCAGAATAGTTGAAGCTTATTTGAATATCGGCACTGTTTGCCCCTAATGGTTTGCCTCTACTTTATGTTTGGAAGTAGGGGCATTCTTGTAAGTGGCCTGTGTCAAGCGTTTCGCTGCGCTTTTGTATCGATTTTTTGCTTGTTGCTTACTTTCGCTGGTTCCAAGCTGCGGAAATATTTTCCGCCGACGCCAACAATGAATGAAACATACATAATGAGCTGCAGCAGATAAATATGATCGCGATAGCCTATCAGTGTTTTCAGCAAAATACCCGGGAACTGTTTGTCGGGTAGAAACGCGCTGGCATCCCAGAGCAGTGGCCCCAGGATACAAGATTGCCTACTGATGCAAAGGTCTACATTGGGCTGGTTAAGGGTACTGATGGCCGCAAAGGCCGCGTCTAGGTTCTTGAATACGGAGACAACAAGGCCCGCTACGATCAGCAGTAGAAAAATACCCATCGTTTGAAAGAACAGTTTGAGGTTGATTTTGACGCCGAATTTAAAGATGGCAATGCCAATGGCAAAGGCGCACAAGAGACCTGCGATCGCCCCTAAAATTCCTTCCGTACTCTGCTGAAGGTTACTAAACAGAAATAGAACCGTCTCAAATCCCTCACGCAAAACAGCAATACAGACCAGGCTAAAGATACTAACGCTCGCCCCTTCTGAATCTGCCAGCGCATCTTGTAAAGAGCCCTCTACATTGCGCTTTAAACTTCTGGCCTGCTGGGTCATCCAAATTAGCATCCAGCTCAGCATTACTATCGCAACGCTGCCAAACGTAACGCCTAAAAATGGTTTCACAACAGCTTGAACAGTCGGTGCTGCGTACTGTACACGGCTGAGCAACGTACTTAGAAACAAGCCAATCAAGACGCTGCCCGCTAGGCCCGCAGCAACGCCGCCATATACCCACTGATTTAATTCGCTGCGATTCGCCTTACTCAGACAGGCTAAAACAATGCCGACAACAAGCGCCGCTTCAACGCCTTCACGCAGCGTAATGACGAAAGTGGGAACAGCAAGGGAGAAATCCATTGACCAAAAGAATGCGAGAACTGACCGTTTGTTTGTTTAATTATCGCGTGGAATTAAAATTTAGGGACACCACAATTATGCCAGGCCAATCTCTTGCAAGCGCTTTTGTAAATATTCGCTTGCGGTTTGTGCAGGATAAAGCGGTTCGTTACCCATTCGCTGAATGCACTCGGGCAGGGGTGTCAGGTCAAAGTCAGGGCAGGGGTGAACAAAGAAAGGCATCGAAAACCGTCTGTTCCGGCTGTTGTTTGGATTCACCACACGGTGAGTGGTGCTTTTGAGCAAACCGTTGCTCAATGACTGGAGCATATCACCGGTATCAACGATGATTTGACCCGCAATAGGTTGAATGGGAAGCCAAGTGCCATCGGGCTTAAGCAGTTCTAGTCCAGGCGTTGTTGCTTCGCATAAGAGCGTGATTAGATTGATATCTTCATGGGGCGCCGCGCGCTGGCTATTAGGGGTAATATCCTCTGGAATCGGCGGATAGTGAATGACCCGCAAAATGGTTTGGCCTTCTGTCACCTGTGTCGTAAAAAAATCAGGCGGTTGTTTCAAGTAAAGTGCGCAGGCTTCCATCAGTTGTGTAGCGCAAGCTTCAAGCTGTTGAAACAGCGTAGACATCACCGGGCGAAACTGAGGCACTTCACGGGGCCAAATATTGTCTGGATAGTCTATCGCGCCTGCCGCTTCCTCACTGCGTCCCAAGTGCCAAAATTCCTTTAGATCAGGCGCAGCGTTACCTTTAGCATGTTCTTTGCCGAATTGCGTAAAGCCCCGTTGTCCTTTTGATGCGGCTGCATCGTACTGAACTTTGGTCTCTTCAGAGAGTGAAAAGAACGCTTCTGCCGCGCCATAAGCGGCATCAATGATGCGCTGTTCTACACCATGATTAACTAACGCAAAAAAGCCTAGCTCTGACAGTGCTTTCCCGAAAGCGTCTGTAAAAGACTCTTTTTTGCTACCGTCAGCAAAGTCTTTAAGGTCTAGGACAGGAATGGTTTGGGCTGTCATGGGCGAAGCAGTGGGAACCTTTTAAAATTTTTGAATGGCATGATTTTGAATCGCCATTGTATCAGGCACCTATCAGTTCGTCTGAGCAATTGAACACTCAATGCATCATGCATGTATTTAAAAACACATATAACCCCCGGCAATTACGGAAATGGCTGCTTTTATCATGCGAGTTGACGATTAGAACCGAAAGCGCTGGGCCTTGCGGCTCCTGACTCGAAACCCAATGCGTTGCCAAAGAAGCGGTAGAATTCACAAAGGTTCACAGTTTAAGGTTCACAATTTGAGACTCACAGTTTGAGGTCTGTCCCAATAGTTATCGATACGCCCACTGCTAAGTTGCTCTCCACCATATGTCTTCTATGAAGTCTCTGATTGTCGATAAGTTTCTTTCCGTATGGTGGGTGGTCGTTGTGCTGATGCTATTGCTCCCCTTTGTCGTGTGGTTTTTGAGTTTTACAACTGCGCCGAAGAGTTCAAATACCTGTCGTGTGTTTAGCGGTCATCAGGTATGTGCTGTCAGCATCAAACGCAGCGCCGCGCGGTATTGGGAGTATCGAACGGTGCTCAATGTGGACGGCATTAAACAGCCTCTGGAGATTTATAACTGTCGCGATCGCATCCGAACCCTAGCCAGCGACGGCAGTATCGTGCCCTTCTTAACTGGCAAAACCGGTGACTGGATTTGCCAGCTCACCACACCCTCCAAGCCCAGTCGCCTCACCGAACGGGTTGATATCAATATTCGCTGATATCAACATTCGCTGATATCAACATGGTTTGTCGGACATGGCCTGTCGGGTTGCTTGGCGGCGGCAGACGAATAGCTTTGCAGCAGTGCTAACGCATTGTCTAGCGTATCGGCTTCTTCAACTGGCTTATCGTTACGCCATCGCAAAATGCGCGGAAATCGTACCGCAATCCCCGACTTATGTCGTTTTGATGCTGCAATGCCCTCAAAGCCGATTTCAAATAGATGAACAGGCTTGACAGCGCGAACCGGGCCAAATTTCTCTATTGTGTTGCGTCTAATCCAGCGGTCTAGTTGCTCAATTTCCTGATTGTCTAACCCCGAGTACGCTTTGGAAAACGGCACGAGTGTTTTGCCCGTTGCGTCCGTTTTCCAAAGTGCGAATGTGTAGTCTGTAAACAGATTTGCCCGCTTGCCTGTGCCGGCTTGCGCATAAATTAGCACCGCATCCAGCGTCATCGGATCGACTTTATGCTTCCACCAGTAGCCGCGCTTGCGTCCAACCAAATAAGGGCTACTTTTGGCTTTAAGCATGAGCCCTTCTGCGCCATAGTCTCGAGATTGCGATCGCCATTCCTCCAGTACTTCTAACGAGGCTATGTCCAAAGGCACCGCGTAACTCACCCGCTCGTGAGGTGTACCATCCAGCAATGCTGTCAGCGCTGAGCGCCGCTCATGCATCGGCCAGGCTCGAATATCTTTGCCGTTACTTTCCAACAGATCGTAGGCAATAAAATGTGCTGGGTTCTCTGCCAAGAGCTTTTTCGTAACCCGCTTACGGCCCAGCCGCTTTTGCAAAAAATTGAAGTCCAACGGCTTCTCACCATCCCAACAGACAATCTCACCGTCCAATACCGTCCCTTCGGGCAACTGTCTCAGCGCTGCTTCAAATTCAGGAAACTGATGGGTGATTAAATCTTCTCCCCGAGACCAGATAAACACTTGATCGGCCCGATAAATCATTTGTGCCCGAATGCCATCCCATTTCCATTCCACCTGCCAGTCACGCATATTTTCTGTGGCAAACTTCTCCCTATCAACGGGCGCAGCCAGAAAAAACGGATAGGGTTGAGAAGGGGCAGTATCGGCTTCATTTGGATCGATGAGTGCCTCGTAAAAAGCAGCCGTCGGTTCAATTTCACCCATTAGCCGGTGGGTGATTACCGCTTCTGTCAGGCGATATTCGGCGGCCAGGGCTTTCACCACCAGCTTGCTGCTTACGCCCATTCGAAAAGCGCCTGTGAGCACTTTATTCAGTACAAAAATCTCACTGTCGGATAAATTTGCCCACCAGTCGATGACCAGATTTTTTAGGTGGGTTTCGTCCGTTTTTTGAAGCTGTTTTACTTGGGGAATGATAGTCTCCATCCATACGTGTAGGGGCGTGTTGCCGGTGGCGTTCGAGGCGCCTGTTTTTTCAATAGGGGTATCTCGCAGCAGCAGTGCAATGGTCTCGGCTGAATCCCCCACATGGGAATAGCTTTCTTCAAATAGCCATTCAGGAATATCTGAAATATGGAGAAAAATTTCCCTCAAAATGCGGGAAGTTATGAGTCGTCTTCTCGTTTTTCCTAACAGCAAATACAGCGCCCACACAGCATTAATGGGAGTCTCTGTTTGAAAATAATGCCGTAAGGCACTTACCTTCTCATTTGTGGAGGTGGTTGCATCAATAGCTTTAAAGAGCTGTGTAAACTGTCTCATGCCTTATGTGTCTTTTGCTGTGCCTTTGCGCTTTTAATGGCTCTTTCATAATGGCTCTTTCACTGCGCCACCGCCCTCTTACTTTGCCTCAGCTGTCTTTTATGGCCCAGTTTTTATGGCCCAGTTCGTAGACTATCTATCTTTAGATAGTTTACTTTCAGTAGGACTATCTGTTGCCAGCGGTAGAGCTTGAATAGGAACCGGGTCTGTACTTTATGGCTAATGTTAATAAACCTTTAATGGGCAACGCTTGTGGCCATTCATTAAATCATTCACAGACATTTCCCTGACCAGCCAACCCACAGATTAAACTGTTAAAGTTCGCAATATTTTGAGACATCCATCCAAACATTGAAGCCTTCTGACTCAAACCCGGCCAGAAAATCTGTGACATCTATCGCTGCTTCTAAGGCCGGTACCCCAAAAACGAGTGACAAAAATAATCTTGCCCAGGGCTCCCAGAATAGGGCCTCTGTGCAGGTAGAAATAGCCTCCAAGGAGCGAGACCTTGATACTGATATGGCGAATCCTCTGACCAGCAGGTCATCAAAAATTAGGTCATCAAAAGTTAGGTCATCAAAGATCAATAAGCTATCAACTGATGATGCATTGGTTGCGGGTTCATCTACGGCTCTACCCTCGCTGAGCGAGTCACCCGTTAGTAATGAATCTTCCGTTGATGAGGTGTCATCGATTGATGTGCCATCGGTGAATGTCGCTAGTGCAGCCCGCAACAGCGTTCGCCGTCATGCCCATAATCGTGCGCCTAATTTCCAGGCAAGTTCACAAACTGTGTATCAAAATAGCGATCGCATAGCCATATTCATTGACGGCTCTAACCTTTTCTATGCAGCCTCTCACCTCAATATTGAAGTGGATTATCGGCGTCTGCTTGCGACGCTTGTCGGCGGTCGCCGTCTGCTCAGAGCGTACTTCTACACGGGCGTCGATCCACAAAATGAAAAGCAGCGAGGCTTTTTGCTGTGGTTAAATCGCCACGGGCACCGCGTTGTTAGTAAGGATCTAGCACACCTACCCGACGGTTCACGCAAGGCCAATATGCATGTTGAAATGGCTGTGGACATGATGCGGATATCTGAATACTGTTCCACACTGACACTGCTAGGTGGCGATGGGAACTTGGCATACGCATTGCAGGTTCTTTCTCAGCGGGGTGTTTCGTTAGAGGTCGTTAGTCTACAGTCGATGACCAGCGATAGCCTCATCGATCTGGCGGATGTCTATACCGATTTGGCCGATTTGCGCGATGACATTAAGCGATAGGCATGCAGAAATGCTGCCGTTATTGTCATTTGTTGACATCAGCCATTTGTTGACATCAGTCATTTGTTGACATCGTCTGTTTGCGGGGATGGACTCCCTAATGACCTGAGCGCTGACAGATGCTTTTCTGAGTCGCTCGCTTCTAAGTCACCCGCTTTTCAGTAATTGAGTTCTCCGTAATCTGCTTTTCAGTAACCTGCTTTTCAGTAACGTGCTCCTCAGTAGTTTTATGAAGCGGCTTTACGAAGACATTATGGTTGGCTGGGAAATTCTATTGAAACTGCATGGTGAAAGTGCCTGAATTCCAGGAGTATGGTCAGTAAGGTTGTGCACAAGGCTTTGAATTTGAATGATGCAAGTCTTGAATCATATTGACAGGCCATTTGGCTATATATATTCCGCAATAAGGATACTTTCTATAAGAAATGGACGCTATTGTTTTGGCAGGCGGTTGGGGCACTCGAGGGCGCTCGCGCATCTCAGAAGTGCCTGGGCCAATGGCGCCTGTGGGAGGTGTTCCCTTCCTCGATATTTTGCTAGAAAAGCTGCTAGCTCACTCCATCATTAAGCGCATTGTTCTGACTGTAGGCTGCAAAGACAGCACCATACAAGACTATTTTGGCAATTGCGCTTACAACCGCAAAATTGTATATGCCGTTGAGAAAAGCCCGCTGGGTACTGGTGGCAGCATCTTAAATGCGCTGGCCTACACCCGATCTCAAGAGGTCTTGGTGCTTAAAGGCGACACCCTATTTGATGTCAACATTCACGACATGGTCGATAGCCATCGGCAGCGCAAAGCCGATCTCACCTTGGCGCTAAAGCCCATGTGTGACATAGGCAGTTACGGTACCGTTCACCTCAATCAACACGAGCGTGAAGCATCGATGTGTCAACGCATTATTGGCTTTGAAAAAAAATGCTGTGAACCTGAAGGTTTAGTCAATAGCGGTGTCTATTTGCTCAATCAAACCCTATTTGACGGGTTGCCCAAACCCCTTCCCCACCGATTCTCTTTCGAGAGTGACTTCATTGAAGCCTATTTCCATCAGCTCAATGTCTACGGCTTCATCTCCAACGGCAACTTTGTCAATATCAGCATTCCAGCTGACTACCGACAAGCGCAACAGGCGTTGTCAAAGTCGAGCTATGCTCGCACCGCGTAGGTGATATCAGCCAATAGCATCGGGAGTACCCCATCAGTACTACTCCATCAGCACTACTCCATCAGCACTACCCCATCAGCAGTAATCAACATCGATAGAATTCGCTACGCTGTAGACATCTGCGGCTGTCGCCTTAGCTAGCGCCATGCCAATTTTGCTCAATGCTGACTTTGCTGAATAGGGACTTACGGTGAATGGACTTTACGGAAAGCCTGAAAATGGCAACCAAGACCCTTGGTGCTAACAAGCTGCGCAGCGGGCTGACCATGCTTGGCATCATTATTGGCAATGCGTCAGTTATTACTATGATTGGCATTGGTGAAGGCGCACAGAAGTACGTCAATGCTCAGCTTCAAACGCTAGGCCCCAATGTGCTGTTCGTTGTTCCTGGCAGTCAGGAGGCGCGTCAGCTGGGTGATTTGGATATCCCTCGGACCTTAGTGGTTGCCGATGCCGATGCTATTGCCACTCAAGTCCCTTCTGTTGCTGCTGTCGCCGCCGAAAAAACAACCCAAGGGATTATTAGCTACCGCAGCCGCAATACCAGCAGTAGTATTGTGGGCACGACTGAAGGGTTCCTTGGCGTTCGCAGTTTTGAAATCGCTCAAGGCCGCTTCCTAAACGACTTAGATCAGCGCTCCAATACGCTTGTTGGTGTTTTAGGCAGTACCCTAGCCGACAGCCTATTTGATGGGCAAAATCCCCTCGGCAATCAAATTCGCATCAAAGGCATCTCCTTCGAAATTGTTGGTGTCCTGGAGCAAAAAGGCTCTAACTTAGGGCTTGACTATGACGATGCTGTGATGATTCCGATTACGACACTGGCTAGTCGAATCGTTGGTCGCACCTCACCTTATGGCATTGATGTGGGCTTTATTTCCGTTTCTGCCACCAGTCAAGCGGCGATGGAGACGGCTGAATTTCAAATCACCAATCTGCTGCGCCTACGCCATGGTATTACCGATACCGATGACTTCTACATTTCCAGTCAGGACACACTGCTGGATATCGCAAATACGGTAACAGGTGCCCTGACGTTAATGCTGGCAGCGATCGCCTCCATCTCGCTTTTCGTCGGGGGCATAGGCATCATGAATATCATGCTTGTTTCTGTTCGCGAGCGCACGCAAGAAATTGGCTTGCGCAAAGCGATCGGAGCAACTCAGCGCGATATCCTGACCCAGTTCCTCATTGAAGCCATTATCCTCTCCGCTATTGGCGGTTTGGTGGGCACTGGCCTAGGCGCAAGTGGCATCTACCTGATAGCAGCCCTTTCTCCCTTTGAGGCGGGGGTTTCTGCGGCTGCGGTAGTGATTGCCGTTGGTGTTTCTGGTAGCATTGGCCTATTTTTTGGTGTTGTTCCGGCCCGTCAGGCCGCAAAGCTAGACCCTATTGTGGCGCTGCGCAGCGCCTAATGCTTGCGAGTGACGGGTTAACCGGACACGGACTAAAGCGCGATTGAGCCCGTTTCACCTGTGCGAATTCTAATCGCTTCCTCTACAGGAGACACAAATATTTTGCCGTCGCCAATGGTGCCTGTTGCCGCTGCTGTGGCAATGGTGTTTAGAATAGTTGCTAGGTTTTCATCAGAAACGACTAAGACTAGACGCTTTTTCGTTAAAAATTCAACCGTGTAGGAGATCCCTCGATAGGTGCTGGTCTGACCTTTTTGACGTCCAAATCCGCGGACATCTTCTAGGGTCATGCCAGTAGCTCCAATGCTTACTAGAGCATTTTTAACGTCCTGTAGCTTTTCAGGACGCACAATCGCTTCAATTCTTTTCACAGGGGTTCCTTACAAAAACGAATGACCCACACGCGTTTAGAAGGGCTAGATTGAAGCCGTCACCGAGACTAGCTGGCTGCAATTAACCAATAGCGAAGGTCGAAAACCGCTGTAATTTTTGCAGTTTAACGGAAAGAAGGCAACCGTTACGGGCACATTTTGTATGAATCGTTACTGTTTTGCCTGCAAGTATGACTGGATATGCTCGCATTGCACAGTAATTTGTCGAAGCAGGCTGTGCGCTTCTGTGAACTGTCCGCAGTGAGCAACCTGCTCTAGCTGACGGGCAAAAAGAGCCATAGAGCAAGCTCCTACATTGGCACTCGCGCCTCTCAATGAATGCGCAATGTCTTTGATGGCTTGTGTACTGCGGGTGGCGATCGCGCGTTCTAGTGCTTGTAAGTTCTGCTTTGCATCCTGCAAGAACATCTCTAATAACTCATATTCAAAGTCATTATCTTCGCCTGCAAGCTGTTTGAGCTGCTGCCAATCAAAGTCAAAACTGATTGGGTTGGGACAGATGCTATTTGGCTGTGCAACCTTTTGACTGGGGATCTTTCGACTAGTGATCATGGTGTAGTGACGATGGTAGAAAGCACTGTAGAAATAAGCACGGTAGAGGCAAGTACGGTAGAAGCAAATGCTGCGGAAGGACCTGTTAAATCGAGAAAAACTGCTTCTATCGAGAAAAACTGCTCTATAACCACACTTCCCAGCAGCGGGTGAGCAATTCTGTCGGCCTATAATATTGCTGACTAAACTTTATGAGTCCTTCATACTCTTTTGCCAGCGCAGTTGATCTATCCCTACATAGGCTCTCCATTAATAGAAAAAACAGTGCAAAAACGCCGCTGCTTAATAGCTTATAGCGCAGTTAGGGCCCTATCGCTAGATGCCGTAATGTTTTATGCAGATGATCTACGTGATTTTTCGGATTAGCTTCACGCAGAAAAGAAAGAAATTTAGGTATGGAGAGGTTTAGGCCGCAGGATCGCTGCCTATGCACCAAGCAACTATGCCAACAACGCCTAGCCAGAGTAGCCAACTCGGCCAATGAACCCAGCCCCAAAGGATTTGTGGAAAGGCATCGGCTACATCGGAGAGAAAAAAGGCCACAATGACCGTTAAAAGAAGCGTAATTAGGGGCATTTCGGTTAATTTTGCTTAGCCAGACGCCAAGGCTTAAAGTCTTCGTGATCGGGAAAAGGGTAGACCCGGACACGATTTTCATGATGGACGCTAAGCTTTCGGTAGAACATAGGATGCACAGCGCATACATTGTCTGAAAGTAGAGGTAAACGGCCTTCACTGCTGTATTCAAAGTCAGCTTCGGCGTAGCCTGCCTCGGGGTTAAGATGACGCACTCTGCCGATAATGCCAAGCTCTGAGACCAGCTGACGAAAACTGTGGGGTGAGTACTCGCCTCTCCACTCAGAGGCGGTGATAGGTGCGCGTTTGTCTAATTCGTTACCGCGAAAGATCATCGGTATTCCAGAAAGGGCTTCTAAAATGCGGCCTACCTTAGGATAGACCGAGCTATAGGAGTTAATGACTTCTTCGGCCAGTAAGTTCTGACTGTTTTGAATAGCACTGACAATCAGATCGGGATGAAATCGGGGGAAGGTTCCTTTTGCTTTGGCTTGTCGGGCAATGGCATTACACAGCACGATCAGCTGACGCGGGCGCATTTGTGTGTGGCGCAGCACATAGGGGAAGGTTCGCTCAGGTAGTCCTTGTTCGTTCCTGAGGCTTTGTCCAAAGTACGGATACCACATCTTTTCGAGCACATCGGTGGAATTGTCCCAGTCAATTCTGCGCGATTCTGGTAATAACAAATCGAGGGCTTTTAGGTAGTTGAAAAAGCGCCAGCTAATTAGACGCATGAGATCTTTGGGGCGCCAATGCATGTGTACTTCGTTGCGCACAGATTTGAGTGGGTTAAGGATGACTTCTTCTTTGAGGTGGGGAAATACCTCAGCCATCGCAAAAATTTTGATATGAACGCCGAGGTGAGCAAAGTCACGGTTAAATTCTGAGCCACACTGGATTAGCGCAGCGGTCGCTCTCATCATGGTGGGATCGTGAACGGCGTAGTTTTCTAAGGTGTCAAAAGCAACAATAACGGGGCGATATTTAGCTATTTCAAGCACTGCGTCCATGCCGTCGCGCACTCTTTTGTCAGCAAAAATATCTTCTAGTTCATCGAGCAGATCATCTTCACTTTGGACAAGGCGATCTAGCAGTGCTTTGAGCAGATGACGGATAAAGGTCGACAGCTTGCCTTCACGGACACCAAAGATACAGGCATTGCGAATGCGCAAGTCGACATCTTGTAATTCGCGAAAAATAATAGACCAGACCACGAGATGCCAGATAGAGGCGATACGAGGAATGGCTACTTCGCGGCTATGGGGCGTTTTGAGGGTGATATCTTCGAGGACTTTTTCAAAGGCCGCCGGTTCGTCTACATCAATGGCGATCGCCTGGTTCATTACCTTTTGAAAAGAGAAAAACTGAGATAGTGCCGTTTTTCCGGAACCACGCCGACCAATGATTAAAAACACATTTGGATCGAGGGCTAAATTGTTGAAACGCGTGTGATAGAAAAAGTAGCGGCTGTAGTTTTGCTTCAGCAGCTTTACTTCCGATTCGCAATCGGCTTCTCCAAACGGATTAAACCGAGCCGCCGTGTTCTTATCCATTACGTTGCACTTACCTCCACTGGGCAATCCTCTGATAGGCAATTCTCTAATAGGCGCTAGCACACTATAAAGTTACAGCGTGAAAATAACAGCGCGAAAGTGGCATAAACATTGCATAAATACGAACCTCACAATCCGAACCTCACAGTACGGACTTTACAGCGTAATTGAGCGTTGCATCTCTTTATTCACTGCCGCTGTGAGCCATCCCGGACTTAGCTCGCGGACTGCGAAGGGACTCACTTATCTGGATTGATTCCTCTAATTGGATAGTTCTAGCGAGCTTGTTTGATGTACCGTTCCCTCTTTTGCATCGGTTCAGATCTGTTATGTAACGTGTTGTGTCTGTAAGCCCACAGTGGATATTGTTTTGTGACAGCTCATGGGGACTATTCCTTGGGGAATGGAAAAGACGCTACTGTGACTGTGTGAAATAGTGTGTTAGTTGAGATGAGCCGTTCATAATGCGAAGTTACAAAAGAAAGACTGCTTCTAAAAGAATGGCCCCTCACAAAAAGACCGTCTCGAAAGAAACAGAAACACAAACACGCATCTTAAAGTCTGCAGAAAAACTCTTTGCTAAACATGGCTATGGCGGTACGACCACCCGTGATTTGGCCCAAGCCGCTGGGGTTGCAGAAGGCACCTTGTTTCGCCATTTTGAGAACAAAAAGGCCATTTTAGTAGAGGTGGCAACTCGGGGATGGATGGAGATTCTGACGGATTTGCTCACCGAGCTGAGTGAGATGGGCAGTTACAAAGCTGTTGCCCAGGTGATGCGGAAGCGCATGCTGAGTTTGAATGCCAATACGGATATGCTGCGAGTTTGTTTTATGGAAGCGCAGTTTCATCCAGAGTTGCGTGATCGCATTCAAGCAGACGTCATCGACAAAATGACTGATGTCGCCGAAGCCTTTTTCCAAACTGCTATGGACAGAGGCGTTTATCGTCAGATGAATCCCCGCGTTGTCGCTCGCATCTTCCTTGGCATGTTTACCGTTTCCGGCTTTAGTCAGTCCACCATGGCCGATGAAGCCAACACCCCAGAAGATATGAAGGAGATGGCAGAGATGCTAGCCGACATCTTTCTAAACGGCGTATTGAATAAGTAACCTCTGTTGAGTGAGACTTCTAGTGATCATTAGTGTCCTAACTCACTCGGCAGAAGCAATAAAAAGAAAACCTATGTTTAAAAAGAAAAAAGGAGAGCCGCGCTCGGCTCTCCCTACCATCAGGGTGCATCTACATGTGCACATTATGGCATGCATGGGGTGGGGGGTATAACCCCTCTTTGTACTTATTTAAGAATTTCGTGTTCGTATTTAAGAACTTCGGTCTTGATGTTGGCTTTGGCTGCGATGCCTGTCACCCTTAGTAATTCAGCTGGTGTGACGTCACTAGGCTTTGACGGCGGTATGTGGCTTAGTTCGCCGCTAACTTTTTCCCTAGAAGCTGGTTGGTAAGCTTAGGATCGGCTCTGCCGCCTGTGCGCTTCATGACCTGACCAACGAAGAAGCCTTTGAGTTTAGTCTTCCCAGCTTTGAACTTAGCGAGCTCGTCTGGGTGAGCCGCAATAACCTCATCAATCATAGCCTCGATTTCAGCTGGATCGGAAATCTGGCTAAGCCCTTTACTCTCCACGATTTTTTTCGGTGATCCGCCATTATTTAATAGTCCTGGCAGAATATCTTTACCAATTTTATTGCTAATGGTGCCATCCTCAATGAGTTTCACCATTTCAGCGAGGGCTTCGGGCGTGAGCTTAATCTCAGTGATACTCATCTTTTCAGCGTTTAGATAGCCTGCGATATCACTCATGATCCAGTTTGCGACAAGCTTGGTTGAGGCTCCTGTAGAAATGGCTTTTTCAAAGTATTCAGCCACTGCACTGTCGTCTGTCATGACGCCTGTATCGTAAGCCGATAGCCCCAATGCTTCCTCGTAGCGCTTGCGCTTGGCCGCAGGCAGTTCTGGGAGTTCGCTTTTCCACTGATTAAGCTGGTCCGCAGAGACTTCAATAGGGGGTAAATCTGGCTCGGGGAAGTAGCGGTAGTCGCTGGAGCCTTCTTTGAGACGCATGCTCTTGGTGCGCTGAGGGCCTTCTTCCCAAAGGCGCGTTTCTTGGTAAATGGGTTCACCCGATTCAATCGCCTCAATTTGGCGCTCAATTTCGTAGTCAATAGCTTTAGCGATCGCGCTAAAGCTATTCATATTTTTAATTTCAACCTTGGTGCCAAATTCCTTTTGCCCCACCGGCCGCACAGAAATATTCACATCGCAGCGTAGCGAGCCCTCCTGCATATTGCCGTCGCCCACGCCCAAGTAGCGAATAATGCGCCGAATTTCTTCCGCATAGGCTGCGGCCTCTTCGCCCGAGCGAATATCTGGCTCAGAGACGATTTCCACGAGCGGTACGCCGGCTCGGTTATAGTCCACCAGCGAATAAGACGAGCCGGCAAGGCTATCGCTACCGGCATGAACTAGCTTGCCTGCGTCTTCTTCCATATGCAGGCGAGTGACACCGATGCGCTTACGATAGGGCTCGCCGTTTTTGACAATTTCAATTTCTAGCCAGCCGTGCTCGGCAATCGGCAAATCGTATTGAGAGATCTGATAGTTCTTCGGTAGGTCTGGATAGAAGTACTGCTTACGATCGAATTTGCTATAGGGCGCGATTTGGCAATTTAGCGCGAGCCCTGCTTTGACGGCATACTCCAGTACCTTTTCGTTGAGTACGGGCAAAACCCCCGGCAACCCCATCGTGACCGGATCTATATGAGTATTGGGGTCTGCGCCAAAGGCCGCAGAGCTAGTGGAGAAAATCTTAGTTTCCGTACTGAGTTGACAGTGAGTCTCTAAGCCAATAATTGCTTCGTACTCAATTTTTCCCGAATCTCTGTCAGACGGTGTCTTTGCAGGTGCAGCAGCAGTCATAAGTGCTTCTCTGATCTTTGAGTGAGTATCTTCTATATATAGGTCTTCAGATGACAGGGTCATTGTATCTCTATCGCTTCCGTTTAACGCACGAGTCGGTGGAAGGTTTAACCCCAGCATTAGAACAGTACAATTTTCTTGCCAAAGCTTGCTAAAACGAAGTCGTTACGAGTATGATGTAAGGGTAAAGTTAAAAAACGAAAGGTTATAGCGTTGAGTTAGATGCAAACTTAGGTAGAAACAAATCTACGATAGAAATAAATCAAAATAAGCAGCGCTACTCCGATTGACGGATAGCTGATCAGGCTAAAGGCTATTATGCTTATCGCCAAGATAGGCGGCTCCTCTTCTGCTTGAGCGGAGTTAGTGCCAACACCTTATTAAGCGCCATATCTTTCCCCTAAATCTTTCACCGAATGGAGGCCCTCATGGTTTCAACAACTGCCAAATCTGCTTTCTACCCGACCCGCATTGATCTTCCCCTTGAAACGCGTCGGCCCGTTGTAGAGATGTTGAATATGACGCTAGCTGCCACAACTGATCTGCGGACTCAAACTAAGCAGGCACATTGGAACGTCAAAGGCAAGGATTTTTATCAGCTACATCTGTTATTTGATGAGATGGCAGATGAATTAGAAGGGTACAGTGACATGGTGGCAGAGCGCGTCACTGCTCTCGCAGGGACCGCAATGGGCACGGCTCGGATGGCTGCGAGCGAGTCTATTTTGCCTGAATACGATCTAGATGCGGTCGGTGGGATGGAGCATGTTGCTACCCTTTCAGATCGCTATGCAGCTTATGCGAAGCATCTGCGTGAGAGCATCGATAAAGCAGATGAGCTAGGCGATCAGGATACTAATGATCTGTACGTGGAGATCTCTCGCACTATTGATAAGCGTCTGTGGTTCTTAGAAGCCCATCTAGTTGGTTAGAGGAGGTCGGAGAAAACAAGGTTGGCTAGAGAAAACAATCCTGAAGACACTGATCTAATGATTAAGAGAGCCGTGATTAAGAGAGCCGTGATTAAGAGAGACGCTTAATTCGCTCAACAGCTTGGTTAAGTTAAGTCACTTACTTGAAAAAGGGAGAGACATGAGCCAGTGTCTTTCCCTTTTTCAATAAATGCCCTATGGGGCATAGACCCGTTCTGCCATTTTTTCTACTGGCCGAGCGCCTGCTCGGCCAGTGCAAATGCCCCCGCGAAACCAGCTTTACCCCCTAGCTTCGGGGGCACAATATAGCGGTTTATATCACGAACAATTTCAGGAATATCTAGATAGCTGCTGAGCTGCTGGGAAACTTGCGCGCGCACCATCGGTAAAAGCTGTTTTTGGGCCATTACGCCACCACCGATAATGATGCGCTGAGGCGATAGTGTCAGAATAAAATTCACTAATCCTAACGCTAGATAGTGTGCCTCTAGTGCCCAAGCTGGATGGTCAAGGGGCAAATTAGCCCCTTTCTGCCCCCATCTTTTTTCTATCGCAAATCCAGATGCTAACCCTTCTAAACAGTCTTTGTGAAACGGACAAGCCCCTGTAAAGGGATCGGCTTTCAAATCGTGTGGCACGGCGATATGTCCCATCTCAGGGTGCAACAACCCGTGTAGAAGCTTGCCGTTTACCATGGCACCACCACCAATGCCAGTGCCAACAGTCAGATAAATAAAATTTTCAAGACCCTGAGCATTTCCCCAGCGATATTCGCCGAGTGCAGCGGCATTCACGTCTGTGTCAAAGCCAACTTCAGTCTCCAGTTCTTGACGAATCAGCCCGGCAAAATCAATCTGTTGCCATCCTGGTTTAGGCGTATTCAAAAACCAGCCAAATTTAGGAGACTCGGGGTTAACACCAACAGGCCCAAACGCGCCAATGCCAATGGCTGAAATTTCACCTTCAGTGGCTTGTTGTGCTCGAAAAAAATCAACCACTTGACTCAACGTTTCGTCAGGCGTGGTGGTTTGGATACGGGTTTGACTTCTCAAATTGTCAGGATCGCTGCCGATCGCACAAACAAACTTTGTGCCCCCCGCTTCAATTCCACCCAAAAGTGACATGTTGTTGTCCTCGCCTGACTTCTAAGCTTCGGCTGGCCCCTAAGCTTCGCCTGTAATCGACAGCTCATCCACCCAGATCCGTGGACAAATGCCACCGGGGGTTACTTCTGCTTCAGGCTCCACATGCTTGATGCCTTTTAGCACCTCACGAAAGTCTCCGGCAACGGTTGCAGATTCCACGCTGATGCGCTTACCGTCTTTGATGAGCCAACCATCAAACGGCAGAGAAAAAGAACCCTGGAGCGCATTGACCCCAGCATGAAGTGCCTGCAGCTCATCGATCAGCACAACGCCATCAGCAGCGTCTAGCTGGTATTCATCGCTGGTCGATTCACCGGCTTCAACCACCAAATAGTTAAGTCCTACGCTGACCTTTGCGCCAATGCTGGCATGGCCTGTAGGTTCTGTTCCCATGCGCTTTGCTGTGCCTGCACTGTGCACAAAGTTCTTCAATATGCCTTTTTCAATTAGAGAAAGCTTACGGGTGGGTGTGCCTTCGCCATCAAAGGTTTCAGAAGAGACATTCTCAGAATTTAGCTCATCGTCATAGACTGTCAGCAGCTCGCTCGCGACCTGAGTGTCTAAAGAGTCTTTGTTGGAAAGTGAGCGATTGTCTAAGATGTTCTGGGCGTTGTACATATTGGAGAACGCGCTGAGCAAGCTCAAGAATGCGTCTGCAGAGAAAACAACGGGATATTTGCCGGACTCAATTTTTTCATAGTCCAGATGGGAAATCGTTTTTTCTGCTGCTTCTTTAGTGCAGCTCGCTACGTCTAGCTGAGAAACGCCATTTTTGAAGCGCATAGCACCTGCTGCGCGAGGCTTACGGCCTTCTTGTTCTGTTTTGCCGTATAGATAGATAGAGGCATAGGTGCGCTCTTCGCTTCGCTGTGCGCCTTCGCTGTTGAGATAGAACCGCTCGATTTCGCGTTGCGAGATGCCGTTGTAAGGAACGGAGGCGATCACCTCATGCGCCCCCAAAACTTCTTTCTCCGCACCCACCAATGTTTCAACTAAGGTCGGGACGGTAGCCGGTTCAGCCTTCTCAAACGTCACCTCTGCCGTCGGCGCAGTAGCCTGTGGACTAAAATCAGGTGCATTTTCTTTCACGCCAAAGGCACTGGCTTCATATGCCGTTTTTAGCGCTAGCTCTAAGCCGCTCTCATCCACATCTGTGGTGGAGGTCACGCCGATTTGATTGGCGTCGTTCCACACGCGAACGATCACACTAGAGCGGTTAGAGGCTTTTACCTGTTTGGGCTCGCCTTTGTCTACCTGGGCACTGGTTTCATCCACCGATGAACCGTAGATGTCGTATTTTTTGATGCTGAGCTTCTGTGCGATCGCTTCAGCCTGCTGCGCAATTTCTTTAACTCTTGTCATTTGCCCTATCGACCTCCCACTGTAATGTCGTCCACCTTGATGTGCGGCTGTCCTACCGTCACATACACGCTGCCGCTCACAGACCCACAAAAGCCCGGTGCCAAACTAATATCGTTCGAGCACATCGAAATCTTTTGCATAATATCGGTGGCTTCCCCGATCAGCGTTGCGCCCTTCAGTGGCTTCGTGATTTTGCCATTTTCAATCAAATACGCCTCATCTACCGCAAAGTTGAACTGACCGGTGGGGCCAACGCTGCCGCCACCCATCTTTTTGCAGTAAATGCCTTTTTCAACAGATGCGAACAGCTCATCCACGCTGTAATCACCGGGTGCGATGTAAGTGTTTCTCATTCGAGATGCCGCCGCGAACGTGTAGCCCTGTCTGCGACCACTGCCTGTACGCGGATGACCCGTGCGCATCTGGCCCGCCCGATCCGAAATAAAGTTCTTCAAAATGCCGTTTTCAATCAGCAGCGTCCGCTGCACCGGCATTCCTTCATCGTCCATATCGATGGTGCCAAAGGCTTCCCCAGAGAGTCCTTCATCCCAAGCCGTTAGATTCTCGTTGGCCACCTTTTGTCCTTTTTTATGCAAAAAGGGCGTGGTTTCTTTTTCAATTTGGGTGGTTTCGAGCAGATGGCCACAGGCTTCGTGGAAAATCACACCGCCGAAGTGGTTCGCCATAATCACTGGGTAATTACCCGACTCCACATAGTCTGCGTACAGCATATTGCTGGCCGCCTCTGCCACATTGGCTGCTGTTTCCTCATAGTCCCAAGCTGTCAAAAAGCTCGGATCGCCCGTATTGCCAAGTCGCTCCCCAATCGAAGAACGATGCTCACCATCTGCGCACAGCAAGTTGAACCCGACAGACTGCGTCAGCCGAATATCACGGGCAAATGTACCGTCACTAGAAGCGACCAGCACTTCCTGCCAGTCACGGAAATACGCAGCACGTCTTGCCTGCACATGATCTGCTTTTCTCAGCAGCGCTGCATTGGCCTCTAGCAGCACCTCGCCCATCGTCTGCATAGACACGCAGCTCGCCAGCCAATTCTCCTTCGCCTTGGTCTTGCCATAGTCACGCAGCGGTTCCAAATTCAGCTCAGGCACACTCGCATTTGGCCCAGGCAGCTCTAAACCCATGATTGCCAGCCCCTTCTCCAGAGCAGCCTTCAAGCCTTCAAAAGTCAAATCGTTTGTGCTGACGTAGCAGTCAGCGCTTCCTTTAAACACACGCACACCCGCGCCTGAAACGAGACTAGGTGAAATGCTTGTAATGGCATCGTCTTCAGCAAGGCAGCTAATGTAATTCTTCCGTTCTAAGAAAAACTCCACAAAGTCCGCACCAACCGCACGGCCCAAGCCCAGCAGCGTAGAGAGCGGAGCTTCCCAAGTTTCATCAAACTTGTCTGTCGTTGCACTAAACGAAAGCGAAGGAATTTGCTCCAAACGCAAAGGCATTTCAAAAGTGGCGGCTGTCATACTGGCTGTCATGCTAGGCACATGTCCTTTAATCAAACGCTAGTCGTCTTAGTCTATCAAATACGCTCAATATTAAGTGTTTGATACAGGGGCGGCTAAAGGGCGGTTTTCTCACCGTTAATATCTTTCCTTTTTGGTATGTCATACCGTAGATGTTTGCGTTAAGAAAAGTCTCTACCTGTACTGATTTCTATAGTTCGTCTAAAGGTTGACTTACGGATTGAAAATGTCTTCCTAGTATGGGTGAGAGCAACGCAGTGTCTTTGCGGTAGTGATCGCTAAAGACGAGGAAAGCACATGGCAGATACTTCCATTCCTTCTAAATCTACGGATAACTCTATAGACGGTTTTTTGGGCCGCGATAGCATGACCCTATCGCAGCACGTTCTTCAGCAGCTCGATAGTTTAGGGCCAGACGCGCAAGATCTCAGTGCGATTATGAACCGGATTGCCTTTGCCGGAAAACTGGTCTCACGGCGACTGACTAGGGCCGGCTTAGTAGAAGATGCTTTGGGCTTTACAGGAAGGCAAAACGTACAGGGTGAGTCCGTTAAAAAGATGGACGTATACGCCAACGAAGTATTTATCTCAGTATTCAAACAAAGTGGCCTCGTTTGCAGACTCGTCTCAGAAGAGATGGACGAGATTTACTACATGCCAGAAAGCTGCTCTTTGAGCCGCTATACACTGCTATATGATCCGATTGATGGCTCCTCTAATGTGGATATCAATCTGAACGTTGGCTCCATTTTCGCGCTACGAAAGCAAAAAGGTGATGATGAAGATCAAACGGGCGCAGATTTGCTAACGGCTGGACACGATCAGCTAGTTGCAGGCTATATTCTCTATGGTCCGAGCACGGTGTTTGTCTATTCCATCGGCAAAGGCGTTCACTCGTTTACCCTCGATCCCAGCCTGGGTGAGTTTATTCTCGCTAGCGAAAACATTCAGATCCCAGAGCATGGCTCCAACTACAGCACTAACGAAGGTAATTTCTGGCAGTGGGATGAATCATATCGAGACTACATTCGCTACATGCACCGGCATGAAGGTTATTCGGCAAGATACAGTGGTGCCCTTGTTGGAGATTTTCATCGAATTCTGATGCAGGGCGGTGTGTTTTTGTATCCCGGTACGGTGAAAAAGCCGGAGGGGAAGCTGAGGCTGCTTTATGAATCTGCACCACTGGCCTTTTTAGCCGAACAAGCAAAGGGTAAAGCCACGACAGGAGATCAGCGGGTAATGGATTTAGTGCCGGATCACATTCATATGCGATCGCCCCTCATCATTGGTAGTCGAGAGGATGTCGCCCTGGTTGAGTCCTTTATTCAGGAGCGTAAATTGGAGCGCGCTGGTGAACCTATCAAAGCAGCTGTTCGCTAACTGCTTAGAAACGAGTGCTTAGAAACAAGTGCCTAGAAACAAGTGCTTAGGAACAAGTGCCTAGAAACAAGTGCTTAGGAATTGGCTAGGTACTGATAGTCGTAAGACCCAGAAAAATATCGGCTACAGCATGTCGTTAGAAGAACACAGATTGTCTTAACAAAAAGCTCTCAAAACAGATGTAGAGATAACAAAAGAAGTTCTAAACAGTCTGATACCCTCTTTCCGTGAAAACAAGTCCCCACTGAACCTTTCTTTCATATGGTTTCCCTCCTCGAAAATCCACTCCGCGTCGGTCTTCAGCACGATCGCATTCCTGCGCCCCAAATCCTGATCATTTTTGGTGCTTCCGGAGACCTCACGCAGCGAAAGCTGGTTCCAGCGCTGTATCAAATGCGGCTAGAGCGAAGACTGCCGCCTGAGCTAACCATCGTTGGGGTTGCTCGCCGGGAGTGGAGCCATGATTATTTTCGGCAGCATATGAAAGAAGGGGTCGAAGAATTTGGCGGAGGCTTAGAAAATGCCTCAACGTGGGATAAGTTTGCTCAGGGTCTGTTTTACTGTCCTGGAAATATTGACAAACCTGAAGACTACAGCCGCCTAAAGCAGTTTCTTGCAGAGCTAGATGAGAAAAGAGGTACTCAAGGAAACCGCGTTTTCTATCTTTCAGTGGCCCCCCGCTTCTTCGCAGAAGCCGCCCAGCAGTTGGGCAAAGCGGGCATGTTGGCAGATCCGAAGAAGCAGCGCTTGGTCATTGAGAAACCTTTCGGTCGCGATCTGGCGTCAGCACAGGCACTCAACTACAAGGTGCAAAATGTGTGCGCTGAGGAGCAGATCTACCGGATCGATCACTACTTGGGTAAAGAGACTGTCCAGAACCTGTTAGTTTTTCGCTTCGCAAACGCGATTTTTGAACCGCTATGGAACCGGCAGTTTGTCGATCACGTACAGATCACCGTAGCTGAAACAGTTGGTCTTGAAGGGCGCGCGGGTTATTACGAAACGGCAGGCGCTATTCGAGACATGGTACAGAACCACCTGATGCAGCTCTTTAGCCTAACGGCAATGGAGACCCCGAATTCTTTAGATGCAGCCAGTATTCGCAATGAGAAAGTAAAGGTTTTGCAGGCGACGCGCTTAGCTGATGACACTGACTTGTCCAAATCAGCGGTGCGTGGTCAGTATTCTGCGGGCTGGATGAAAGGAAACAAAATTCCCGGCTATCGGAGTGAAGAGGACGGCATTGAGGAATCCACTAACAATACTTTCGCTGCACTCTCTTTGAGAGTGGACAACTGGCGCTGGCAAGGTGTGCCTTTTTATCTCCGTACGGGCAAACGGTTGCCTAAAAAGGTCTCTGAAATTTCTATCCACTTCAAGGAAGTTCCCCATCTGATGTTTCAATCTGCTGCGAAGCAGATGAACAACAACATCTTGGCGCTGCGCATTCAGCCCAATGAGGGCATTGCTATGCGCTTTGAGGTTAAAACACCAGGCTCATCGCTGCGCACTCGCTCCGTCGATATGGATTTCCGATATGATGCGGCCTTTGGTCAGCCGAGTACGGATGCCTACAGCCGTTTGCTGGTAGATGCCATGCTCGGCGATCAGACCCTGTTTACACGTGGAGATGAGGTAGAACAGTCTTGGCGCGTGCTCACGCCGCTGTTAGAAGTTTGGGATGCACCCAGTGCGCCAGATAGTATTCCGCTCTATGAAGCAGGTACTTGGGGGCCCATAGAGGCTGAACTTTTGCTCAACCGCGATCACCGCCGCTGGCGACGACTGTAATTGCCTGAATCCATAATCGTTTGATCTCCATCATTTCCTATCTCACTGTCCCTTCCTTACGATTAGCCCTAGTCATTAGTCCCCTTGAGTCACTACCCGCAGCCTCCCTTTCGGACTCATTTTTTCGCAGTTTCCTTCTCTTAAAAGAACACCATGTCAACTTCTATTCTGGCCTTGCAAAAGCCCAAAGATATCTCACTCGATGAGATTGAAGCTGAGCTGAGAGACATTTGGCGATCTCAAGACGATGGCAGCTCAGCCCCTGTCGCAACCAGGGCTACCACCTTTACAATGGTGATCTATGAGCCAGAAGAAGTGCAGCAGCTACTCGCTAAGCTGGGTTTTTATCAGAGCGATATTGACGGCTCGCACCGCGAAGAAACGCGCGCTGCCATCGTCTCTGCCCAGAAAGAATACGGTCTGCGCATGAGTGGCCGCGTGGATCCAGAAACGCTAGCTCGACTACGTGCAGAAGCTAAGGCGCTGCCAGCGTCCAAACAGCACTACGATAACCCCGACCTGCGAGGGTTTAGCTTTGACAGTGCGCTAGCTGCCCAAAACCCCTGCCGAGTGATCACCCTGTGCCCAACTTTCGGCGACGATGAAGGCGTGAGCGCTCAGGTTTCGGCTTACTGCCCTGTGCAGAAAAGCGGCAACAGTAACTTGGTGTGTTGTGAATACATTACGTTGCGCGGCACCAAAGAAGCCCTAGAGCGAGTTGGTGACCTTGTAAAATCTCTCGTTGTCTCTGATTTACCCATGTTTGTATGGTGGAAAGCGACGCCGAATCCGGAGCAGGAGCTATTTCGTCGGATTGCAACAACCAGCAGCTGCCTAATCCTTGACTCTAGCTATTATGGCGATGCTGAGTCTGAGATGCTGAAGATTCAAAAGCTGGTGAATGAACACACTAATATTGCAGATTTAAACTGGTACCGGTTGGCACCCTGGCAAGAGCTAGCTGCAGAAGCCTTTGATCCGCCTGAGCGTCGGATGGATATTACTGAAATTGATCGCGTGGGGATCGATTATGAGCGAGGCAACCCTGCTCAGGCGCTGATGCTTTTAGGCTGGCTGGCCAGTAGGATGGATTGGCAACCAGTATCCTATGAAAATGAAGGCGGTGATTACGAACTGAAGCGAATTCATTTTAAGAATGAAGCGGGCCGTGATATTGAAGCAGAGCTGGCCGCCATTCCGGTGGGCAACCCTGGAGAAGTGCTCGGAGACTTAACGGGTGTTCGTTTAGAATCAACGAACCGAGAAGCGAACTGTAATACAATTTTGTGTTCTGAAACCATGGGCTGTATGCGGATGGAATCGGGCGGAAGTGCTCAAAGTAGCCTAGTTGAAGAGGTCACATCTTTGTCGGATCAGCGCTCCGACTTGCTACTAGAGCAGCAGCTGCAGCGCTGGGGTGAAGACGTTTTGTTTGAAGAAAGTTTGACTGTAACAACGAGTATTTTAGAGTTATTAGCGGATACTTAAAGTTCGAATGAGGCAAAAAAACCTACACAAGTATTGCCAAAGGCAAGGAATGTGTAGGTAGGCTTTATTCACAACAGCACAGTCATTTCAGTAAGTTTTATGACAAAAGTTTTATGGCAAAAACAAATGGCAAGCGCTATTGTTAGGAATGTGTAGGAGCGGAAATAAAAGGAATCAGAAATAGAGAGCAAGCTAGTTTATTCGCCGTAGCCACTTAAGTAACCCTCAAGTGCATTGAAGCGATCTGAATTAAGGCTGTAGTACATCCAACGGCCTTGCTGACGGGCTGTAACAAGGCCCGCTTCTTTAAGAGTTTTGAGATGAAAAGAGAGTTTGGATTGAGCAATGCTCAACCGATCACACATGTCACCAACACAAAATTCTCCTTCTTGTAATAATTCAATTACTTGAATGCGAATAGGTTCTGAAAGTGCGTGGAACCCACCAAACACAGTATCCGATGATTTAGCCATTTTATTAGTACGATTTAACCTGAGATAGCTCCGAATATCAGCGACATAGAGGCACTACAGAGATAGGCCCATGTGACGCTAGATACTGCAAGCTTAAACAAGCAAAATCGGTTTGGCCATCCGGGCTTTTACCATGAAATCAAGCTATATCAATAGTTCTCTTGCCGCTGTCACTAGAGATAGTGCGGTGATAGGTGCGGTAACTGCCCGTAAGATTACAGGGCCCAAAGAAACAACTTCATAATCGTAGGATATTGCAACCGTGATTTCCTCTGTTGTCCAACCTCCTTCAGGGCCAATTGCAATTGTGATATTGGGTAGTTGTTCGGAAGATGAAAAGTGTTGTTTCTGAAATAACAAACGAGCGAGTAAATGATTGTTGTTTCTATTTTTAGACGTATTTTCTTGAGGCGTATTGTCTCTAGATCTACAGTCATCGGCGGCTTGGTTGCTCATTCGCGCCGCGCAGATAAACTTTAGTGAGTCCTCATCTGTCGCTCTATCTTGTTTAAGCGCATCTAAACACGCCTGTAATGGGACAGGGGCACTGATTTTGGGGACTGTGACGCGCTCACTTTGTTCGGACGCTTCTGCCGCAATGCGGCGCCAGCGAGCAACCTTGTTGGCGCCTGGTTTGACAAGCGTACGCGCTGTTGTGACAGGATGAATATGCGTTACGCCGAGTTCTGTGGCCTGACGAATGACGGTGTCAAAGCCGCTGCCCTTGGGAACCGCTGCGATGAGGCGAAGGCTCGGTGACAGGGGGCTAACAGCGGGCAGTGTTTCTAAAATTTTGGCCTCTAAACTTTGAGTAAGGTTGCTTTGTTGGGCAATTTCAGCCAGCCACTGGCTACCTTGTCCATCTTGAACGATGAAGCGATTGCCCTCTTTTAAGCGCAAAACCCGCGTCAGGTAGTGAGCCTGTTCAGATGACAGCAAGATAGAGGTTTCTTCTGAATCAAGCTGATCTGGATTGATTGTGATGCGCTGAACCATACTCAATCTAGTGAGCTTGTTCGAGGTTGATTTGTCTGAGAATCGGGTTGTCTAAAAATTGGTTACCCGAGCACTATTCGCCCCATCTCAGGATATCTACCTCTACCGGTGCAATGCCGGTGTAGTAAGTTCCTAAGTCACGGGCGGCCTGCTCAGAGATATCCAAAGCGCCACCAGAGCGATCGTTAATGCGAACGGTAACAACTGCCCCCGTTTCCGGGTTAGTGAGCTGCACAAGGGTGTTAAAGGGCCAATCGGGATGAGCGGCTGTGTATTTGTAACGTGAGAAAACTTCGCCATTTGCGGTGTAGCCACCGTCAAAGCCAGGGCCGTACCAGCTAACATACATCTGGTCGGATAGGGTAGATTTCTCGGCCTTGGCTGGTTGTGCCATAAAGGTAGCGGAGGCAGCGGCTGTAAAGGCAACAGTATTAAAAGTAGCGATGCTAAAAGCCGCGATACTAACCGTTCTAATCCAGCTTTTGGCTAAACTGCCCGTTAAATTCAAATTTCTTGTTAAATTCAAACTGCCCACTAAACGACTGCCCGCTGAATGACTGAGAACATATAGGTGCTTTGTGCCTTTCATCTAGACATTCCTTTATGTAAGCTTTCGCGTCGATATTATCCCAACGGATGAAAATAAACGCAAATATCTACAACCGCTGCATCTTTCTTATTAGGCCCATATCTTAATTAGACCTACTATAGTAGGTCTTTTCAACTAGGATCGAGTACGCATCGCGTTAGAGACCCTATGCATTTTCATCATCTGCACTTTTACGTGAAAGACGCAGCCTTCTGGCAAAACTGGTTTATTGACAAGCTCGCTTTTCAGGCCATCGCTCATCCGAGCAATGGGCAAGCCGCTAACGGTCAAACAGCTGGCTTTAGAGCCCTGAAGCAAGGTGATATAGAGGTGCGTTTATCAGATCCGTACTCCAGCACTGAGGCTCAACAATACCTTCAGTCTCATCCCCCTGGCATCGTAGATGTCGCGTGGGCGACAGATTGTTTTGAAGCTGTTTTGACTCGTGCTCGCGCCAAAGGCGCAAAACTGATACAAAAAGTCAGGGGCAAGCTTGGCCAGCGCCAATGTCAGTTCCAAGGCTGGGGTAGCTTGCGACATACCCTGGTAGAAATTCCGCCCCTGCTAGAAGTTCCGTCTAAAGCTTCACGCTTAGAGGCCGCAGGTTTAGACGCTGCACCCATAAACGCGACATCTCAAGAATTGTCATTCCCGTTAGAAGCTCAGCCTGAGCTGGATAACAACGCTAAGCGACAATCGACCTGTTTAGACCAGTCCTTGCTCAGTAGCATTGATCACGTGGTTCTAAATGTGTGTAGAGGCCAAATGGAGATTGCCTCGAACTGGTATCAGCAGGTTTTTGGCTTTACTCAAGGGCAGCGATTTGAAATTACAACGGCGCACTCTGGCCTCTGTTCCCAAGTGCTTGTTCATCCCAATGGCTCGCTGCAGCTGCCGATTAATGAACCGAGTTCAGCGAACTCCCAAGTGCAAGAATTTCTAGACCACAACCGCGGCTCAGGGATACAGCACGTGGCGCTGCGTAGCTCAGATGCCGTAAGTGCGATCGCTCACTTTCGCCAAAAGGGCTTGAATCTCATCAGTGTACCAACGACCTACTACGAAGACTTACAGCGCCGGCCCCACTGCCCCATCCCAGATACCCGCGCAGCTAGTGCCCAACAGCTGCTGGTGGATTGGGCTGCTGGTGGTCAGCAGGGCGCGCTGTTACAGACCTTTACGAAACCGATTTTCTCAGAACCGACATTCTTCTTCGAGATTATTGAACGGGGTACTTATGCTGAAAATGGACACATTAAAAACGCCCAAGGTTTCGGAGAAGGAAACTTTCAGGCGTTGTTTGAGGCTATTGAGCGCGATCAGCTAGAGCGCGGCAGTTTGGAAGCAGGCAAAGACTAGACGCTAGTACTCATCCTAGTTTGCTTTTCGAGGCCTGAGATTACATCTGAGGGCTAGCTTAAGTTAAGGTGCTACTTAAGCTAGAGGCTTTTTCTCAGTTAAGGGCTATCTTAGAAAGCCCGTCACAAACCACAGCACAAGTAACGTGATGCTGGCGGCCAATGAAGAAACCTGGGCCTCTCCGAGTGCGGTGCCCTGGCTGCTGAAAATTTGAACCACGGCCAGCCCCAATCCTAAGCCAACTAGGAGGCCAGCGCTGGTAAGACCGAGTGATCGCCACAGCTTTCGAGTCTTTTTATTTAAGAAGTAAATAGCGCACATCATGCCGATACCTAGGGCTGTAGAAGCGCCTAGAGACTCAGGATCGGCTACTAGCCAGCTCAGGGCTGCTAACGCTCCAAACACAATTGAGGGCCACAATAGCTCGCTGCTGCTTTCTGGCTGATCCAAAAGTTCCGAAAACCACTGGGGGCGATCACTCTCAGCAGCCCCTATGCTAGTCGAAGCAGAAACCTTGGGCTTAGCCTGCTTCTCTGCAAAACGAATACGATCAGGCACCTTAATTTTGCCTTCTTGCCGGAGCCTAAGACGCTCCATCAAAATGGCATCGTACGCCGCTTCAATCGTTTCCTTCTTCTGTGGACTGTCTTCATAATCCGCCACCAAACGCTTGCGAGCAGACTGCACTTCCTCAAAGGAAGACGCTTCTGTTAGCCCCAACGTTTCGTAGTGAACATTCTGTTCGCTCATCCCTAAACCTCTAAATCGATCTAGCTGTTAAGTCACCTATTTCACCTTAAAGCTTCGTTCAGGCAATCTGCACAGATGCATCACGGACTTTAAGATTTGGCCTGTGCTTGACATATATTAGCCACATATAGAGCCAGTCTGCTTTTTGCGCTGGCTGACTTCAACAAAAGTGAATATTACGCTTGCCGGAATTAGGTCAAAAGGCTAAAGCGATGTGGCTATGCCTATGCTTGATTTTAGCGGTGCCTTTGCTTTGCCAACAGGAATAAACGCATATCAATATGTTTAAATTTGATTGATTTTGGGTATGGGTAGGTATGTGGCTCCGGTAGCACAGGCGCTTGCTAGCATTATCCAAGCTTGATTTCGTCAGCAAAAGATGCTTTTTTTGCTAAGGTGTGAATGCATTATGGCAAAACTTCACTGAAGCTTCTAAAAACACCCGAAGTAAAGTAGAGAAAGCCTAGTAGAGCAAAATTACTTAACTTTTCGGCTTAGCCTTACACTTCCTTTTACTTGCCTATTACCAGGATTCTAAACTATGGCCGCTGCCAAAATCCTTGTGGTTGATGACGAACCCGCCATCCGTAATCTCATCCATCGTTTTTTAGCTAAGCAAGACTACCAGATGGAGTCAGCTGAAGATGGAAAGAGTGCCTTAGCTGTGTTTGAGCAGTTCAACCCAGATCTTGTGATCTTAGATGTTAACTTGCCAGATGCGAATGGCTACGACCTCTGTAAAGAGATGCAGTCGCGAACAGGCGTATTTGTACTCATGCTTACTAGCCGTACGGACGAGGCCGATAAAATTCGCGGTTTCAACACAGGTGCAGATGACTACATCACTAAGCCGTTTAGCCTGGGCGAGTTAGAAGTTAGGCTCGGTGCTATTTTGAAACGTCAGCGACCTGTCACGGTTGCTGAGCAGCAGTGTTTAACCTTTAATAAGCTCTCTATTGATCCGATTCGCCGTGAAGTCACGCTGGCAGATGATATGGTGCCGCTGACTGCATTAGAGTTCGATTTGCTGCACTTCTTAGCCGGTCATCCGGGGCGCGTATGGCGCCGCTCGGAGCTCATCCAAAAGGTCTGGGATTATGAATATGTGGGCGATCAGCGCGTTGTTGATGTGCACATTGGTCAAATTAGAAAGAAAATTGAAATAGACACGACACAGCCAACCCTAATCCAGACGGTGCGTGGTGTGGGATATAAGTTTGAGCCACCACCAGAGATGCAGGCAGAAGGTGCTGCCACAGCGTAGGGACTCATTAAAGTTGTCCTATTAAGAAGTTAAAAAAACACCGCCCCAATCAGCACCTTGCTTCGCTTGATTAAGCAAGGTGCTTTGATTTGGTAGGGTTCCATTGGTAGGAGTCCTGATTTACTTACTTGGAGACGGTTTTTCTGAAGACGGCTTTTGAGCCTGCTGATTACGAACTTTCCACGCGAGGCTAATGAGTTTGCCCCAGCGACGCTCCACCCGTTTGGGTGTCCACTTCAATGCCTGCGCGATCGCCGTATTAGAAGGTCCATTATCCGGATCTTCCATCTGCTGCTGTTTCAGCGTCAGAAGCTGAACCTGCTCTTCACTCAGCTGGGTCAGGAAAATATTCCATTCCCGGGGGGATAGACCAAAGTTCTTATCCAAGTCTGCACCCAGCCACTGGTGAACTAGCTCCCATCGGTGGAACTGCGCAAATTTCTCAACGTGATACTTAAAGCGCTGCTGTAAGTAGTCGCGCTGACGAGCGGTAAGCCCCAGAACTTCATCTATTTCGGATGCAGCCATGTCTTGAAGGCGCAGGGTGAGATAGTCGATGCAGGCGTGCTGCTCTTGTTCTTCGAGATATGCGACGAGTTCTTTGATGATGCGATCACGCAGCACCGACTCAGAGGGATCAATGGTGCTTGCAACCATCTTTTCGCGTAGCTGCTGAATGGCAGGGGAGCGGAAAAACCCATCTGCGTCATCTCCTTTGGGGGAGTCGACCGCCATCTCGATATCGACTGATGTCTCGGCCGGTAGACGCCGTGCAAAAGCCTGGGCGCGTAGCACAATTAGCTGCTGATTGTAGCAACCGGGCAGCGAGATGCGACGCTTGGCGTAATGCTCGCTGAAGGCCATATACTCAGCGAGCTCTAGCCGGGTACGAGGCGTATACTCGGTGCCGAGATGATTTTCCCTGCGGAAGGCTTTGAGGACTTCGATGTAAAAGCTCTGTAAAAAGTCTTCTAGCAGCGTTACGCGACCTTGAAACCCCATTTGAGTGCGGGCCGGTGCAATGTAGCGATAAGCGATCGCACTGAGGCGACTATGCAGTTCTACTCTGCCTTGACGGGAGCCGAGGCGGTAGTAGTCTAGGTACTTTTTAATGCGGTTTTGTGCGAGCGATCGCTGCCAAGCAATCACTTCACCCGAGGCCTGAATGCGCTTGCTTTTGCGACAGATACGCGTCACTTCAATCGCGAGACGAGTCGCCACTGCATTGACAACTTTTTTGCTGGTAGAGATTTGCTCGTTGATTTCAGTGGTCAGAACATCAATCAGCTTTTGATCTACCGGACAGAGGGCTTGCTCATCGCCCTCTGCCAAAGCAGGCGTGGTGCTACTGATAATTTCTTTAGGTGCACCTACTGCTGAATCAGAATTAGCCGCAACTGACGGATTAGATATTTGCTCAGTGGCTTTTTCAGACGTGTTCCCAGAGGATGACTGAGCAGTTAAAGAAGCCTTTACATGACTTTTCAAAGGGTCACTTTCATGCTGAGTATCCGGATTCTGTTTGAGCTGCTCAGTAGTATAAAGGGCAACGCCGGGTTGAGCGCTATTCGAGTTTTTACTGAGATTATGGTTGGTTGTGTTATCGGGTGTGTTGCGAGGATGCCCTTTAGGTAAGGGGGTATCGGAAGATAAGGAATTAAACATGGTAGATGGACTCATAATTCTTTTAGACAGGCTTTTAGACGGGCCGCACAAATCATTCGACAGGAAGACTTTTTGCTGGAAGACTTTCCGGATTCGACAGCTTCACCTTAGAGAATATGAATCCAACTCTTAAGAATTGGTGTGGCAGTATCCCAATCAACTGTCACATGGCAATTGGCACAATTTAAAGTGCGCTTCGCTAGAGTTTTCATAGATGGTCCTGAGTGCTTTATGGGGCATGGGATGTGACGTTCTTAGGCACAGACGAAACCGCGATAGGAGGGGGCTGACACCTCTATGACAGTTAGCCAAAAGGTCTACTCTTGAAGGGCACTCTTACACTATTGCCAGGACATTTTCAGCTATCAACGCTTACTGCTGAAGCCTTCAGCAGTAAGCAAGCTCGAACTGCAAACCTGGACTGATGGTGCTTTAGAGGTCAGCGCCCCAATCGACAGCATCTTCCCACTGGAGACCTTTGCGAGTCACTCGAGGAGAGTTACCGGTAAAGTCTACGATTGTGGATACCTGATACCTAAGTTCAGAATCGCTGTCTACAATTACGTCTACAAAATTCTCTATCCGGTCGAACAGTTCAGGCTTAGATAAAGGTTCGATATCATCTTCCGTAGAATTACGAGCTATTGATAAAGCTGATGTGGAAATTACGGGGTTTCCTAGGGCTTCTACCAGTGACTTACACAACGGACTTTTAGGTACCCGAATTCCTGTTGTTCGGCGTTTAGGATTGACAACCAGCTTAGGAACTGCCTTGGTCGCGGGTAGTAAAAAAGTGTAGGGGCCAGGAATCAGATGCTTGATAATGCGATAGGCCGAATCACTGACATGGGCGTAGCTAGCGATGTTAGACAGCGATGAGCATAAAAAAGTGAGGGGCTTGTCATTCGTGAGCTGTTTAAGCTGACGCACTTTTTTAATGGCGTTTTTAGCATTGAGATCGCAACCGATGGCATAGACCGTATCTGTGGGATAGAGCATGATAGCCCCTCGTTGCAGAGATTCTTTAACGGCTTCTATTTCTCGGGTCTGGGGGGTCTGGGGGTGAATGTTGTACAGTTTTGCCATGAGATAATGCTTCGCCGCTTTTGGCTATCTTCCCTTAAGGCGATCGCAGTTTATTTTTTGTCGGCCAAATTGTTATGAAAACGTTAGCTTATCTAGACTGTCCGACGGGCATTTCGGGCGATATGTGCCTAGGTGCACTCGTACACGCAGGGGTGCCACTGGCGTATTTAGAACACCAGCTGGCTCAACTAGGCATTGCTGATGAGTTTCAGTTAGAAGCCGAGTCTGTGCAGCGAAATCAGCAGGCCGCAACAAAGCTGCATATCAAGCTAACAGCGCCTCAACGCGAGCACACACATACCCATGAAAATGGGTATCACCATCAGCACTCACCGCATCAGCACTCATCGCATCAGCATGGCAGCCGTCGCCTTCCTGACATTGAATTGCTCATTCAGCAAGCTGATATTCCTGAACGAGCAGCGGCTTGGAGTTTAGCTATATTTCGCTTGCTGGCTAAGGCGGAGGCAAGGGTACATGGCATTCCCCCTGAGAAGGTTCATTTTCATGAAGTAGGGGCGACAGATGCGATTGTCGATATTGTCGGTACGTGCTTGGGTTTGGACTGGCTAGATGTCGATCAGATAGGATGCTCGCCGCTGCCCACAGGCGGCGGGACGGTTCGCTGCGAGCATGGCTTACTACCGGTTCCTGCGCCTGCGGTGTTAAGTATGATGGCAACTGCAAATATTCCGGTGTATGGCAATGGCATTGAGAAGGAGCTGGTAACGCCAACAGGCTGTGCGATCGCCGCCGCCCTTTGTCAATTCTTTGGCCCACCACCCAGATTTACGCTGCAAAATATTGGTCTCGGTGCGGGTGGGCAAGACCTTGCACTGCCCAATATTCTGCGCTTGTGGATTGGGACAGATGAGACAGACTCTTTTGAGAAAGCGCAGCGATCGCACCCGGCGATAGCCGTTTCAGGGATAAAAGCGCCAGAGACGAAAGCGCCAGAGACGAAAGTGCCAGAGACGAAAGCACCAGAAATAAACGAGCCAAAGACAGAAGAAATTGTTGAGTTACAGACTCAGATAGATGACTGTTCACCGCAGGCGATCGCCTATACCTTCAATCTTCTCTTCACAGCGGGTGCGGTGGATGTGTTCTCCCAACCCGTCACCATGAAAAAAAATCGGCTGGGCACCCTTCTCACCGTGCTTTGCCCGACTAGCAAAGTCGCTGACTGTGAAGCTATTTTATTCCAAGAAACAACTACCCTCGGCATCCGCCGTAGTACGCAGCAACGTACCGTGCTGGCGCGAAAACTGATCTCTGTTCCTACAGATTATGGAGAGATTACTGTAAAAATTGCAATCGCCAATGGGAAAATTCTCAATGCGCATCCCGAGTATGATGACTGTGCCCGCGCTGCGCAATCTTTTGGAGTGCCCTTACAAGTTGTACAACACGCGGCTACTCAGCAGCTGCCGTCCGTTCCTCAAGTGCTTGCTTCGCCCGTTTCTGCGCCGCTCTAAAACTCCGCGAAAAAATCCGAAACTCTTCCAAAGGTAGGGTTTCAGAGGGCTGCATGGGTTTGCCATTATCTGCTTTAGGGGTCACCTGCACAAGGTTATATTCCACATTGTCACTATAGATGGCAAACGTAACGCCGCAAATTTCTAAAAACTGAATGATGGCGCGGCATTCTGCTTCCATAAATTGTTTGTAGTAGCTAATCAGCTTTGCCAGGCGCGCTTCCAGATATAGCTGAGAGTTGGGTGAAATTAAAATCACCTTTAGCAAGATAACAACCACATTTAGCGGGTTGCCCTGTGTTATTAGCCGCACGAACAGCCTAGAAGGCATATTCTCATCTTCTGTTGTGAGATAGTCAATGAGCCGGTTACATGTTCTGAGGTTGAGCGAAGGATCGACAACATCCCCATCGTGCTCTGGATATAACAGTGGCACTTTCTTGGTCAGTTCACCCTCAAGAATATTCAAAAAAGCTGGATCGCTAATAGAAAACCAGAGATAATCCAGCAAACTGTTCTTGTAGTCAGCGTAGTTGGCCTCTATGGTTTGCTGCTGAAAGAGGCGTGCAACATTGCGATAGCTAAACTGTCCCCGGCGCACCAGAATAGCTTTGATGAGTCTGAGCACTTCATCCCCCAGCACTGTGGGATTAGCGTACTTGTTATTGATTCGAGAAGAGTTTTGCGAAAAGGCTGTATACATAGCCAAGTCGTGTTTAAATTTGTTTTTTAGTCGTCTCGAAAGGGCTTTGGCCGCTTCACGCTGCTCTAGAGAATTTGTTTCATCAACATATTGGGCTGTGAGCTGATACGCCGCATAACGTGTGCTCCAACTGTCAGCAACAGCCGGCCCCATGCGCTGAGCCGCGAAAAGCTCCAGCTCTTCAAAATCTTTGCTTGCGGCAAAGTTGCATAGCCACTGACGCAGCCGTTTAAGGCTAGGCGACAGCGTATCTTTGTGGAGATTTGGCTGCTTGAAAAGATCGAGCAGCATGTGGAGCATATCGCCTTCGCGGGAGAGATCCCAGTTATTCACATAGATATAACAGGCGCGTTTTAGGGTGTTGCGGAATTCTGATTCGTTATCTGCAAATAGAATTTTGTATAGGAAAGGTGAAACATCACCTTCTAAAGCATTGCTATGGCCGAAGAAAATAGACTCGAATTCGGCGAGGGCTTCTACGGGGGGCAGCTTGCGAACGGCTTCTAGCAAATCGTCATATATTTGCTGCTGAGCAATGTAGAATTCCGAATTCATGTTGCAGAGGTGCGCTACTAGAGGGACAGACGAACTAGATCGCCCTTAGCTTGCCCCTCGGGCCATGAAAAAGTCATATTTGGCTCAATTAAGGTTGATGCATCTTTGGGTTTACTGTTCGCTAAACCCAAAGATGCATCAGCGTTGCCAGCTAAGGTGCATTTGCCCTCCGGCGAGAAGCCTTCAGCTACCGGCTAGCTAATGACCGGTTAGCTAATGGCTCGACTGCTGGCGCTATCGAGACCTCCTGTGTTTTCGCCTCAGCCAGCTCAGCATTGCGAATTAGCACCGAGCGCTGCAGCAGTGGGGTACGAGCTACGGAGCTGTTTGCCAACTGCAGCAAAGGATTAGCCGCTACGCCTGCCAATGCCGTTACCGTGACGGCTAGCACTAGGCTGATCTGCAAGGGGCGCATGCCGGGGAGTGTCCAATCGCTGGTTGTGTAAGCTTTCACCGCATCAGACATTTCTTGAGGTTCTTTTACTACCATCATCTTTACGACTCGGATGTAGTAGTAAATAGAAATCACACTGGTAATTAAGCCTACCAGGACAAGCGTATAGGCGCCTGCTTGCCAACCAGCCCAGAAAATATAGATTTTGCCGAAGAACCCAGCGAGGGGAGGAATCCCGCCTAGCGAGAGTAGGCACAAGCTCAAAAACAGTTTCAGCAGCGGATCCTTTTGATAAAGGCCACTATACGCACTGATTTGGTCAGTGCCTGTGCGCAGCGAGAAAAGAATAACGCAGGTGAATGCGCCCAGGTTCATGAATAAGTAAATGAATAGATAGAAAACCAGACTCGAATAGCCCGCATCTGTGCCAATGATAAAACCAATCATGACAATGCCAGCTTGCCCAATCGAAGAGTAGGCCAGCAGGCGCTTCATGCTGGTTTGCGCAAGGGCTACGACGTTGCCCAGAATCATACTCAAGATGGCGAGGGCCGCAAACACAAAACGCCACTGTTCTGCCACCATTGGAAAGGCCGTCAGCAGTAACCGAATGGCCAGTGCAAATCCAGCTGTCTTAGAGCCAACCGAAAGAAAGGCAACGACTGGTGTTGGTGACCCTTCGTACACATCAGGCGTCCACTGGTGAAAGGGAACGGCCGCTACCTTGAAGGCAATACCTGCAATGGCAAAAACCAGCGCAATAATCAGGCCGATGGGCGCTTCTGCATTGTCAGCCGCAATCCGGCTTGCAATCAGAGATAAGTTGGTTTCGCCGCCTGAGAGACCGTACAGCAACGACATGCCGTAGAGAAAGATAGCGGCGCTAGCGGCGCCAATTAGCAGGTATTTCAAAGCGGCCTCGTTGGAGCGAGGATCCCGCTTCATATATCCCGTTAGCAGATAGGAAGAAATACTTAGCGTCTCTAAAGAGACAAAGACCGTCACTAGCTCATCGGCCCCGGAGAGAAACATGCCACCCAGCGTAGCTGTTAGTAGAATGGCTAAAAACTCAGCAAGGGCAGTGCCAGAGCGTTCTACATAGCGGATACACATTGGGACGGTGACTGCCGCAGAAAGGGCAATAATTCCCCGAAAGACGATGCTTAAATCGTCGCCATTGAATGCGCCGAGAAAGGCAATCGGCTCAGGTGCGCCCCACTGTAGAAAGAGATCCCCCGTAGCCAGTAGGAGCCCTGCGATCGCCACATAGGGTAGCCACCGGCTAACTCCCCGTCCACCGACAATATCAGTGATGATGATTGCCATAATGGTTAGGATTACAATCCCTTCCGGCAAAATGATGCCTGCATTAAGCTGAGCGGCAATATTTGCAAAATCCATTGACGGGTAGCCCGATTCACAGCGGCTAGATAACGTTTTCTAAATGAAAGCTTACCGTGTATCCCTGGTAAAGCCCACCACTCCGACTGAATATTTTTTGAGATAGGACAACTATCCCCACAGTCAGGGGCCTCCCATCAAAAGCATGGATATCTCAGAATTGAGCATAACTAAAAAAATTAGTAGACAGATTCTATAGATGAGCGCTACAAAGAGAGCACGTTTCTGAAAATCCGATACAGGATATCCACTTAACTACCGACAGTGCAAAAGACAGTGCAAAAGCAATTGTCAAAACATGATGCGAAGGCCATAGTGCAAGGGTTATAGCCAGTTTTTGGTGCACCGTCAGCTTGAATGGATCTGGGCAAGCAACTCAACCCGTATAGGGAAAAAGGTAAAAACTGGGGTAGACGGAACGGCACCTTTTGATCTATCGCTATATAAATAGAGGCGAGTTAATAAAGCAGCTAAGTTGATAAGCGGAAAGTT
>JBCCOO010000005.1:0-105590 GCA_039025345.1 Cyanobacteria bacterium P01_D01_bin.105 | reverse complement strand
TTGCTAAATGGCCTACTTTGTTCAGTAGACCCGGTATGATAGCTGTTATAGCCATTTTGGTGGTTTTGTTGTGTTAACTAAACCCTATGCCCGAATGGCTTTTCTGACTATTGCTCTCCTTTTTCTGTCCGGACTATTGATTCTTAATTGTTTCCATTGAAAAACAGCACTGTTCTCATTCTGAAACTATGATCAAGGCGTCGTAAGGTCGAGACCACTGTTAGAGAGATCTCACGCCTTGCGAGGCATCAAAGTAACATCCTTAAAATCAAACTATCCCTTCAGACCACACCACTTTCTCCAACCGCTATGGCCTCCCCTCAAGAAATCAAAAAGTATCTGGCCCACTGGTTTCAGCTTGGGAAGCAGGTACTGCACGACAACGGCCAAACTCGCTACAAACCAGAAACGGTTATTCAAGGCGATCACTTCAGCCCTGAATTCAATCAATGTTGGGAGGCCATCATGGCAGTAGAAGGAAGAGCCCTTTATCTAGAAGGCACTCAACAGACTATCGCAGAGTTACTTTCACCGGCCTGGGAAATGACAAGCTGTGCTCGCTGTGACATGCCCGTCCCCATTCCCCAGATAGAAATAACAGAACGCCTTTGCCCCTGCAATGACCTACCAACTTGGCCCAACGAAGAACTCCCAAGGCCCCACCTGCCCATTGATAGTCATCAAAAGCTAGGAAACCTCAGGAAACGGCTGGTGACTCATCTACCAAAGCACTAATTTTGAAAGATGACTCACCCACAAAAGCCTTATATTCCAAACAAATAGGTATTCAGAAAACAGATCCTGAGAAGCACCACAGAGCTGGGCAAGAGAATGAGCTAAGCAGCCACTTTCACTTTCTTCTCGGCCCCTGAATCGTTACGCTCAATGTCGTAAGTTAAAAAGTCCTTTGCCATCATCGTATTTGGAAAAATAGCCTGCGCTTCAGAGAGTAAATCATCTAGCTGGATGGCATTACCAGGGGCATAGCGAGGACTAAAATGCGTCATAATCAGCTGCTTTACCTGCGCGGCTAGTGCAACCTGCGCCGCCATTGTAGAAGTAGAGTGCATCCGCTGATAGGCCATATCCGCATCCCGATGGGAAAAGGTGGCTTCGTGAATGAGCACATCTGCATTGTCGGCCAACTCTATCGCACTCTCGCAAAATACGGTGTCAGTGCAGTAGGCAAACTTGCGGCCTACAATCGTTGGCCCACACAAATCGCTACCTTTAATTTTGCGGCCATCGGCAAGCGTAACCACTTCACCGCGTTTTAGGTTGCCATATAGAGGTCCGGGGGGAATGCCCAAGGCCACCGCTTTTTTCACATCAAAATGACCCGTACGGTCTTTTTCAGTAATGCAATAACCGTGAGCCGGAATACGATGTTTGAGGCGCTGACAAGTCACAATATAGTCGTCATCTTCATAAACTTTACCGGGTTCAGTGATGTGTACTGTGATGGGGTAGGAAGACTGTGTTTTAGAGTAACGGCGACAAGCATCTAAATATTTGCCGAGTTCGGGCGGGCCGTAGATATCTATTTGCTGCTGGCCAGTACCGGCCATGCCACAGCTCGCCAGCAGGCCAGGTAACCCAAAAATATGATCGCCATGCATGTGAGTCACAAAAATGCGGCGAATTTGGCTAGATTTGAAATCACTTTTGAGAAACTGGTGCTGGGTGCTTTCACCACAGTCAAAGAGCCAAACTTCGGCGCGCTGGGGTAGGCGTAGGGCTACGCTAGAGACATTCCGAGATCGCGTTGGGACACCAGAGCTAGTTCCTAAAAAAGTAATCTGCAAAGCCTTATAAAAATAAATAGAATACGCTTTCTAATATAGTGCTTTCTAATGTGGTGACAGCGATTCATCTCCGTCAGGAGCACGCTAGCAAAAGCATGAAAAAGTCAGCACTTTCTCACAATTTGAAGAGAAACACGCAATCCAAACGCCATGAGATTACAGCCCTCGACTCGGGCATACTTAAGTAACCCCAATGCTTTTACACCAGCATTCATCTATCTCCGAGCTCCAATAACGCAGGGATCAATGCTAAATCACAGCAAAAAAATGTATCCCCGTAAAGAATTGTTGCTAAAAGAACAGTAATTCTTGATACACTTTTCTGGCAGGAGATTTTCGGAGCTTTCTAGCGTATGGGAGTACGTCGGTGAGTTTTCTCCATGCTTGAGCACTTAGCGATAAGTGTCCCGTGACATCAATTAGAAATCGACCTTAGCGCCCAGCTGTCTTAGCAACTTGGGTGCTTTTTTATACTCTAAAAACATGCCGTGCTCGCGCTAGGTGTGTCATGCCGCTGCATACAAGCCGCCTCTAAGCTATTGTGTCAAATCCATTAGTGTGTCAAACCCAGTGGGTTTACCCGATAATGAATAGGTCAATTTTCTTCACCCGAGGACTGATTTGAGTTCTGCTGATAAGCCCGTTTTGATGCTGGTAGATGGTCATTCTCTGGCCTTCCGTTCTTACTATGCCTTTGCCCGTAGCCGAGATGGCGGACTGCGCACTTCTACTGGCATCCCAACCAGCGTATGCTTTGGCTTTCTTAAATCATTGATGGACACACTAGAAGCCGAAAAACCGGCATATGCAGCCGTCACGTTTGATCTGGACGCACCGACATTTCGCCACGAAAAAACAGACACCTATAAAGCTGGAAGAGCTGAGACTCCAGAAGAATTTATAGAAGACGTGGAAAACTTAAAAGAGCTGCTGGGCGCGTTCCAGCTACCCATTTTCTGTCAGCCGGGGTATGAAGCCGATGACATGATCGGCACCCTCGCCACGCGGGCAAAAGCAAATGGCTTCAGAGTCAAAATCTTGAGCGGCGACCAAGATCTTTTTCAACTTATTGATGAAGATGAGGATATTAAAGTGGTGTACCTGAGCACCACTTTTGGCAGTCGGACGAGCACGGCTAGAGAATTCGGTGTGGCGGAAGTGTTGGAAAAGCTTTCAATTTTGCCCTGCCAAGTCATCGATTACAAAGCACTCTGCGGTGACACTTCGGACAATATTCCAGGGGTGAAGGGTATTGGAAAAAAAACAGCTGTGAAGCTGCTGGATGAGTATGGTGATCTGGAAACGATTTACGCTTCTATTGAGAAGATGAAGGGCGCCGTTAAGAAAAAGCTAGAGTCGGGCGTCGAAGATGCAAAGCAGTCTAAATATTTAGCGACGATTATCACTGATGTGCCGATTGAAACGGATTTAGAAACCTGTAAATTGGAAGGGTTTAATCCTAACGATGTGATTCCAGCTCTAAAACGGTTAGAGCTCCAACACTTTGTAAACCGGCTAAGTAAGCTACAAGCTTCGTTTGGTGGCCAGTCAGACTATAAACCTTATGTAAAAACAGAAACGGTTCCTGCCGAGTTTGAAGATGAGGAGCTGGCCTTTTTTACAGCGGAAGAAACAGATTCCAATAGCTCTGCGGGACTGAGCGAGGTTGATATTCAACCGCAGATCATCACCACAGCAGCGCAGCTCAAAGCGCTGATTCACACCCTGAAATCTCACACAGCGGTTGATAAGCCTGTGGCCTGGGATACAGAGACAACTTCTGTTGACCCATTATCTGCAGATTTGGTGGGCATTGGTTGCTGCTGGGGAGAAGAGAAGTCAGATATGGCCTATATTCCAGTAGGGCACACAGCCGGCACACAGCTTGAACAGAAAAAGGTTGTGGAGGCGCTGCGGCCTCTCTTAGAAGATACGCAATATCCGAAAGCGTTTCAAAACGCGAAGTATGATCGTTTAGTGTTGCGCCGCGCCGGCATAGCGTTGAGTGGTGTTGTGTTCGACCCCATGCTAGCAAGCTATGTACTCAATCCAGACAACAGCCATAATCTATCGGATTTATCGCTGCGGTATTTGGAGCTGACAACCGTAAGCTACACCGATTTGGTCCCCAAAGGAAAACGCATTGGAGATGTGGCGATCGCTCCCGTTGCTGACTATTGCGGCAGTGATGTATATACGACTTATCGTCTAGTGCCACTGCTGCGAGCCGAGCTGGCTAAATCGCCAAATCTTGAACAGCTTTATCAAACCATAGAGCTCCCAACGGAGCCAGTGCTAGCCAATATGGAAGCCAATGGCATTCGCATTGACCAAGACTACTTAAAAGAATTTTCTCAAACGCTTGAAACAGACTTAGCAGAGATTGAAAAGGCAGCATACGAGTCAGCTGGAGAGGAATTCAATTTAAGCTCACCCAAACAGCTCAGCGCCTTGTTCTTTGAAAAGCTCGGATTAGATAAACGAAAGTCTCGTAAAACGAAAACTGGATACTCTACAAATGCTGCTGTCCTAGAAAAACTGCAGGGCGACCATCCAGTTATTGACAGCATTATGGAACATCGCACCCTCTCAAAGCTGAAATCTACCTATGTGGATGCGCTGCCCACACTCATTCGCCCTGAAACTGGACGCGTTCATACAGATTTCAACCAAGCTGTGACCGCAACCGGCAGACTGTCTTCTTCTAACCCTAATCTGCAAAATATTCCAACTCGAACAGCCTTTAGCCGCCAAATTCGACAGGCTTTTCTTCCTAAAGAAGGTTGGCATTTGGCAGCAGCAGACTATTCACAAATTGAGCTGCGAATTTTGGCTCATTTGAGCGGAGAAGAGATCTTGATAGAGGCATATCGCAATAACGAAGATGTCCATCGGCTCACAGCAACCTTGTTGTTGGAGAAAGAAGACATTTCTCCAGATGAAAGACGGATGGCAAAAGTGGTGAACTTTGGTGTGATTTATGGGATGGGGGCCACACGATTTGCTCGAGAAATGGGCGTACACCGGCTAGAAGCTAAAACGTTTATTGACAGATTTAACAATCGCTATCCGAAAGTGTTTGAGTATTTGCAGCAGATGCAACGAGAAGCGATTGCAAACGGATATGTCCAAACCATTGCCGGACGACGACGCTATTTCAACTTCAGCACCCACAGCTTACAAGTGCTAAAAGGAACAGATCCTAACAAAGTTGAGCTGAGCCGCCTGCGCACCAACGGCTACGACGCTGCATCCTTGCGTGCCGCTGCCAATGCCCCTATTCAAGGCTCTAGCGCAGACATTATCAAAGTCGCCATGATTAGCATGCACCAATTACTACAAGATTACGCAGCCAATATGCTGCTTCAGGTGCACGATGAATTAATTTTTGAAGTTCCGCCTGAAGAGTGGGATGAGCTGAAACCTAAAATTGAGAACACAATGGAGTCAGCCATAGAACTGATGGTCCCGCTGAAGGTAGAAGCCAAGGCTGGTAAAAACTGGATGGAAGCAAAGTAAACGAGCATTTGGAGAATAGAAACCCTACCAATGAACGCTCTACCAATAGAGCTTTGGCAATAGAGCTTTGGTCGCTTGGCTGAAGTACAGTCCTTCAGCTAAAAGCTAACTGTGACAATGGGCCAAGCAACTCGCCTGTAACGAAGGCATCCAGTACAAGCCATAAACGGCAAGTGGGCCTATGTGACTCACTTGCCGCTTCCCCTTACCCACTTTTTACATTCCTCTACCAATGTAAAGAGTCCGTTTAACGGAGCGCCCCACACTGCAACAAACAGACCAAATTCCAATAATTTACGTAAGCCTATCGTTGAAGCCGCTCGATTATTCTGCTGAACGATGGAGTAATCTGCATATATTCACTACCCTCACTCTAACATTTCACACTGCCAGAGCTATTTCCATAGAGAATTTAGGCGAAATCTTCTATCTATCAAGATCATCTTAGTGAGCTACTTTTACGCATATTCAGCATTTAAACCCACTGTAATCCTGACTAATACTGAAAGGGTTCAAGCAATAAAACGAACATGAACGATGTCTCATGACTCTGACGTTTGAATTCGATGTTCAAATAGTATTGGAGTCTTGAATATTGTGCATCTACTAATACCTACGCAGCATCGTTAGAGATTCACGATTCAACAAACCTACTCTCCAGACTTAGAAAATACTATGAAACGCTTTGCTCAAACTTTAATCGCGGCAACAACTGTTGCCTCGATCACACCCCTCGTTGCTGCACCCATGGCACAAGCGGCGGCGCCTGATGATGATGCTTTAGAAATTTTCAGCACGCTAACCATCGATAGCATCACTGCCAAAGTCACTAAAGGAATTAACTTAGATGATGATCCGACCGGATCTAGAGGTGCATTTTCAGATTTCTACTATAACGATGGCGTGACAACAATCGACTTTGATGGTGGTCGTCAGGCCGTCGAAGGGATGGAAAACGCCTACACCTTTGGCGATGATTCCCTTATATTCTCGTTTGAGAAAGGACTAGGGGAGAAACGCACAAACGTTCTCAAAGATAAGTGGGCGCCTTCAGGTGCCAATGGCGAAAAGAACAAATCTGAGTATCTGGGCGTTTTTAACGGTAATGCCCTCACCATTGACTTAGCAGATGACCTCAACTATTTTGGCATGAACTGGGGCGCACTGAGTAAGAACAATACTTTTGAATTTCTCCAGGTCGATGATGATGGGCAGGAAAGCAGCCTAGGACTCTTCAACTACGACAAACTGTTTGGTAACGGTGATAATTCTAAGCTGCCAACTAAAGCGGCACACCAGGGTAATCAGCGCAACGGTTATGTCCACTTTTATGCCAACGAAACAGACGGACTTTTCAACCGAATTCGCGTCAGCCAAGTTTCGACCAGCGGCGGCGGTTTTGAGACAGACAACTATTCTTTCCGCTTTAGCGATAAATCCTTTGACTTTGACGAGGAAATGGATGCTCAAGAGATTCCTGAACCATCTGCACTATTGGGTCTAGGCGCTGTTGTTGCAGGCTTGGTCATTCGCCGACGCAGCTCTTCTGAAGTGGCTGCATAGTCATCCCCCTACTCCGTGAACCTAAGGACTTGAGAAACAGACAACCATAGATGTTATTAGCCCAGTCTAGAGAGACTGGGCTTTTTCTTTTCGAACACCTGCTGACACCGTGACTACTACCGTCAAATTCGTGAGGACATTAAAATCTAGAATCACTAGAAACCTGTATCAACAACAGTGAGCTTAGTGACAACAGCGAGCTCAAGTCTAGGCGACACTCTCCATCCATTGAATGCATGTTTCCATGCGATCACTCATTTCTTGAACACTGCCATGAAATCGTCTGCCGTGCCCTGGTAACACCCACTCAAACCTATAGTGATCAGTGTAGTCCGCTAACCTTTTCATCGACTCAATTTGACGCGTCCAAGAATCCCAACAGAAATCACGAAAGCCATAAAGTTGTTCTAGCCGCGCAGACCAAGCAAGATGATCGCCTGTAAAGAGATACTTCCCTTTGTAGAGCAACACGGTGTGGCCTTGGGAATGACCAGGCTGAGGAATAATGAGAAGGTCTTGATCTAGCGAAACGGGTTCGCTGCCAGAGGGTTGAATTTCAACAGATTGGGTGGTTTTGGTAATGTCATCAATATGAAGAATGCGATCGCATCCAAAATGGTCGCGAAACTTTTGATGATCGGCCACATCATCTCGATGAGTAAGATACATATAGCGCACACCACCCATTGCTTCTAAGCGTTTTACCAAAGGCGGCGTGAAACGAGGCGAATCTATCAGTACGTTGCCCCCTGAGGCTCCATCTTGAGCAAAAGGCCGTTGGATAAAGTAGCTAGCTGCACCAAAAGACTTTTTAGAGTGGTAACCACAGTAGAAAACATTGTCATCTACCAATAGGGGAAACTGCTGCTGCACCGTGCGGATATCAGTCGGCCGCGCTTCTGTGCCAATAGAAGCTGTTGGACAAGCCAGTAGCGCTTCTAAGGCAGCTATATGCTCATCAGCAGTTTGAGGCTGATGGTGCACCGCCGATTGGGCGCCTTGTCTGTTGTATATATTGGGTGCGAGCCAACGGCAAGTATCACAATCTATGCAGCTACTATCCACATAGAAATTACCTGCTGCATTTTGTGCCCTTCTATCTTTTATATGGGCCATAGTCTGCGATATTAAGTGAGTATTGAGTCCTTATAGCCTAGCGCAATCGACTTTTAATGCGTACTCGTTTCGACTTCACATTGTTTCACTTATGAAATTTCGTGCGATCGCCACTATTAGCTTGTCGCTGCTTTGCGGACTCGGCATTGGGATAGGACTACAAAGGTATCTGACCACCAGTGAGCAGGGTAATGCCCTTCTGCGTCGGGTCGGGCTATCCGAATATTTCCAATCCCCTGAGGCGGCCATACCCACCCTTGATCCTATCAATCCGACCGTACCGCTACGTATTCAAGGCAGGCTCAAGCTGTACGTTCTGATGGGTCAATCCAACATGGTTGGCAAAGCACGCATCCCAGAAAATCTTAGTCCTAGCGCTAATATCTACTCATTTGGCAACAACTACCGCTGGACTATTGCAACAGCACCTATCGATGATGCCACTGACCAAGTTGATGTTGTTTCACACGACAAATTTACAGGCTTTGGGCCTGCCTTTATTTTTGCCAAAACGCTCGTATCACAAAATAGCAACCAGTTCATTGGGCTTATTCCTTGCGCCCGCTCAGGTTCTTCTATTACCGAGTGGCAAAGAAATCTAAGTGATGAAACGCTTTACGGCTCTTGCCTCAAACGCGTGCGCGCCGCTTCGCCCATGGGGACAGTGGCTGGCATTCTGTTTTTTCAAGGCGAAGCAGATACCATCAATCCACAACAGTTCCCAAACTTACAGCCTGACGCAGACGCCTGGGCCGAAAAGTTTGCACTCTTTGCCTATAACTTTCGCCAAGATATTGGTAGCCCCAATACACCTTTTATCTACGCACAGCTTGGCCAACCTGAAGACTTAGAAGGCTTACCTAACTGGGCACAAGTTCAGCAGCAGCAAGCTAGTATCCAAATTCCCAACGGCGTGATGATTGAAACCCGTGATTTACCTATGGATGGGATTCACTTTACGCCTGATAGCTATCAAATCATTGGTCAAAGATTTGCTGAAGCCATTAATCAACTCAGCCCCGACACTGCGCCTATTGCAGATAGCAACAATCCAACCGGAGAAAGTCCGGCACCGGAATCTGCACAGTAAATCACCTGTCCAGACAGGCTCTCACGCTAACTCTAATCTTATGGGCTCCTAGCGTTAGGGACGGTCATTAGTCGTAGCTCCACTGTGGGCCAGAACCACAGTGAAACAACAAGCACTTAAAACTATCACGTCAAAAACTATCAACGGATCCTACAGGATTCGAACCTGTGACCGATCGCTTAGAAGGCGATTGCTCTATCCAGCTGAGCTAAGGATCCAAGGAGCAGGCTAAGGCACTAATATCACAAGCACTATTCACGCTCAAAATTTTAGCTGTATCAGCTTAGCATTCCCCTAAGGATCTTGAGAGAAATCGTCTTGAGATATCGAATCAGATTGATGATGGATTGGGTACGCTAGCGTCACAGCTCCCTAGTTTTTAAAGCCTTAATTGCTTGACTTTAGTGACTGCATAACTAGTCAACGCATTACTTTCCGCACTACCGTTTCGTCCATTCCTCATGTTTTTGCTAACGCCCAGCGATGTTGAGATCGTTCAGATTAAACATCCTACTAAAAGCGCTAAAAAAATTCCGATCTTGTCTTACGACAATCAAACGTTTCGCTTGTTAAGTGTCTTTCCAGCACAGCAAGTGGAGGATGCTCACGCAGATTGGCAAGCGCGTACAGAAAAGCAAAACAGACCATGCGTACTGCTGGAAGAACCCACTCGATATACCGTGTGGCAGCAAGTCAACATAGATATGAGTGCACTGCAGCTAGCGACCCCTAAAGCCCATAGCAAAGCCTGTGTGCTCATGGTTCAAACGCTATACGGAGATGTAGAACAGCTGTTGGGCAGCAGACAGGCTAAAAGCTTTGGGATAGCCCTAACCAAACAGGCTACGCCTCAGGTTCACATGGCCGGAGGCTTAGGTAACCTGTTGCGCCTTGACCCGCGTATAGATGTACTGCCTATGTGGGAGGAAGAAGATCTTAGTGCCCTCCTGCTAGCGCTGCACCGACTAGGGGCTAAGTTTTTTGGCCGCGCTCAGTTCACACAGCGTACGCTGCAATCTCTAGATGAACTAGACGCCAAAGATAAGAGCCTTTTCTTAAACTGGCTGACAAACCTGACTCAGCTGAATCAACTATGGTTATGACTTTTTAAAGTTTAAGGATTCTCAGCTGTCAGGGTTCTAGGCGACAAAGATAAATGAGTACCGTACGATGAATGACCTATCCAAAGTATCTTTCGGCTTAGCTGAAGCAGAACGTAGAACCACTCTACTCTGTGCCGTATGGGCTTTGTGCTCCTTGATGGTCTTTACGGGGGTTGCGCTACTTCCCAGTACAGTTTTATCCAGCGGACTCATGGTAAGCATGAAATTGCTCAAGGTTGGCGCGTTTGCGATCGCCACCATCCTCTGCTGGCGCAACGCGAAAGAAAACTCGATTGTGAGCGGCCAAATCGTCTGGCAGGCGATCGCCGTTGGCCTCTGCTTCTATGGGTTAGGCGATATCATCAGCCTGCTGTGGCATCTACTTTGGAGCGCATCTACCACCACTTCACTAGGAGATGTGTTCTATGGGATGGGCTATTTATTTCTGGCTATTGGCCTTTTTAATGCGGTGCTCCCTAGACAAACCAGCCTTTCTATTTGGCAAACCATGGGCATTGCTACCGCCGGTATTCTAGGCATTGTGCTGGCTAGCTGGATGAGTTTTTATATGCCTAACGTAGAAGTCGTTAACCCTATCAGCTCCAACAACTATGAAACAGAGGGGATGGAGATAATCGCATCCCAACCAGATCAAGCCTCTCAAAAAACGGCACCCCAGCTTGTACAAATAATAGACACCCGGTTGAAACCTATCGCGCGTCATATGAGGCTGCTATACGTCGCAGGCGACTGCATTTTGATTGTGATCGCCTCAGCAATGCTAGTGGCTTTTTGGGGCGGCACCTATTCTGAAGCGTGGAAGCTCATCGCGTTAGCAGGGCTATGCCTGTATGTAGCCGATATGTTTATGATTTATCACCAAAGACAGGGCAGCTACCAACCTGGCGCGTTTTGGGAAATATTCTGGATTTTATCAGCGCTGTTTTTTGGCTTGGGAGCAAGCATAGAGTACGGCATTTCAACTCAAATGCAGCAACGGCGATCGCGCCAGCAGCGAACATAAAAGGTGTATGACGCCAGCGATAGATGACGTAAAAACTGCCATACTGGGAAGGCAATTGTAAAGGCATTTGGCCATGGCTCCCCGCAAGCTATCCGACGCAGATAAAAGCACTATCGTTGACCTATATAAGCAGCCTGGTCAAACGACATCGACATTGGCTGAGCAATACGGGGTTAGCAACAGCACGATCAGCCGCATTTTAAAGATGAGTATTCCGTCAGACGAGTACCGGGAGCTAGTATCGACAAAACGGATGGGTGGCGGAACGGATAAAGCCAGCGCCAACAAGCGCCGTCAGACTAAAACAGATGGCAAGCCAGCGGCAAAATCAACCTCAGAAAAGGGAAGACAGCGACGGCGGCGCATCCCCTCAAACAACGACGAGGCGGTTAATCTGATATCCGAAGCAGCGGCCACAGCAACCGATGGAGAATTCGTCAGCGACGCAGCAGCCCGCTCAACCGTTGAAGCACCTAAGCTAAAAACGGCTGCTGAGAAAGAAGCCGATCAAGAAAATGCCAAACCATCCAAGCGCCGTCGTCGCCGCAAAACGACAGCACAAAAGGCTGTGGGAAAAAACGCTGAGCAAACTGAACAAGACGAACAGTTAGCACTACTCGCCGCTGAAGAGCAGATCTCTCCGCCACCATCAGTAGAGGCAGACAACGACGAGGAGGACGATGATGACGATTTGCTGGGCCTAGATGAAACACTAGGCGACGACTTTGGCGACGATGATGACGAGCTCGATGAAGAAGACGATGACGATGAGCTCGATGACGATGAGATGGCAACCCCTAAGCCAAAGCTGTAGGTCAAAACCGCTATGCAGATTATGCCTTTAGGCGAAGCCGTATTGCCTAAACCTTGCTACTTGGTGATCGATATGCGCTCAGAGCTGATCACTCGACCTCTGGTTGAGTTTGCCGATCTAGGAAAGGTTCCTAGTGAAGAGGAACGCGCTAAGACATTGCCTGTCTTTGATAATCATCGAGTCGCGCGGCGATTTTCTCGTAATAAGCAGCGCGTCATCAAAGTTCCAGACGGTGCGCTCATTACGCGCACGAGCCCCTACCTTGCTGCTAAAGGGATTACGCGCCTGCTGGTTGACGGGCAAGTGTTTGATTTGGCAGGCGCCGACACCTAAAGCCTAGAGGTTGAAAGCGCAGAGGTTAAAAGCCGAGCGGTTAACGCTTGTGACACCGTCATAATAATGCCTATCGACCGTGCTTATCGCCCAATTGCTCTACATCTGGGCAATCGTTGGTCAACGACAGATCGCTTAGGCTCTTGGGTACAGTCGCTAACTTTTGATTCACAGCGCCAATGCTTTCAACTCTGACCATCTCTTCCCAAGAGCACACCTCGTCCGCGTCTTCAGTCTCATAGCGGAACGTGACCAAATCGCCTTCAATGCCAAGAATCGTCGCTGACTCGATCCATCTTTGCTGATCGCGCAAATAAAGTTGAACCTCGCGGCCCTCACAGGAAAGCTGATAAATCTTACGTTGCAGCATGATTTTGCAGGGTCTTGCATCTGTAACGATGCAGATGGAGCAATCTAAAACGGTTACTTTTATTTTAGCAGCGGCAAAAGTGTCACTATTGGACAAAAAGATAAACTATTCTCACTAATTTTCTCGTTAGTTTAAGCAGAATAGCAACCAGAGCAATATGCAGCTACACCTCTCCACTTGGCCGCAAGTTGAAGACTATCTAACGCGATCGCGCGGCATTATTTTTCCGATTGGTTCCACAGAGCAGCATGGCCCCAGTGGGCTCATTGGCACCGATGCTATCTGCGCTGAGACCGTCGCCCGTGGCGTTAGCGAAGCAACCCAAGCACTGGTTGGGCCAACCATCAATGTGGGCATGGCCCTGCACCATCTGGCCTTTCCGGGCAGCGTTAGTCTGCGGCCCAGCACACTGATTGCCCTCATTCAAGACTATGTAAAGCCTTTGGCGCGTAACGGCTTCGAACGCTTTTACTTTATCAATGGTCACGGCGGTAACGTGGCCTCTCTCAAGGCCGCCTTCTCAGAAACGTACGCAGCCATCATCGATGCCCAGCTACCTAACGCAGACAGCGTGCGCTGCAAAGTTGCTAACTGGTACCAAGGCAACGGGGTCAAAGCGCTCGCCCATCAGCTCTACGGAAATCAAGAAGGCTCTCACGCCACGCCCAGCGAAGTTGCGCTAACTCAGTTCGTCTATCCAGAGGCTTTTCCAGCGCTGACTGACCAAGGCTCTAAACCGCTGTCTCCAACCGTTGCGCCTACTGGACGATCTATCTACAACGCAACCGACTTTCGGCAGTTCTATACGGATGGTCGCATGGGCTCTAACCCAAGTCTGGCAACGGCTGCGCATGGACAACAGTTCTACGACATTGCCGTAAAAGAGCTCACGGCCGGCTACCTTGAATTTCTTCAAGAAACATAGCAACCGCTGGTTATCAAAAACAGGCTATAAGGCTGTTGGCGCATGGATGGCTGTTGGCGCATGAATGCTAGCTATCCGCATCTAACCGGCAGCGTCCTGCGTCTTCGCAAGCTGCTATCTTCTGCTCACGCTCAGCGATGACGTCAGCCAAACTTGCTCTCCCGGTCACGGCTAAGCGCTTATCTGCCCACCAGTCGTACAGTTGGCTAACCACTGCACTAATCACGGGCCATTTTGTCGGTGCGTACAGCCAGCCAATCCCTAGCGCATCGTACACCTCTTGAAAAACCGCCACATTTTTCACAAGGGTTCCATCGGCGCGCACCGCGTGGATGCGTCCCATGGCGGTCTCAAAGTCTACGCCGCCATTCACCGACGAATCGTAGTTAATATCTGCGATATCTGTGAACTTGATCAGGCCTCGGCCTGCGTCTTTTTTCTGTAAGAAGTTCACTTCTCTCAGGCATAGCGGACAGTCGCCGTCATACAGCAGATTCAGCTGCCACTGAGATGATGCGATGCTTGCTGTCGTGTCTGCTGCTGAGTCTGAGGTGGTCGCAGTGTTTGCTTCAGAGCTAACCATAAAAAAGAGAGAAACAAGTGTTTGCTCTATTTTAAGACGCTTTATTTGAAGATGCTTGGGTAAGCGATGCGGTATCTACCATTTTGTGGCAGCTCTTAGATACAGGCTGACCTGTTGTACAGTCAGCTAAGCATGGCTGGGTGAGCGCTTCGTCCTTTTCAGGAGAAGGTGGCATCTGACCAAAAATCATCTGACAGCTGAAATCTTCAAAATTGGGCGTCATTGTTAGGGGAATACCAAATTTTTCGGTAAAAAAGGCTTGGGTGGGTAGCTTGCACATGTTCACGCACATGCCCACACACTGACTTTCATCTAGATAACGACACTTTTCAATCTGTACGGCACTGGACTGAGTGCGCTTATCGCCTGCTGCATTAATTACTTCTGCCTCGGTTACTTCGCAGGGCCCCACTAGCCACTCAAACATTTGGGCGGCAAACCACGCGTTAAGAACACACACCAGCCGCGTGGGAGAAAACAGCGTGCGGATGAGCCACAGAACTGGTGGCGGCACAATTGAGCGCAGGACTTTTGCAACGGCAGCCTGCTGCTGTTTAGCATCGCGCCCCTGCATAATTTTTTTGGAGAGATCAACCAGTCCGGCATAGCCACTCAGCGAGGTCTTGGCATTGATAGCATTGGCCATTTTGAGGGAAAACAACCAAATGAAGAACCGGTCAAACACATTGTCTCGGTAGAGCGTGTTTTGACGAGGGGAATCTTGATGGGTATTGACGCTGTGCATTGCCGGGGCGCTCATGTGCTGGTCTTTAGTGTAAAGAGTTTTATGGGCGGCTTGCACGTTTTTGCTCAAGCCGATTCTCTCCTACTTCTGTTTTCGCGCTAGCGCGATCGCCCCAATCAACCCAGCTCCCACTATCCCTATGCCAACCAGCATAACGGTTTGCCTCGTAGGTCCTTCTAAAGTCGGCGTAGCGTCTGAAACCTCTTCAGACGGCGCTTCGCTATCTGGTTCACGCTTGTTTTGATTGCCAGAATCTTGATTGCCAGTCTCTTGATTGCCAGTTTCACTAACGAGTTCGCTATCTTGCTGGCCCGCTTTTGCACCGGCTGCAACTGTGACATCAAAAGCCAGTTCAAACGGCTTGAAGCTAGCTTCATGTTTGGGTCTACCGCTAATCACGAGGGTATATGCGCCCACTTCCGGGAAAGTAACTTCAGCGCCTGGAATGCCTTGATATCCTTCGCTATCGACAGGATGAGGCATAAGCGATGCGATTGGGCTGTCGCTACCAGACTGATCGTAACTAGACTGATCGTAAAGCTGAATTTGGCAGTCACAGTCTGATAGCGGCACGGTTTGGCCACCCCTTTTGGCTAGCGCAAACCAGGCGAGTACTCCTTCTCCGGCGCGAGGCGTATCATTAGGCTCAATGTGTAAAGTCGCCCCGATGTCGTCTGCAATTTCTACCTGATGAGCGATCGCAATCTGCCGTCCAGTCATCTGCCGCCCAGCAAAAAGATCAGTCGGTATGACAGTTAGCACCATCGTAAGTGCCATCAACGCTGTCATCGGCACCGGACGGGGTGATAGAAGGCTCAGCCGAGAAGCTTTTGGGCGATACATAGTATGGCGGTGCGTAGTATTTAGAGAGCGACAGTAGCGACCACAGGCGAGGCGATCGCAGTCCGAACACCATACCTACCAAAGCAAACAGCCACAACACTCGCGCATGATGTTGCCAGCTCAGCGCCAGAGCGCCCCAGTAGTGAGAGCCCACCAACACCGTATGAATTGCAACGAGTATAAGGGCTGGAGCGCTGAGTAAATGAAGCTTACGCCAGCGGCTACCCAGCGATTTTTGAGCGCGATTAAAGCTAGTGAGCGCAGCTGGCAGCATCAGGGCGATCGCGCCCAAACCCAGCCCGATTCCAATCCGATGGGAGGGCAGCATAAACTGTATGGCCTGCATATTCCACTTCCAGGTATGGCTAACCATGTGCAGCACATGCAGCAAACTCAAGGCAAACGCACCCACCCCCAGCACCCGGCGATATTGCCGTAGCCCTGACCACACAAAGCTCACAGGGCGAGCAATGAGCGCCAGTACCAAGCAAAGCAGTGCGCCATGGCCGCTGTAGTCAATCATGGTGTCACCAGTGCGACTCAGCAGCAGCACACCAATAATAACCGTGAGCCAACCGCCGATTCTAAACAGCTGGGAGCGGCGATCACGACTGAGCAAAGCCGTGGTCACCCCGGTTGCCAGCATGGCAGGCAGGGTGCCTATGCCAAAAGCCAGCATCACTACCGCACCCCCCAACCAGCTTTGAGTCTCAGCCGCACGCAGCTGCCCTGCATATAAAAAACCACAGGGAATCAGTCCCCAGAGCAGTCCTAACATCATCGGTCTTAAGACTTGCACCGCACCGACAACTTGCAGCGCATCCAAACGATCTTTGCCGGCAATGCCCTGACTAGAAACTCGCATCATGAGACCATTCACTGACTCATGAATCCGCTGCCCCGGATGTAAAAACGGCAGCATAGGCAATAGTCCTGGTTTCGCCTGAGTGAGGCCAAACCAAATCAGCAAACAGCCCGTCGTCATCGAAATCAATCTGCGCAGAGAGGAGCCAACGCCTGCCATCTGCCCGCCCGCAAACACCACCGAGCTCAACGCACCAATCGCTGCACCCACCAGCGCATAGCTAACTAATCGTCCAACATTTAGCCAGACATGAAACCCCACTGATGAGGCCACTACGTTCTTAGCATCTGACACCTCTACAGAGAGTGCAAAGGCAGCCGTGATGGGGCCGCACATGCCAACGCAGTGACCAAAGCTCCCTAAAAATCCGAGGGCTAGGATTAACCATAGATCTAGAGAGTTTGGCATCTTGAAATAGGCTTAGCGAAACAGACGTAGCTGTGATGCGATTACGAGGCATTGGGGTCGTAAACTTCGACCGTCACGGTCTCTTCGATGGGTTGGCCCTGAGTTGTTAGGGTCTCGTGGCTGTTGGCATTGAGCGTGACTCGAATCTCGTTAGTACCTGCAGGTAAATCAGGCAGGTGGGTCCAATTACCATATATACGCTGAACAGGTTCTTCGTTGATATAGAGATGAGCGTGACCAGAGGTCGGACTGCTTTCACCATTAATATCAGCAGGCGTGAACTGGAAATTTGCGGTGCCCACGTATAGGTTCCAGCCTCGCACTGGATCGTCGTCTACACGTACCGTCAGCGCTGGCACTGGCTTACCCGCAGGGACTTCTAAGGCTTTGGAATGAAAGACATCGTGATTGGTTTTCACACCGCCATGACCACTGTGATCAGCGCTATGTGCGCCATCATGGGCACTGTGAGCATCCTCGCTGTGAGCACCTTCGCCGCTCTGTTTTTCTCCACTCTGTACAGTGCCACTGTCTGCATCTTCTGTTATCGCTACACTCTCGGCACCACCTGCGGCTTCAGAAACGTTGGTGTGATCGCCGGAATGATGGCTACAACCTGCGGCCAAAAGAGCGATCACAACAAAGCTAGTCAGGGAGGTACGACGAGCAGTCAGAGAAAGGGCTTGGAGTGACTTCATAGCACTTGTGTGGGTAGCAAAGGAACTTAAGCTGCCTAACATCCTATATTGCATAGGCTGCAAGAAGTAGTCAAAAGACAAGAAGTCAAAATGAATGTTACAGGTATTAGCAAAGGAGGATGTCTATCATCACTGATGGGAAATATGAGCAAGTTAGGTGATGGCTTTTATCACTTTTGGGCATCCCAACACCACTACGTGCGGAAATCATCTGTAGCCGATGTAGATTCTAGGTATTAAGAGGAAAATTGAACATGAATAAGAAGATCTTGGCGGCTGCAGGCACAGTCGTGGGCGGGGCGATCGCATTGTTCGTCGGGGCTGAGTTTTTTGCATCCAAAGTGGCTGCAAAAGAAGTGGATAAGGCAATTGATAGCGTTTCAGAATTTGCCGACATTGACTATCAAAAAGTGGATGCTTCGCTGCTGGGCGGCGGCGTTAAAGTGAAGGGCATCACCATCGCACCAACTGGCTCGGGAGAACAATATCGTGTGGATGAAGTAGTGGTGTATGACTACGACGCCACCGAAGAAGATGTACCTGCTGCACTAAATATGGCCATTAATGGTGTGGCCTTGAACCTTGCAGATATGGGAGAACAAGGAACCGCGCTCAAAGAATTTGGCTATAGTGATGAGCTCTCAGTCAACTTTGCAACGAAGTACGCATATAAAGAAGACGAGCAGGAAGTTCGCTTAGAAAAATTTGAGGTGGGCGCAGACGACGTGGGCGACTTGGATGTGAGCTTGCATCTATCAAATGTCAGCATGGACCCGGCTGCAATGGCGAACATGCCCTTTGCCTTGCTCGGTATGACCTTTCACGAAGCTGAAATTACCTACGACGATGATTCGCTGGTGACACGGATGTTTGAAACAGCAGCAGCGGCAGAAGGCGTGAGCGTAGAGGAATTGAAGAAGGAAGCGATCGCCGGTTTAGAAGCTGATTTAGCCAGCGGAGACGACGATCTCAGTAAAGAACTCGTGGAAGAAATGAAAGCCTTCATTAACAATCCCGATGGCTTCTCTATTAAGTTTTCCCCCGATGAACCGGTGACCTTTTCACAGTTCATGGAAACGGGTGGCGATCCGACAGCGCTGGTTAATTTGCTGAACGTTCGCTTCGAGTCTTAACGCTCCATACGCGCTGATAACCTGCTAACGCAACAATAGGCTAAGTTCGGTAGCTTTCACCACATACCGAACTTAGCCCTAATTTTTTGTAATCAAACAGGACTGACTTAGGCATTATCAATATCTGCGCTCATTGCTCAAATAATATCCATCAGCTCAAGAATATTCTCCTGACTGTCGGGAAAGCAGTTGGCTCATAACTGCGATAAAGAAACTTTTCTGATTTCAACATTCTCAATCGTTTGGTCAGTCTTTTCGTAGAAATTCCACTAACTTTTCGGCAACTTAATTTTGAATAATGCTTAATCACTATAGTTTGAGGTTTTAGGAATTTCTGAAGACCTCAGCCACAGCATGATTGTGCATAACATATACTTAGCGAGCTGTACTCTGTAGACTTGCAGAACTTATCATCTGCCAAGCCTTATAACGTAAATCTTTCATGAAAACGGGGCAATCTAAAGGTTAGCGATCAATCTTAAACGAAGGCTTCTAGGATGTTTAAAGTTGTTGTTGGACATAGCAATGATCCAGATTCCGAATCTGCCATAAGCGATGTCATTAATCAATGTCGGGAAGACCTACAAGATCAACAACCTCAGGCGGCAATTTTGTTTGCTGCTCCCGATTTTGAACATGCCCTAATTTTACAGAAAGTTCAGCAGGCTTTCCCAGACATGCCATTAATTGGTGGGACATCAGACGGAGAGCTTTCCTCTAAAGAGGGGTTTCAGCAAGATTCTCTAGTTCTCACACTCTTCTGCTCAGATGAAGTAGCCTTTGCCACTGGCGTAGGCCATAACTTGTCAAAAGATCCAATTCAGGTTACTCATCAAGCAATCACGTCAGCGAAATCTCAACTGAATGGGCTACCCGGTTTGTGCATCAGCATTCCAGAAAGTCTGACAACAAGTGGAGTAGCCGTTCTAGAAGGGCTCAAAAAATCATTGGGCCAGTCTGTACCTATTGTCGGAGGAACTTCTGGAGACCAATGGCAGTTCCAAGGAACTTTTCAATTTTTTGGTGCCGAAGTTTTGAGCGATGCCATTCCTGTTTTACTTTTGTCTGATCAAGTGGTTATCGGTCATGGTGTTTCTAGCGGTTGGCAACCCACTGGCTCGCGTAAGCTCGTGACGAAAGTAGAAGATAATGTCTTATATCAAGTTGGAAATCAATCTGCCCTAGAGTTTTGTAATAGTCATATGGCTAGTTTTCGCCCGACCCCTGAGTATAGACTGGCTGTCTATGAATCCGGTGACGATCAGTGGTATATGAGAACTTCTAACGGTTTTTGTGATCCAAGTACTGGAAGCTTGGGCTTTTTTGCGGACATCCCACCCAACGCGGAAGTGCAAATCATACAGTCTAATCGAGATGAAATGATAGATGCCGTCCGCACTTCGATTGAGATGGCTCAGACAACCTATCCCGGGCAATCCCCTGAAACAGCGCTCTTCTTCTCTTGTGCTGGTCGTTTACAGACTTTAGGAACACGAGTAAAAGAAGAGTGCGAAGTCATTTCATCTATTCTCCCTAGTCATATTTCCTATGGTGGATTTTATACCTATGGCGAAATTACTCCCATGAAGCAACATGGTGAATCTCGGTTTCATAATGAAACTTTTGTCACGCTATTACTAGGAACCCGTTAATTTTACTCTCTGAAGTTTTTTTACTAATTACATTACTCTTAATCATAATTGTTTAATAAAATTCACTGGATAGAATGATGCCTGAGATATTGGAGCTCAGAAAACAAGTTACAGCACTCAATAAATCCAATCGCGTTCTCCAGAAGAAGCTGAGTAGATCAGAAGAACAACGATTCTATTTAGAAAATAATCAAGAGCGTCAACAGTTTTTATTAAATCAAACCATTCAAGATTTAGAACAGTCTTTAAAAGATCTGCAAGAGACGCAAATGCAGTTAATACAGAACGAAAAAATGTCAGCACTCGGCAACTTAGTCGCTGGGATTGCTCACGAAATCAACAATCCAATTGGCTTTCTCAAAGGCAGCATTACAAACGCCGAAGGCTACGTTGAAGACTTGCTAAATCACTTAGCCCTATATCAGACGCATTTTCCCAACGTTGCTGAAGCGATCCAAGAAAATGCTGAGGAGATTGATCTGGAGTTCTTATGTGAAGACTTTCCTCAGCTGTTGCACTCAATGCAAGGAGCAACCACTCGTATCACATCAATTAGTACCAGCCTGCGCACCTTCTCCCGTGCCGATACGGAACATCAAGTCAGCGCTAACCTCCATGAGGGACTTGATAGTACCCTACTGATTCTTAAATACCGTCTCAAAGGCAACGAAAATCGCCCTGCGATTGAAGTGGTCAAAGACTACGGAGAGCTGCCCGCCATTAACTGCTTCCCCGGCCAACTCAATCAGGTCTTTATGAACCTGCTCGCCAATGCGATTGATATCTTCGACGAAGCAGCTGAGCAATCATCCTTCGCGGAATTGGAAGAGAACCCCCCCATCATCACCGTTCAAACTGGATTATGCCATGACCCCAAAAGGCTCGAAATTCGCATTCGTGATAATGGGAAAGGTATAACAAAAGACGTCAAAGCAAGAATCTTTGACCATTTATTTACGACCAAAGGGGTCGGTAAAGGGACGGGATTGGGATTAACGATCGCACAGCAAATCGTCGTCGAAAAGCATGGCGGCAGTTTGACCGTACAGTCTGAGCTGGGACAAGGCACTGAATTTTGTATTCGACTCCCGTTCTAACGACAGGGCAATCTAGCACCTACATCACACCCATAGTATTCAGTAAGTGTTTACTACTGAGTTACTCTGTCAGCTGAGGAATGACCCACCGATGTCCCGTCTAGAGAACCACTGAGGCCTCCACTGCCGTTGTTGCCGTTTCCATTAAAATCACTCTTCTCATCCAACGGCGAAGAATTACGCCCAAAGAGCTGCTTAATAATAATGTAGAGAATCGGCACCACAAACAAACTCAAGAAAGTAGCCACCAACATGCCACCAAACACAGCCGTTCCGAGCGACTGCCGACTTCCCGCACCCGCGCCGGTCGCAATCACCAAGGGGAAAATACTGCTCAGCGTAGAAATCGCCGTCATCAAAATCGGGCGCATCCGCTGCTGAGCCGCTTCTAACGCGGCTTGCGGAATGGTTCGCCCCTGCTCCAAAAGCTGATTCGCAAACTCCACAATCAAAATAGAGTTCTTACTCGCCAAGCCAATCAGCATCACCAACCCAATTTGGCAGTACACGTCATTCGGCAAACCCCGCATGTTTTGCGCAAGCAGCGCCCCAAACACCGCCAGCGGCACCGCGAACAGAATAATCACCGGATCGACATAGCTTTCATACTGCGCGGCCAGCACTAAAAACACCAAAATCAGACCCAGGCTAAAGATAATCGGCGCTTGGTTACCGCCTTCAATCTCTTCTAGCGCAGTCCCCGACCATTCATAGCCAAACCCTGCTGGTAGCACCTGCGCCGCAACGTTTTCCATTGCTTCAATTGCGCCGCCAGAGCTGACGCCTGGTGCGGCCTGACCGTTAATAGCAATCGAGCGGAAGAGATTGTAGTGGTTAATAGTTTGTGCGCCCGTCGTGTCAGTGGTGTTGATGAGAGTGCTCATGGGTATCAGCTCATCGGTGTCGGAGCGGACGTAGAGCTTACCAATATCTTCAGGAGTAGAGCGGTACTGCTGATCGGCTTGGACAAACACGCGGTAGGTACGGCCCTGCAAGTTAAAGTCGTTGACGTAGCGGGAGCCTAAGTTGGTTTGCAGGGTGCTAAAGATGTCTGCAATCTCGACGTTGAGAGACTTGGCCTGCTCGCGATTTACATCAATGGCAATCTGCGGTGTACTGGCTGCGTAGGTACTGAATACGTTGCTGAGGTTGGGGTTCTGGTTTGCAGCGCCCATGATGGCCCCCATACTCTCTACCAAAGTGTTGAGTGCTGCATTCCCGGTTCTATCTTGAAGCTGAAACTCAAAGCCACCAAAGCTGCTTAGCCCTTGAATAGACGGCGGATTCACAGGAAGCATTCTGGCATCGGTGATGCCAAACAGGGGGCCGCGCACGCGGTTGATGATGTCAAAAACAGAGGCATCGCGATCGCCCCAAGGATTCAGTGTGGTAAAAATAACGCCCCTATTCGCCGTATTGCCACTAAAGCCAAAGCCACCCACCGCAAAGGTCGCTCTCACTTCTGGCTGTGCCAACAAAATCTCTTCAGCCTCGCGCATCACTTCGCTGGTGTAGTTGAGCGATACGCCGTCGGGCGCGCCAATAATCGTGATGAAATAGCCCTGATCTTCATCGGGGAGAAACGCCGAGGGCACGCTGGTGTAAAGCCAGCCCGTGAGCACAAGAGAGGCCACAAAAGCGGCGAGGACAACAGGCTTAAAGCTCGTGAGGGTTTGCAGGGCACTGCCGTAGCGATCGCGTAACCCATCCAACGCATTATTAAAGGGGTTAAAGACTTTTGCTCGCCAGCCAGTTGGTTGCTGTCGTGATCGCAACAACAAACCTGAAAGGGTCGGCGTCAGCGTTAGGGCATTAAACGTGGATATAGCGATCGCAAACGCAATCGTCAGTGCAAACTGTCTGTACAGCGCACCTGTCGTACCGGGAAAGAAGGCTACCGGCACAAACACCGCCATCAGCACCAACGAAGTCGCAATCACCGCGCCGGTTAGCTCGTTCATGGCCGTAATCGCTGCCTGCACCGGATTCAATCCGCGCTTATTAATCTTCGAGCTAATATCTTCAACCACCACGATGGCATCATCCACCACCATGCCGGTGGCCAGCGTCAGACCAAATAGCGTCAGGCTGTTAATGGAAAAACCAAACAGCTTCACAATGCCAAATGTGGCAATCAAAGACACCGGAATCGTCACCGCCGGAATCACCGTCGTGCGCCAGTCTTGCAAGAAGATATAGATGACGATGACCACCAAGCCAACCGCCTGAATCAACGTCCACAGCACGCTCAGCAAAGACTGCTGCACAAATTCAGTTGTATCGAAGCCGATACCATACGCCATGCCCGGCGGAAAGTCTGCTGATAAGCGCGCCATCTCTGCCTTTACGCCAGCAGCTACTTCTAGGGCATTACTCCCTGGAAGCTGAAAAATACCTAGGCCAATGGCCTCTTTGCCGCGAAAGCGCAGGAAGGTGCTGTACTGATCTGCGCCCAGCTCGGCGCGGCCCACATCTCTGAGGCGAATGAGCTGATTGTTCTCGCCTGTTTCAATGACTAAATTTTCAAACTCTTCCACCGTTTGCAATCGGCCCTGCGCTCGCAGATCAATCTGAAAATTCTGCTCACTCGGCGCAGGTGGCTGACCAATTTGGCCTGCACCCACTTGAATATTTTGCTCTTGCAGCGCGCTCACCACATCGTCTGCAGTGAGGTTGCGGGCCGCGAGCTTCTGCGGATTGAGCCATAGCCGCATGGCGTAGGTGCGCTCACCAAAAATGGTGACATTGCCCACCCCGTTTACCCGCCTGAGCGCATCGGCAATATAGAGGTCGGTGTAGTTACTCAAGAAGACGTCGTCATACTCATCATCCTCGCTGTACACACTCATCGCCAGCAAAATGTTGCTCGTTTGCTTGGCAACGGTGACACCCGTTTGACGCACCGATTCGGGTAGCTGCGGCTCTGCTAGCGAAACTCGGTTTTGCACATCGACTGCCGCAATGTCTTTATCGCGCGACGCATCAAAGGTAACGGTAATGTTGCTAACACCGTTGTTGCTGCTGCTAGAGGTCATATATCGCATGCCCTCTACGCCGTTAATTTGCCGCTCAATAACGGTAGTTACCCCTTTTTCAACGGTTTCAGCGTCTGCGCCAATGTAGCGAGCAGTGACGTTAATTTGCGTGGGGCTGATGTCTGGATATTGCGCAATGGGCAGGGTAGGAATGCTCACCGCGCCAATCAGCAGCAAAATCATGGCGCATACTGTCGCAAATACAGGCCGCTTAATGAAGTAGTTGACGAACATAGTGGGTTAGCCCTCCGTATCGTCAGGTTGCTGCTCGGCTTGATCAGCCGTCTGCGGATCGATTGGAACGCCATCGCGCAAATTCAACAGGCCCGAAGTAATGATCGTGTCGCCGGGTTCTAGACCTTCTAAAACCTGATATTCGTTACCCTGCAAAGCGCCTAGCTTCACAGACACCAGCTTCGCCACAACGGGCGGTGGCCCATCAGGTGAGCCCTCCGGTGGCCCTTGCGCAGCCGCTTCTCCCTCAGCAGGTGGCTCTGGCTCGCCTGGGACAAATACAAACGTCTCTCCGCCCATGCGAGAAATCGCCGTAGTGGGCACCAAAATGCCGGGGCGCTCATCCCAAATCACACGCACTTCTAGGCGCTGCTCGTCCTGTAGCGGCTGGGTTGGCGCCGAAAAGCGAGCTTTGGCCAGCACCGTTTGCGTACCGGCATCGGTCGTTGGCGACACGAAACGAATATTGCCGGTTGAGACCACCTCATCTGAGCCGAATAGGGTTAACTCAACCGGCATGCCGGGTCTTAAACTAGGAGCATCGTCTACCGGTACCGCAATTTCTAAATCAAGGTCTTCGTTTTGGGTGATGGTTGCTAGTGGGCTACCGGGAGTAACGTAGTCACCCAGCTTGATAGGAATATCGCCCACGATGCCTGCAACCGAAGCCGTCACCGTCTTATCTAAAAGCCGCTGCTGGGTAGCGTTGGCATTGGCATTGGCCTGAGCTAGGGTAGCGTTAGCCTGGTCTCGGCTAGCGGCTAGCGCCTGAATTTCTTGTTCGGCAGAGCTGATAGCCGCTTGTGCAACGGCGCGATCACGCACCACTTCATCGAGCTGATTTTCGGCTATCGCCCCACGTTCTAATAAGGATGCCGTTCGATCGTATTCGTTGTTCTGCAGCGCTAATTCTGCCTCCAACTGAGCCTTACGCTCTATCGCTGCTCTAAGCTGAGCTGCTGCCGAATCTCGGGCCGCACTCGCTGCTGTGATATTAGAGAGCGCCGCATTATAGTCTGCCTGCGAGCCTTCTGCGCTGAGCTGCACGATAGGATCTCCGGCGGCCACGCGATCGCCCGACGAGACAAAAATCTGCACCACTCGCCCATTGGCCTCAGGCTGCAAACTCACCCCGGCTTGAGAATCTAAGGTGCCAACAAACTCAGAGCTATCTTCTAATGAGGAAACCTGCAAGCGCTCTACTTCCACTGGAAAGGCCGGTAGCCCCTGCATCTGTTCACCACCTCGACCTGCAAGCACTCGCCATAGGGCAAAGCCAGCGCCAAAAGCTAATAACGCTAGAACAACGAGACCAACTCGCTTGCGCGGAAAGCGATCGCCCTCCTGCACAGAAGACGTGGATGGATCGATAGAAGCTGTCATGGTTGAGAACTGTCCTTAGCGCAGGACTTCACGCACAAAGCGCCTACGTTTTAACTAAAACCTTACGCTTTGAGTATATCTAAACTAGTCGGTTTGGTTTAGTTTTTATAAAACTAAAAATCTTGTCCGCCGTTGCCCTTGCATAGTCTTCCGCTAGGAAGTAAGCGCCTCAGGCTCTCGAAACCATGTGAATCCCGAAAACAACCGTGATCTGAAATATTATGGTCGCGCAAAGAAGCGCTACCGATAGCGTCGAAACGACCTATAATTCTGGACGAATGCTATATGTGGTGACTTAAATAATAACGAGTCACCGTTAGCGTTGTTGGCAGGCGTTTATGGTTTCAGATATCCACATGGAGATAAGGTTGAATCCCCTTACACAAAGTAGTAATTTTGAACTATAGGCAGATTCGGTAGTCGACTTTTCATAACGCCTGTGCGCTTTCTTTCCCCAGGCTCCATCTCGTAAAACTCCATCCAGCTAAGACTCAAATCCAGGGAATTTTTATGGCTTTTGTTGGTTTGCACATTCACAGCGACTACAGCCTGCTAGATGGAGCAAGCCATATCGATCCGCTCGTGGATAAAGCGCTTGAGCTGGGCATGAATGCGATCGCCCTGACCGATCACGGCGTGATGTACGGCGCTATTGAGCTCCTCAAAACCTGTAAAAAGAAAGGTATTAAGCCCATCATCGGCAATGAGATGTACATCATTAACGGTGACATCACTAAGCAGGAAAAGCGGCCCAAATACCATCAGCTTGTCTTAGCCAAAAACGACATTGGCTATAAAAACCTAGTCAAGCTCACCACCGTTTCCCACTTAGAAGGGGTTCAAGGTAAAGGGCTCTTTTCGCGTCCCTGCATTAATAAAACGCTGCTAGAGGAATATCACGAAGGGCTAATTATCACCAGCGCCTGCCTGGGGGGCGAAATTCCGCAGGCCATTCTCAAAAATCGGCCAGAGGTCGCCCGCCGCGTTGCGCAGTGGTACAAAGATTTGCTGGGCGATGATTTCTATTTAGAGATTCAAGACCACGGTTCACCTGAAGATCGAATCGTGAATGTGGAAATTGTTCGCATTGCCCAAGAATTAGACATTAAGATTGTTGCCACCAATGATTCTCACTTTATCTCTTGTATCGATGTAGAAGCGCACGACGCACTGCTGTGTATTCAAACCGGCAAGCTGATTACTGAAGATAAGAGACTTCGCTACAGCGGCACAGAATATCTTAAATCAGAAGAAGAGATGTGTCGGTTGTTTCGAGATCATCTTACGCCAGAGGTGATTCAGGACGCGGTTTCTCGAACCCAAGAAGTTGCAGACAAAGTAGAGGAATATCATATTTTAGGTAATCCTCAGATTCCTAACTTTCCTATTCCCGAAGGCCATACGAAAGAGAGCTACATGGCTCAGGTGGCCAGAGATGGCCTAGTAGAGAGAATGGCGATCGCCAGCTACGACGAGCTGACCGATGAGTATCGCGATCGCATGGAATATGAGATCGACATGATGCACCAGATGGGGTTTGCCACCTACTTTTTAGTCGTGTGGGACTACATCAAATTTGCCAGAGATAATGACATTCCCGTTGGCCCTGGGCGCGGCAGCGCGGCTGGCTCTTTGGTAGCCTACGCTATGGGCATCACCAATATTGACCCCGTCCATCACGGCCTGCTGTTCGAGCGATTCTTAAATCCAGAAAGAAAGTCCATGCCCGATGTGGATACCGACTTCTGCATTGATCGCCGCGAGGATGTCATCAAGTATGTCACCGAAAAGTACGGCACCGATCACGTCGCGCAGATCATCACCTTCAACCGCATGACCTCTAAAGCGGTACTGAAAGATGTCGCTCGCGTGCTAGATATTCCGTACAACGAGTCCGACAAAATGGCGAAGCTCATTCCCGTTGCCCGGGGTAAACCCGCCAAGCTTAAGGTGATGATCTCAGACGACACGCCAGAGCCAGCCTTCAAGGAAAAATACGACAGCGGCGAACTGATTCCGGGCACGGGCGTCACCTTTCAGCGCTGGGTAGATACGGCCCTCACCATCGAAGGCACCAACAAAACCTTTGGCATGCACGCAGCAGGCGTCGTCATCTCCGAGCATCCGCTCGATACCATCGTGCCCTTGCAGCGCAATAACGATGGGGCCGTTATCACCCAGTACTACATGGAAGATGTGGAAGCCATTGGGTTATTGAAAATGGACTTCCTGGGCCTGCGCAACCTCACCATGATTCAAAAAGCAGTGGATCATATCGAAGCGCGACATGATGTAGAAATTGATCTCGACGGCTTACCACTGGATGATCCGGCTACCTTTGACTTGCTCGCTAGCGGAGAACTTGCGGGTGTCTTTCAACTAGAATCTTCTGGTATGAGACAGATTGTCAAAGATCTCAAGCCCTCCGGTTTAGAAGACATTTCTTCAGTACTTGCACTTTACCGCCCTGGCCCACTGGATGCGGGTTTGATTCCTAAGTTTATTGACCGTAAATTTGGTCGTGAGAAAATTGACTATGCCCATAAGATTCTTGAACCCATTTTAAAAGAGACTTATGGCATCATGGTCTATCAAGAACAGATCATGAAAATTGCTCAAGACCTTGCTGGATATTCGCTTGGTGAAGCCGACTTGCTGCGTAGAGCAATGGGTAAAAAGAAAATAAAAGAAATGGAGAAACATCGAGAGATCTTCATCAAAGGTGCCGGAGAAAATGATTTCCCACGGAAGAATGCGAACGATCTGTTTGATCAGATGGTGTTGTTTGCAGAGTACTGCTTCAACAAGTCTCACTCTACCGCCTACGGATTTGTTACCTTCCAAACGGCCTACTTAAAAGCAAACTATCCCGTTGAATATATGGCCGCGCTGCTGACGGCAATCAGCGGCGATCAAGACAAAGTGCAGATGTACATTGCCAGCTGTTTGGCCATGGGCATTCAGGTGCTGCCGCCAGATATCAACCGTTCAGGCGTAGACTTCACACCGTTAGAGAACCAGATTCTATTTGGACTCTCTGCAGTGCGTAACGTAGGCTTGGGCGCGATTGAAGCGCTGGAGAAAACCCGTGAGGAAGGCGGGCCGTTTAAGTCGCTACCAGATTTATGCGATCGCGTCGATCTGCGCGCTGTGAACAAACGTGCCCTAGAAGCGCTCATTCTCTCCGGCGCCTTTGAAAGCATCGAAAGCAACCGTCAACAGCTCATGAAAGACCTTGAGCTAGTAGTGGAATGGGCCCAAGCTCGCGCTAAAGATCGAGAAGTCGGCCAAGGCAATATCTTCGATATGATGGCCGGACTCTCTGCAGATAATGGCAGCGATGCCGCCCCTACTGATAGCTTTGAATCTGCGCCTAAGGCCCCGCCTATCAGCGACTACGACCCCCAAGAACGGCTCAAACTCGAAAAAGAACTGCTGGGATTCTACATTTCCGATCATCCCCTCAAGGGTATCCAGAACTCTGCTAAAATTCTCGCCCCTATTAATCTCTCTGAGCTGGGTGAGCAGCCAGAAAAAGTGACCCTCAGCGCAATTGTCATGCTGAGCATGGTGAAGCCCGTCACGACCAAAAAAGGAGATTCCATGGCCGTCATCCAGATGGAAGATCTCAGCGGCCACTGTGAGGCCGTCGTGTTTCCTAAATCCTACGCCCGCATCGGTCAGCACATCAAACCAGATGCTCGTCTGATGGTGTGGGGCAAAGTTGATCGCCGTGATGATCGCATTCAAATGATTGTCGATGACGCCGAACCTATCGAATCGATTCGGATGGTCATGGTGGATTTGGAGCCTTCTATTGCAGGTGACATTGAGCAGCAATATCGCCTGCGCAACGTCCTCAAAGTGCTGCAAGGCGAAAACAAATTCACCGCAAAAACGCCTGTCATTGCCGTCATTCGTACCCGCGAACAACGGCAAGCCATCCGCTTAGGCTCCCAGTTCAGAGTGCAGAATGCGGAAGCGGCTGTTGCAGCCCTGCAGGCTGCTTCATTTAGAGCTAGGGCAACCCCTTTGCTACAGGGTTAACGACTGAAAAGTAACTAAACATGAAGTCACAAGTGTCTGTTTTATGACCTAATAACTACGAGAGATTTGTGATAATTTCTCTCTAACCAAGTATAAAGAGCACCGATAGCGACAGTCTGTATCAAGAATGTAAAGACATACAAAACAATGTTGTGAGGCTTTCCAACCGACGTAGGCACGGGTGAACCCTAGCGCCATTAATTCCTGAAGCATCGGATCGGACATGTCATCTACCTCTGGATTTCCGCTTAAGAAGCCGCGCTCCGTTTGGCATAAGCCCATCAAAATAAATTTCTCAGCGTTCTTTAAAGCCCTGAGCAATGCAGGCATAGACGCCCTGACCGGCCAGTGGCCTGGGTTAGGTAAAGATGCTGTGGAGGTCTTAGCCGCCATTGGACTAGATGAAGACAACCCTGAAGAACTGGCTTGGGCACTCATTTACACAGCCATGACCAGCGCCATCGGAAATCTCTTATCTGAGACGCATCTGTCATCACAAGAGCGTGCGAATCGATTACAGATATTCTCTGAGCACCTAGACCACTCGCTGGCTCACCACACGTTAGACAGTCCTGAAGAATTCTTTCAGCAACCGAGAAATCTCGATGTGCTGAAAGAAATTCAAATGCTGCTCCATCAGTGGTTAAAAGCAACAGGATTTGAAGAGGCTCACGCAAGCGCCTTCAGCAGGCGGCTACCGACCTACTTCGTCTGTGAGTTACATCGAGAATGGCAGCAGCGCAATGAAAAATACGAGAGAATCTGCGTCCATGTAGAAACGCCTTTTACGGTGGCTCAGGAACAACAACGCCAGTGGGGGCTTTACCACGCTTGGCTACAAAAACAAGTAGAAGCCCCAATGATGCTAGAGCATTTTGGCCTTAGCGATGTGTATGTGCCCCTGAGGGCTTACTTTAAGCGGATTAGACGCGATAGACAAACTGAAAAAGTAGTGGTGAATTTGGAGCGATCGCTCAATGACTGGATGAGCGCAGCCGACCCTAAAGATGCCATGCGCATTGTCAGCGGCGGCCCCGGATCTGGCAAGTCTTCCTTTGCCAAAATATTCGCAGCGAAGCTCGCTCGCGAACATCTCTATCAAGTCTTATTTGTTCCGCTCCATCTTTTAGATTTTGATCAAACGCTAGATTTTTCCGCCGCGATTAATGAGTTCATCCGCTATGACCAATATCTCAACCATACGCCCCTCGATCCCGATAATGAACACCTCAAGCTCTTGATTATTTGCGATGGCCTCGATGAGCTGTCATTTCGAGGAGAGCTAGCCCAAACAATGATCCAAGCGTTTTTAAAGGAAGTTCACCGCACACTCAAACAATTTAATCGCCGTAAAGCACGCGTGCAGATCATCATCACCGGCAGAGAAATCACGGTACAAGCATCCTTTAAAGGCAGCAACCGAATTTTGACAGTGCTGCCTTATATCTTCACCGGCCATCCGATTCAACAGAGCGCTATAAATAGAAAAGCAACAGATCTCCATACAACAGATCTTTATGTAGATGAGCATCAGCTCCTCAAACAAGATCAAAGAGTTGCCTGGTGGAAAAGATATGGCATGGTAACCAACACTCACTATTCGGTGATGCCAGAGTGTCTTCTCTATCCAGATTTAATCGATTTGACTGCTCAGCCCCTGCTCAACTATTTGGTAGCCACTAGCTACGTCAGCGGTAAGCTCTCTCTCACCCAAAACGCAAACCTAGATGACACTAACCTGAACACGGTCTACGCCCACTTACTCGAAGAAGTCTGCACTCGACGCTACGCCGACAGTGGCAAGCACCTAGCCATTCACGAAATGTCAGAACCTGACTTTATACACATTTTAGAGTTGATTGCCCTAGCCGCTTGGCATGGTCATCAGCACTCAGCCACCATCAGCCAGGTAGAAGCGCTCTGCGCCAGCCAACAAGCCAAGCAGCTGCTAGAGACCTTTCAAGAAGGCGCAGCAGTGGGCATCACTCGGTTACTAGCCGCTTTCTATTTCAGACAAGGCGAAATGAAAGACAGCGAGCATACGTTTGAATTCACCCATAAAAGCTTTGGCGAATACTTAGCCGCTCGCAGAATTGTGACCACGATGGACGATATTCAGACACAGCGCTCACAGCAAGAACACTGCGTAAACGCGGGCTGGACAACACAGGATGCGCTCCTACAGTGGGCACACATTTGCGGCCCGGCAGAAATGGATAGCTATCTCTTAGCGTTTGTCAGAAACGAGATTGCGCTCAAACCCATTGAGCAAGTCCATAAGCTACAGCTAACATTCGCTGAACTCATCGGCGCGATGCTGCAGCACGGCATGCCGATGGAAAAGCTAGGTGCCTGTCACAACTATCATCTTCAAACTCGATGGGCCAGAAATAGCGAAGAAGCCCTGCTTGCAGTGCTCAACGCTTGCGCACTCGTCACGGAAAAAATCTCAGTTATTCACTGGCCACATGTGGATAGCTTTGGCACATGGCTTGATCGCCTACAAAGCAAAAATCGTTCTGCTAAAACGCCATACTCAGACAGCGAACATCCCCTCGCTTTCTCTAGCCTCAGCTTTTTAGACTTATCCAATACGGATCTAAAATTTCAAGATCTGCACGATGCCAACCTAGAGCGCTCCAACCTCAACGGTGCCAACCTCTACAGGGCCAATCTAGATAGCGCTAATCTGCGCAAAGCATCGCTCATGCGCACAGATTTAAGCAAAGCGAGCTTAGATAGCGCTTGTTTAGATGGCGCCAGCTTAGATGAAGCCACGCTAGACAATGCCAGTCTCAACGCGGCTAGCCTAGTGCAGGCGAGCCTTATTGAGGCAGACTTGCACTGTGCGAGCCTCAAAAACGCGAGTCTAAATAATGCCAGTCTTAACGGCACGACCTTTCAAAGCGCTGACCTGCGCTACGCCATTCTCAACGGCGCACAGCTAGAACACGCTAACTTTACAGACGCTCGTTTAGAATGCTCAACTCTCTATAAAACTCACCTCAATGAGGCTAACCTAGCGGGCGCTTACTTAGACGATGCAAACTGTGTAGAAACCCAGTTTCAGAACGCTCGGCTCGAAGGTACTAGCTGTGAACGCACCAGCATGGCCTGCGCCAATTTATCAGCAGCTGTTTTAGACGGGGCCAGTTTTTATGAGGCTAAGTTAGATGGTGCAAATTTAGACGGCGCGAGTCTAGCCGTGACAAATTTGCAGAATGCGTGTTTGGCTTGTTCGAGCTTACGTCAGACCACCGTAGACAGTGCTAATGTAGCTGCGGCTAATTTTACAGGCATCGTCTGGGACAGTGGCACTCAATTCTTAAGCCTTCGAGGCGTAGAGCGGGCCGTTGGAATCCCGCCTCTTTTACGTCAACAAGCTTTATCGCAACCTAGCCAGCTCAACTATCCGCTATCTGCAACAGAAGATTGAAGCGGCAAAGCTGCTTACACTTGTACAGCATACGCAGGGCATGATGCTTACTTTAGAGCTGGGCGATAGGCTGAGGGAGTAGAGCCTGCGATCGCATCTTCTCCTTGATAACTTTCGCCTTGATTGTTTGCCATCCGATTGGCTGGCGCGCTCGCTCTCACCGCGCGAAACATACCAAACCGGCAAAGCCCGCTACCAAACGCAATCCTCATCAAAATCAACGTTGGAATTTCTCTCACCGACTTGATAAACCCAGAAACGCCAAACTTGATCAGCCCTTTAGGGCGAATAATGCCCTGCCAAATCGAATCCAGCCAAGACGGCAAGGTCTCTTGAGACCAATCTGCCGTTTCGACCCGGCCTTTAATCAAGCCTGTCGCTTCCAACAGCTCTGAAAATCCTTCAATGCTCGAAAACTCAGGATGAGACCACTGGTCTAGCAGCTGTCTCATCACAGGCTTTTCCCAAACATTGAGGGGCTGGCGGCGATCATCCCGCTGATTCCAATCACCCACCACCAACCGTCCCCCCGGCTTTAACACCCGCAGCAGTTCCCGTGCAAAAATAGCCTTATCCGGCATATGCGGCCCTGCCTCTAGCGACCAAACCACGTCAAAGCTCTCATCAGGAAAAGACAACGCCATCGCATCATCTACCAAAAACTTCGCGCTGACCCCTTCAGGTGTCAGCTGCGTTGCTCGCGCCACCTGACCAGGGCTAATCGTCACTGCTGTTACATCAAAGCCGTAGTCCCGAGCTAACACTCGGCTACTGCCGCCAATCCCACAGCCCACATCTAACAGCGTGGTGCCTGGGGCGCAGCTATCTAGCCCGCCCCACTTCACCATTTCATGCACAAAGTCGTACTTGGCTTGACGAAAATCCTTTTGCCTTGGCGGCAGGCCGTAATGGCCCAAATGAATATGCTCACCCCAGTAGAATTCCAAAATGCCATCCTGTGTCCACTCGTCATAAGACGTCGCCACAGACTCCGCAGAATCGTAGCGGCGGGGAGTGAGCAAATAGAGCACAATAGCGATCGCAGGCAGGAGAATGAGAAGGGAAAGGAGCCAATTCATAGGACTGAAAGATTAGCTGTAATTTGAAGCTTTACGTTACGTAACAATTCTATCGGCTTTAGGACAACGCTGTAGATCTAAACATGGGGTACAAACAGCCTGATAGGCTGATAGAATCACGCAGTTGCACGGTTTTTGACAGATTTTGACAGATTTTTAATGGGTTTATGACAGCGGCCTCCGAAAGAACACGCCTCCGAGTTTCCCTAGCGCAGCTCGGCCCCGGTCTATTGATGGCGGGTGCGGCCATAGGCGTATCTCACCTAGTGCAGAGCACGCGAGCTGGTGCGATGTACGGCTGGAGCGCGCTTATTTTTGTACTGTTGGCCAACCTAATGAAGTACCCGTTTTATGAGTACGGGCACCGATACGCAGCGGCCTCTGGGAAAAACTTAATTCAGGCATATCGGCAGCAAGGGAAGCGTTTCTTTGTGCCGTTTTTGGTTATTAGTGCCATTAGCGCGGTGGGTAGCTTTGCAGTCGATGCTTTTGTAGCGGCCATGTTGCTGCAATATCTTGTGTTTCCGCAGGTGGCTGTCACGATACTGGCCGTGGGGGTGCTGGTGTTTTGTTGGGGGCTGATTGCAATCGGCCGCTATCGCTTATTTGAACAGGTCACCAAGTGGTGCGTCATTTTGCTATCGGTGGCGACGATTATAGCGGTGACCATGGCCATATTGACGGCAGCGGCTGAGTCGAGGGTTTTGGCAACTTCCAGCACTGTGGAAGTTGTGAAAGAAGTTGCCTATGCAACGGAAAGTGGGCGTCCCTCTATTTTTGAATGGTCGGCGGTGCCTTTTTTAATTGCATTTATGGGCTGGATGCCCGGTGGATTGGAACTGTCGCTGTGGCAGTCGCTGTGGGTGCAAGCCGATAACCAAGACCGAGCAGCCACTGGCAGCGAGTCGGTTTCGCTCGCACAAGCGCGCTTTGATTTTAATTTTGGCTATGTGTTGACGGTCGTGTTGGCCTGCTTATTTTTGATACTTGGCACGCTGACGCTGCCGGAAACAGGGATGGCAACAGAACCCGCAGCATTTGCAGGTCAGCTAGTGGGCATGTATACCAGCTACATCGGGGCTTGGGCAGAACCGGTGATTGGGCTGTGTGCGATCGCGGCCATTTTCTCCACCACCTTCACCGTCGTAGATGCGTTTCCACGCACGCTAGAAGCTGGCATTTACGAACTCTTTCCCCACATGCAAGCCAGCAAATTTCCGACGCGTCAGTTGCTCACGCTCACGTTTATTAGCCTCGCAGCCCTTTTACTCCGTATCTTTAACGCTGGCTTTGAGCCGCTCATCAATGCCATCACGATCATCGCATTTGTCGCCGCTCCGTTTTACGCATGGTTGAACATCCGTAGCATTGGCACGTTAGATAACAGCGCTCAGCCGGCGTCATGGTTGTCAGGATTGGCGTGGGTGGGGCTTGTGTATCTGTCTGGGTTTAGCTTGCTGTTTATAGGATTGAAGATTTTTGGATAATGGCTATGAAAGGTGCGATCGCCGCTTACGAGCAACCTTTCGGGCATACAACCAAACTGATTGCATAGACAGATAAAGATGCGTCAGGGTCGGAATCATGGCGCTAAAGCCCATCATGACGCCAAAGTAAATATTTTTGAGGTTCTCGCGACCCAGCGGATCTCTGATGGCTGCGGTCGCACGGGACTCGTATTTCGCAGAACTTTGAGCAATTGAAGTCGCCGCATCTGACGAAGGCAGTAATGAACCCACCAACCAGCCCGAAACAGTGAAAACCATCAGCACCCATCCTGTTGCCGCGATCGCAATCAGCACATCAATACTCAAATGCGCGATGTAGCTCGGAAGTGAAGAGGTCTTCAGGGCGCGGCGCGCAATCCATACCGTCACAAAAAAAGACAGGCTATCAAACACTGCGCCCAAAAAGCCAACAGGAAACTGCATCAGAAGATATTCCAGCCGCTCAGGCCCAGCAACTTCTTCGGGGTAGGCTGTGAGAAGCGCCACCCAAAAGCAAAGCATATTTACCAGCATGAAGAAGATAAACAGCTTTGGGAAAAAAGAGATTAAGCGACCGCGACTGCGATCATAAAAGCGCAGTAAGCGTGAGAGCGCTTTTCGCCAAATCATCATGATAGGACGCGTTCGAAGCCTTCTCATTCTCATAGATTTAGACCTAACAACACTGGCCAAACGCACTAAACCGCAGAATACTTAACCGCAGCCTTAGGAGCGCTTACGCATCTCTTCTATGAGCTCTTTCTGAAGCTGAATATTTTCGCGCAGCAGCTCGTTATTAGCTTCTATAGCGGCCGTATTCCTATCCGCAGCCTCTAAAGATTCTCTTACGCGGTTATTTTGCTTCGACAGGAAGAAATAGAGCACCCCAAGTATAATCAGTGGCGGCAATAAGCCAAACAATACCGGGATAATGCTGGGAGACTCGACAGGAACGTCTTCTCTTTCGATCCCTTCCAAATTTTGAGGTGCCTGCGCCTGTATCTGAACATAGGATTGAGAAGTCTTTGCAGCAATCAAGTCGTCCTGCAAGTTTGATTCCATATCAGATCTAATCTGAGTGGTAGCTAGAGGGTTGTAGCTAGCGCTAAGCGCAAATTACATCCGTTCTAACACTTCAATGCCCAATAAGTTCATTCCAAGTTTGAGCGATCGCGCCGTCAAATCACACAGTACCAACCGCGACGTTCTGGCAGGTTCTTCTGCCTGTAGCACCGAGCACTGATCGTAGAACTGATTAAACTTTTGGCTCAGCTCAAACAAATACTGACACAGACGGTTAGGCAACAGTTCTTTTTCAACCTCATCCAATACCACATCCATTTGCAGTAAATGTTTGGCTAAGGTAAATTCGCTGTCTTCAGTCAGCTTCATCTCTGCATCTAAGCTGGAAAAGTCGATACCGCCCTTGCGGCTAATGCCTTGCACTCGCACGTAGGCATACAGCATATACGGTGCGGTATTACCCTTGAGATCGAGCATTCTGTCATAGCTGAAGGTGTAGTCGCTAATGCGGTTTTGGCTCAAGTCTGCGTATTTCACCGCGCCGATGCCAACTTTTTCAGCGACGTTTTGAATAAACTCACTCGATTCTGTTCTTCCTTCTTCGGCAAGTCTCGTTTCTACGTCTGCGCGGGTGCGGGCAATCGCCTCATCCAGTAACTCCTTTAACGGCACCGCCTCACCCGAACGAGACTTCAACCGCTTACCGTCTTCTCCTTTCACCAGACCAAAGGGCGCATAGCTGAGCTCTACTGCTTCGGGCACCCACCCAGCTCGCCGCGACACCTGAAAAATTTGGGCAAAGTGATTCGACTGCCCTGCATCCGTAGAATAGATAATCCGGTCTACCTTATCTTCATTAATGCGATAGCGAATTGCGGCTAAGTCTGTCGTGGCATAGTTATAGCCGCCGTTAGACTTTTGCACAATCATCGGTAGCGGATCGCCGTCTTTATTCGTAAAGCCTTCTAAAAAGACGCATTGCGCCCCGTCATCTTCTACCAGTAATCCTGTTTTCTCTAAGTCTGCAATCACCGCAGACAAAAACGGATTATAAAAAGACTCACCGCGATCAACAATATCGTCTGCAATATTCAACAGATCATAAATTTTACGATACGAGCGTTTCGAGAGCTGACACACTCTCTCCCATGCTTCCAACACATCTTGATCACCCGCCTGCAATTTCACCACCGCTTGGCGTGCATTCTCTTTAAAAGTTTCATCCGCATCAAAGCGCTTTTTCGCCGTACGATAAAACGTCGCCAAATCGCCCGAAGTCGAAGCTTCAGCCGCCGCTTGCGGATCGGGATAGGCTTCTTGCAAATAAGCAATCAACATGCCAAAGGGCGTCCCCCAATCACCAACGTGACTAATTTTGAGCACATCGTGCCCTAAAAATTCCACCACGCGCGCAAAGCACTCGCCAATCACCGCAGGTCGCAAATGTCCTACGTGCATCTCTTTAGCAATGTTAGGACTGGGGTAATCGACTAAAACCTTTTGGGGTGGATTGGCTTTGGCAATGCCGAGGCGATCGCTCCCGTGGACCTTTTTCAGCTCAGCTTCTAGGTAGGCCGTTTTGAGCTTGAAGTTAATAAATCCTGGTCCTGCAATAGAAGGCACTTCACTGATATCAGACACATCTAAGTTTTCAGTGATTTTAGTGGCGATCGCCCTCGGATTATTCTTTAGCGGCTTAGCTAAAGACATGGCCACATTTGCCTGATAGTCACCAAATTTTGGGTTGTTCGTGCCGACCAGCAGCGGATCAATATCGCAATACTCATCCCCAAATGCAGCCGCAAGCGCAGCTTGGACACGGGTTTTAAGTTCATTAAGCGTGGATTTCATAAGGAAAGTTGAGGGCGATCGCCGCTGGCACAAATCACAAATAGACTAAACAATAATAGAGGCCTAGCCACCTAAAGCGCTGACTTCACGCCAGATTTCATCCCGTACCCATATGCCCCATGCCCCGTTCTTCTAACGCGCCCCCTCATAAACCTAGCAAAGCCGAAATCGCGGCCTGTCACGGGCAAACCATGCCAGACATCATTGGCCCCAATCTCAAAGTCCTCTTCTGCGGCATCAATCCCAGTCTTTATAGCGTTGCTATTGGCCATCACTTTGGCCGACCCGGCAACCGCTTCTGGAAAGCCCTTCACAAATCAGGCATCACCCCACACCTATACGCCCCTACAGAAGATGCAGATCTGTTGCATCTCGGCTACGGCATCAGCAACATGGCACCCCGTGCTACGGCTCGCGCCGACGAACTCAGCAAAGCAGAAATTAGAGCAGGCCGCGAACTCCTCGCTGCCAAAGTCAAAAAATACAAGCCCAAATGCCTTGCCTTCTTAGGCATCACCGCCTACCGCATCGCCTTTGCTCAGCCCAAGGCTAAAATCGGCCCTCAGCCAGATTGGGAAAATACTCAGATATGGGCACTCCCCAACCCCAGTGGCCTCAACGCCCACTACCAAGTTGATGACCTAGCTGAAGTCTATAGCTGGCTGATGGAGTAGCTGGCTGATAAAGTGTTAGGCCTTTAGGCTATGGCAGAGCAAATCTGGCCCATAAAAATTAGCGAGCAAAACCGTCAAGAGCGCAACGTTTAACTAACAGCACTTCTAGCCACAGACAATTTGAGAGTGGTACTCAGCATCACTCATCAGCTCTTGGGTACTGTCTACTCGATCAAGAAACAGCGTGCCGTTAATGTGGTCAAACTCGTGCTGAATAATGCGGGCAACAAAGTCACTGAACACTTGCTGATGCGGCTTGCCATAGCGGTCAGTGTAGGCCACTTCTATTTCCTTAGAACGGGTCACTTGGCCGCGTAGCCCCGGTACGCTCAGACACCCTTCCCAACCTTTTTCCTGCTCGTCAGAATAGGCAATAATCTGAGGGTTGATCATCGGGGTGGGTTCCATAGTGGGCGCGTTTAGGTAGCGCAGGTTTGGGCGCGAGGCCACGATAAATAGCTGCAGGCTCTCATACACTTGGGGAGCCGCAATGCCGACGCCGTTTTGCTTTTTGATCGTTTTAAGCAAGTTATCAATTAGGCGCTGAACAGTCAGGTCTTGGATGCATTCAATCGGGTGAGTGGGCGATCGCAACACAGCATTGCCTATTTCTGCAACCTTCAACACTTTTGCCATTCCCTTTCCATCTCCTCTACATCAACCAACCACAAATTAGCCACCCGCGCTTTGCATGAGCGACAGCAAACGCATTAAAACCGAGCCCCTTCTTAAGAAGAAACGTTAACAATCTTTTCCCTAGTTTACAAAACCCAGCGAGACAAACACACTCCGCTAAAGAAAAATACAATTACGGACAGGTGTCCCACATACGGACAGATGCCCCACATTTCAATGCGAAGGAAAAAACAGCGTGAGCAATGATACAGATGCCAATGGTTCATCGGAAAATAGTTCGATGGGCAGCGTCTCGAACGGTGAGGCTGATAGTTCCTTGGCAAATAGTCCCTTGGTAAATAGTCCCTTGGCAGGGAGTGGTGACATCTATAACAGTCATGAACAGCTGTACAAAATTAGGGAGATTTTATTTGGTGAGCAAATCGCTGCACAAAATCAGCGCTTTGCTCAGCTAGAGACGCGGATGAGTGAAAACGTTAGGGCACTGCGGGACGATTTGACGCAGCAGATTGGGGCTGTTGAAGATCGGCTGCTGCGCAGAGTAGAGGATGCGGTGCGCCAAATTGAGACAGAGCGCGATCGCAGAGAAGAACGCTTGGAGGACTTTAGAAAGCAACTCGAAGCCAACACTCGCGATATCCACCAGCGCCTAGACCACCGAGATAGTCAGTTACATGAGCGCATCACAAATCTTGAGCAAGCGTTGCGCACGGATATTACCCATCGCACTCAGTCACTTCAAGAAACAATAGATCACCAGATCGCAACCCTTACCGAAACGCTAGCGCAAGAATCAAACCAAAGAGAAGTCAGTGCTCATAGCGATCGCATCCGTCTCTCTACACTCTTTGCAGATTTATCTCAACAATTACAGTCCGCTCAAACCGAGCAAGATGCTAAGGAACTCTCAGAATGACGACAGGCAAGCCGGAACAGGACGAACTGTATGAGCTGCGATCGCTCCTGCTAAACGGAGACCCTGACCAGCTCCTAAACTCAGCGGTAACGCCCGAATCCGTTAGCCAAGTTCTGCCTGCGGCCCTCATCGAAGCCCAGCGGCAGCAGCCAGATTTACTCACTAGCGCCGTTGTCACCACAGTGGAAACAGCCATTCACGCTTCTGTTCATCAAGACAGTCACGTTTTAGCAAACTCTCTCTTTCCTATCATTGGCCCGTCTACGCGCAAATCTATTGCCGCAGCCATTGGTGAGCTGATTCAGTCTTTGAACCAAACGCTGGAATATAGTTTGTCTTGGCGAAGCTTGAAGTGGCGGCTAGAAGCGCGGCGCACTGGCAAATCGTTCGCAGAAATTGTGCTGCTACGAACGCTTATTTATCAGGTAGAGCAGGTCTTTCTAATCCATCGAGAAACGGGATTAGTGCTTCAGCATGTTACGGCTAAGCACTTGGCCGCCAAACAATCAGCACCGCAAGATCCCGATCTGGTCTCTGCAATGCTCACCGCCATTCAAGATTTTGTACATGACTCATTCAAAGTAAATCAGGGAGATTCTTTAAGCGTCTTAGAATTTGGCGACCTTCGCATTTGGCTAGAGGAAGGTCCCCACGCAATGTTAGCTTGCGTGATTAGGGGCAGCGCACCCAACACCCTGCACACCACTATGCAGACTGCTCAAGAGCAAATCCACCGACTATTTACGACTGCGCTGCAGTCTTTCGATGGAGATGCTGCCGTGTTTGAGGCTAGCAAACCTTACTTACAAGACTGCTTTCAGTCTCAATTCAAGCAGCAGACAACAAGGAAGCAAATCCCGTTTGCCCTGACTCAAAAACAGAAAATAGCCGGTGGCCTATTAGCGAGCTGTTTACTCCTTGGGCTTATTACATGGCGAGTTCTTAGCTGGCAGGCACATCAGCGATGGACAAACTACGTTGCCATGTTAGAAAAAGCACCTGGCATTGTCGTTATTAATCAACAGAAACGCAGCGGCCGCTATCGGCTGCAGGGCTTAAAAGACCCGCTTGCAGAAGAGCCGATAAAAATGTTAGAGAACACTAACATTCCGCCTGACAAAGTCGATATGAACTGGCAACCCTATCTATCTTTAGATAAATCGTTCATCGGTCATCGGTTGCAGGCCCTGCTAGATCCACCCCCTACGGTATCGATGACATTAGATCAATCCGGTGTTTTGCAACTGAAGGGCAGCGCACCTACTAGATGGATTGACTGGGCCAAGGAGGTGAGCGATCGCACAGACGGCATCACGGGCTGGGATAGCAGACGACTGATAGCCATCGAAGGACCTTTGCCCGCAGACGCTAATCGACAGCCGTCTTATTTTAATGCTGACTAGTGACTGGCAGACGGCGTGCTCACTGTCATGGCTTTAGTCCTGGCTCATCCGACGGCTTATCTAAAAATCTGGTTTATTCAAAATTTTATGTTCGATGCTAATAAAGTTCAATGCTAATCAAATAGATGCTACAGAAAAAAGTTTGTATGGTAGGAGCCTTCGCAACCGGAAAAACCAGTTTGGTGAGTCGTTTTGTGAAGGGTATCTATTCCGAAAAGTATCAAACAACTATCGGCGTCAAAATTGATAAAAAACAAGTACAGACACATCAACAAACGCTCACTTTGATGATTTGGGATATCCACGGCGAAGATGAATTCCAAAATGTGCGGATGTCTTATTTAAGAGGGGCCGCAGCCTATCTGTTAGTAGTCGATGGAACTCGGCGAAATTCCCTCACTGTTGCGCTCCAGCTCAGAGACAAGGTTGCGAAGGCAGTCGGTAATCTGCCGTTTATCATTGCCATTAACAAACGCGATTTACACGCTCAGTGGGAAGTTTCTGAAGACGATGTTAATCACCTCAAATCAGATCGCTGCTCTGTGGTCTACACAAGCGCTAAAGATAATCAGGGCGTAGAAAACTGTTTTCTCAAGATTGCCGACAAAATTATGGAGGCCAGCGCGTGAATGTTCCTGATGTCGTTCAGTCATACTTAGCTGAAAAGATGATTGCTCATAAGTCTATGGCTTATCTGCAAGTGAGCGCAGCAGGGCATTTCATAGATGCAGCCGGTGAACTGGCTAAATACGGATTAACTGAGATAGCGCCAGGTGACTATATCGGCGATCGCCTCTCTTTTTTAGAAGGATTTTTTCCGCTGTCGGCGCGCGCTGAAGTGTTGCCCCAAGTCAACATTAACCGGACGCTCATCGTTGATATTCACCTCATTCCCAATCTTTCGCTTAACGAGGCTAATGCTGAATCTGATTTACTAACGGCAGAGACAGCAACCACTTCAGCGAGTCAGCAAATCCATGGCTGGGTTTTATTTTTAGACACCACGACTGAAACGCAAAAGCAGCAAAAATTACAGCAGCAGGGTAACGAACTCAGTTTGCTGCGGCATCAGCAAAGTAAAGACCCAGAAAGCAACGAGCAAGGTCAGCCCGCTGACCAGCTTTCTACCGCTCCCTTCGCTGCGCGAAACAGCATACTATCTAGGGTCTCTGCCTCGCGGACGCCATCAGCAGCACTGCCAACCATTAACAGCTCAGACGGATTGCTCCTGAGTCATCTCTTTTCAGCACTTAACCTGCTGGTTTTAGAGTGCACAGGGCCAGCGCAACAACATCAGCTGCGCGTGATTGGTCAAATTCCTGAATGGGCCGCTCAGCGCTTAGCGTGCTTTGGTCAGTCATCTGCCTCCATAACATCGGAGCGGAGTGAAACCGAACAGATTAAAGCAGAGAATATTACAGCAGATAAAATCTCTCCTTTTTTAGAAAACTTCCTCTACGATGCGGATATTTTTTGGCAAGCGTCCTCTTCTCAAGCCCCATCTTCTCAAATGGATCAATCTCCATACCTCCGCTCAGGCGTGTGGAGTGAAGCAGATAATGAAGGAACAGACCTTCAGCTAGAGGCGATCGCACTATCTAACAACAGCCGCAACATTATTCTCATCGAATATCTTGATGGCGATCAGTCTGAAAAGTTTCAGTGGCTGCAACAGGCCAGACAAAACCAGCTCAACTTTATCGCAGCCCAGAAAGAAGCCGCAGGTCAGCTCCGTAATGCAACCTCCTACGATAAGCTCACTGGCCTCCCTAATCGGAGTCTATTCTTATCCGAATTAGAAAATTCGTTTGAAGTGAGCCAGTGGTCTCACACGCGCCAGTTCGCGCTAGTTATCCTCAATCTAGATAGATTTCAGCTATTAAACAACAGCTTAGGTAGTGAAATCGGCGATCAGGTGCTGATTGCTGTTGCCAACAGAATTCAGAGCTGCCTGCGCCAGTTTGATATTCCGGTGCGGTTTAGCTCAGATGAATTTGGTATTTTGCTAGATCGCATAGAGACAGAACAGGGTGCTAAGGTCATCGTTGAGCGTCTGTTAGAAAGCATCAACCAGCCTTTTATTATCAACGATAATAAAACGCACTTTACAGCCTCGGCAGGTATTGTGCTCAGTGCGCCTTGGTACCATCACTCTAGAGACTTATTGCGAGATGCCAGCCTTGCGATGCAGGAGGCCAAACTCAAAGCTCGCGGCCACTACACTGTGTTTAGGCGGGATATGAGAACGCGCGCCTTTGAGCAATGGAGCCTAGAAAGTGCGCTAGATAATGCCATCGAAAAGAATGAGCTGACCCTGTTTTATCAACCTATTGTGAGCTTAAGCAACAACAGAGTAGAAGGCTTTGAAGCGCTCATTCGCTGGCAGCATCCGACCAAAGGAACTATCTCACCGGCCAAGTTCATTCCCTTAGCAGAATCCTCGGGTCATATTCTCGCGATCGATCATTGGGTGCTACAAGAAGCGTGTCGTACGATTCAGCAGTGGCGACACCAAACCGGCAGCAAAGCCTATTTGAACATTAATATTTCTCCTCAACATTTTGAAACGAGTCATCTCTTTAGAGCTGTACAATCTGCGATACAACAGTTTCATATTCCACCTAATTCTATTTGTCTAGAAATTACAGAAAGCTGTTTGCTCGAAGATACTCAAACGGTAGTTAAAACGTTGAATCAGTTGAAGGCACTGGGCGTACAGGTGGCGATCGATGACTTTGGTACAGGCTATGCTTCCTTGGGTTATCTGCAAGATTTGCCACTGGATAAGCTGAAGATAGATGGCTACTTCATTGAGATGATGAAGAGTAATGGCTCTGACATTGTGAATACGGTGGTGGAGCTGGCGCACCGACTGAACTTTAATGTAACGGCTGAGCGGGTGGAGACTGTGGAGCAGTATCAGACATTGCAGCAGTTGGGCTGCGATATGGGGCAGGGCTATCTCTTTGCTAAGCCATTGCCTTCTGAGGAGGCGCAGAGCTTTATTAATGCGCAGGTGGTGGTGCCTAGGGGCACGGCTGAGCGTTAGATGCGAGACGTATGCACAAATTAGAGAACTTCTCAGCAGCTTGTGGCTCTCATCCCCCAGCCCTTTAAAGACACAATTTAGTAACACCTTGGCTGCATAGTGCGTTTTCCCTAAAGGAGAAGGGGAGCTAAAGTACCTTTGCTATATCCTGTCGAAAGATAAATTGTGAGTCCGGTTCCCTCTCTCGCTGGGAGAGGGCTAGGGTGAGGGCCACACACATCAGGAATTTGTAGCAAACGCTCTGGAGTCTCAAAACAAGGTTTCGCACTGCTCTAGCACGACGTTCCAAAAGTCACCATACGTACCCAAATCGCCCACCTGTCCATCTCGCCGCAAACAGCGCTGAGCACTGATAAAACCTAGCGTATTAAAATACAAATGCCCCACCTAACTTGCTTAAGCTAACGCCTGCTCACCCCTGATGCGTCACCTATGAGCCAGTCTGCCATCCCCACCGACCCGCCAACCTACGAATACGACGTTTTCATTTCCTACAGTCGGCAGGATAAGGCTTGGGTGCTGGGTGAATTAGCGCCTCGGTTACAAAAAGCCGGCTTGAAAACGTGCATTGATATCGATGACTTTCGAGCCGGTGCGCCAGCTATCAAAGAAATTAGGCGAGCTATCAAGACGAGCCGAAAGACGCTGCTAGTGTTGTCGCCTAACTACCTAGAAAGCAAATGGACTGAGTTAGAGCGCTATCTACCGCAGACGAAAGATCCGCTAAATGAAGAGTTGCGGATTATTCCGTTCCTGTATGAAAGCTGCAACTTGCCAGAGGATATTGCCTATCTCAGCTACATCGATTTTACAGATGATGTCGATCTGGCTTGGCGGCAGCTTTTCAGAGCCTTTGGTATAGACCTAACGGCCAAACAAGCTAAAGCAAACCAACCAAAGCAGTGGCTACTGGCTCACCCTTACGCCATGCCGCCGCACTTTACGGGGAGAGTGGCTGAGCGGCAAATGCTGAGCCAGTGGCTAAACGAAGATACGCAGCATCCGCTGATGGTGCTGCGGGCATTAGGAGGGTTTGGGAAAAGTGCACTGACTTGGCACTGGCTGCTGAATGATGTGGATAAGCGGCGCTGGCCCAGGGTGGTGTGGTGGAGTTTTTATGAGGCACAGGCTGAGTTTGATAACTTTGTGGCGACGACGCTGGGCTATTTGATGAGGCGAGGGCCAAAAGAGGTAGTCAAAGAGCTAAAGCCGCGAGAGCGGGTGGGTGCGCTGCTGAACTGCTTGCAGCAGCCGGGGACGTTGCTGGTGCTGGATGGGTATGAGCGGGAGCTGCGGGCCTACAGCAATATGGGTGCGGCGTATCAGGGGGATGGGGAAGCGACGGTGGCCGATGAGGGGCGCGACTGTGTGAATCCGGATGCGGATGACTTTTTTCGGAAGCTGTGTAGCTTGCCGAATCTGCAGAGTAAGGTGCTGATGTCTACGCGGTTGCGGCCTCGTTCGATGGAAGTAACGGGAGGTATGTTGCTGGCGGGCTGTAAGGAAGAAGAACTGACACAGATGCAGCCGGCCGATGCGGTGGCGTTGTTTCGGGCGTTGGGGATTCGGGGGAATCGGAATGAAATTGAGCAGGCTTGTGGTGCCTACGGGTTTCATCCGTTGAGCTTGCGGCTGTTAGCAGGCTTGGTAGTGAATGATTTTTACAATCCGGGGGATATTCAGGCGGCGCAGGCTTTGGATGTGAGCGGTGAGTTGGTGCAGCGACAGCATCATGTCTTAGAGCAGTCATATTTAAACTTGTCGCCATTGGGGCAAAAGTTCTTGAGTCAAATTGCTTGTTTTCGCAGTCCGGTAGAGATTCGAATTCTGATAAAAATCGGTCAGCCACCAGAAATAGAAACAACGCCTCCTAAACAACCAGGATTTCTGAGACGAGTGACTTCGTTATTTAGCTCAAAGCAAGCAACAAAGAGTGCAGAAAATAACAATATCCAAAACATACAGCAGGCTCTAGAAAAAAATGTGCAAGACCTGATGGATCGTGGTCTAGTACAGCGAGAAGGCCCACGGTTTGACCTGCACCCGATTGTGCGGCGCTATGCCTACGACCGTATGACAGACCAAGCCCGCAGCAGTACACACAGCCAACTGCGAGACTACTTTGCTGCTGTGCCTACCGTAGACAAGGTGACCACGCTGGATGATTTGGCACCGACCATAGAGCTGTATCACCATATAGTGCGCGCTGGGCAGTACGACAGGGCTTGTGATTTGTTCCATAATCGCCTCGACCAAGCAACCTACTACCAGCTGGGTGCCTACCAGCTCCAAATTGAACTCCTTCGTGCCCTGTTCCCCCAAGGCGAAGCCCATCCCCCGCAGCTTTCTAGCGAAGGCGATCAGGCATGGACACTAAATTCGCTGGCGAATAGCTACAGCCTCAGCGGTAAGCCCGCAAAGGCCATTCCCCTCTTTGAGCAGGGTATTGCGATCACCGAAAAGACAGATGATAAGAGGAATTTGACCATCGAACTGGGCAACTTGGCCCACATGGCACAAGTTCACATCGGTGCCCTGCAAGCGGCTGAGGCTAACCTCACTCGCTCAATTGCACTCTGTCAAGAACTTGAAGACAAGTTCTTGGAGGCAGTGGGACATAAGGAGTTAGGGCGCGTGCGTGCCTACCGAGGCGATTGGGCTGGGGCAACAGCAGCGCTCGATAGGGCACTTGAACTAAATGAGAAAGACAACGTAATTCAGGGCCAAGCCATTACGTGGGCCTATCGTGCCTTGCAGGCATTGTTGGCAGTGCGAAATATCGAGAACGCAGAGACTGGGCAAAACGAACAAGCGCAAATTGAGGCAGCGCTGGCGGCGGGGAGGCGATCGCTCGAACTCGCAGATGAAGATGCCCGCACTGACTATCCTGTTCCAAGAGACTACGTCCGCGCCCACTGGCTACTCGGCACAGCCCTCCGCCTTCAGCCCAACCTCCCAGATAGCGAGCATCATCTCACCACTGCCCTTCACCACTGTCGCGCCATCAACATGGTGGATCATGAAGCCGATATTCTCCTAGACCTTGCCCGTCTCCGCCGCGATCAGGGCAACGCTGCTGAGGCACACCGCTTAGCACAAGAAGCCCTCATCATCACCAATCGCAGCGGCTATGTGCTGCAAGGCGCGGACATCAATTTGTTTTTAGCAGAGCAGGCGCTGGTAGAGGGCGATGAGGCAAAGGCGCGGGCGTATGCGAGTACGGCGCGGGAGCTAGCGACGTGCGATGGGGGCGAGTACACGTACAAGGTGGCATATGAGGAAGCCGGAGCGCTGTTGGCGAAGCTGGGTAGTGCGTAACCCTTAGCTGCATAGCCCAAAGAGAATCTCCTCTCGAGAGGAGTGGCCGGAGCGGAGCGAAGGTCGAGGTGTGTTCGTCTACTTGCGCTACTCACCGAAGACCCATCCCGTCCGCTGCGCGTCCACCCTTCCAGAAGGGACTAACTTCAGGCCGTTATCGTTAGGTTTCTGCTTTTTACACTGCTGACACTCTCTCAAAGCAAAAAAGCGGAACCGTCGCCCTCACTAAAACGGCCCAAAAAATATCACAAAGCAAGCACCACTCAACAAAAACGTAATCACCGCCCCAATCACAATCCCCTTCATCACTGCAAACCGCCGCCTGCGCCTAAACCACAGCCCCAACGGTAGCGCATACACCACCTGCGACAATCCCAAAGATGCCGTCGTAAAAATAAACGAAGCAAGCCCTCTCAAATAATTTCCCTGACTCTTCGGCTCAAAAATCTCCGTCGCAATCGGCGTCACAATCACCACAAACAAAACATGCAGCACCACCAGCATCAAAATACCGGCAACAATTCCTCGTATCTCACGCCAGCTCAACATCGCTCCTCACCACACACTCCAAAAGTAAATAAAACAGCTTCCATTCAGTAACGCCGTTAACACAGCCCCAATCACTGCCCCATTTCGCATTCCTATCTGCCGCTTTCGGCTCAGCCAAATGCAAAGCGGAATCACGTACAATAGCTGCGAAATCCCAATCCCAAGCACCCCAAATAAAAGGACGACCAATAGCGGACTACTGGATGATAACGACGAAATCCCCAGCGCCAAAAGATACGTTAAAAAACCAAGAACAATATGCACCATGACTAACACAGCCATGCCAGCTAACACTTGAGCAATATGTGGAGACTGCCTCATGCGCTTATCCTTTTGGTTACGACCGATTAGTCACTAAGTGATGCCCCGCGCTCCCTTCTCGGTAAAACATATTAAACGTGTCAAACGGAATAATCCGTCCATCGGGATGAACAATGTGAATGCAAGAGCGTTTCACCGAGCGCACATCAAAGTTATAGGCATCTAAAAATTGAACAATGGTGATGCGAAAAACATTCTCATAAGTGATGCCTGCGGGCGTAGGCAATAGCGGCAAACAACAGAGCAGTTGTTTGAGTGAAGTCGTTGCTGATGCGGGAGAATGACGAGTAGAAAAAAGATCGAATATTTTCTTTTTCAGCTCTTCACTTTGCTCATACAGAATGCTATTCGGCACCGTATCTACATAAGCCTCCGGTGAAATCAAGCTCGTGAGCGGAATCACCTGTCCCTTTGCTTTCAGCGCATAAGCCATTGCCAAACAATCTGGATGGCACGGCACCGGCAAAATATCTTCTGGCTGAAAATAGTCACTTTGTTCCAAAATGGCGCGGCGCACTTCAGTGAGCGTATATCTATCGCGCCCCTTCTCAAACCCTTCCAATCGACCCGCCGCCTGAATCGGCTGAAACGTCACCCCACGCACACAGGTTTGCGCCAGCGCATGCTCCAAAATTTTGCCAATCTCATGATCGTTCAGCCCTTTTTTCACGGTGACGACAAGGTTAGTGGAAATGTTGAATTCGTTTAAGTGAGATAAAGCACGCGATCGCACCTCCCGCAAATCTGCTCCTCGCAACTCCTTCAGCGCCATCGCCTCAAAGCTATCAAACTGCAAATACACTTCAATTCCTGGCATGTAGCTCGCCAAGCGCTCTACAAACGCTCTGTCTTTGGCAATCCGCACCCCATTGGTGTTAATCATCAAATGCTGAATCGGCCTTGCCTTCGCCAACTCCAAAATCTCAAAAAACTCAGGATGCACCGTCGGCTCACCGCCGCTAATTTGCACCACCTGCGGCTCCCCTTCGTTGGCCACAATCACATCCATCATTGCCACAATCTTTTCTAAAGATCGATGCTTGCGCGGCGCGTGGCCAGTCTGATGCTCCGCACCTGAATCCGCATAGCAAATCGGACAGGCTAAGTTGCACTGATCTGTTACTTCAATCAGCGTCAGGCAGCTATGTTGCTCATGATCCGGGCACAGCCCACAGTCGTACGGGCAGCCATATTTAATCGGCGTATTAAACTTCAGCGGCATATCCGCTGGCTTAATAAAACTGTTGCATTTTTTGTAATACTCCACATCATCCGCAATCAGCACTTCCTCACGTCCGTGAGTCGGGCAGTGCTTAACCAAATAAACCTTTTCATCACGAAAGATAATCTTGGCCTCTACTTTGCGCAGACAAGTAGAACAAACGCTATTAGTGAGTGCGTAGAACAGATAGGGGCGGGTAGGCATGAGGTCGTCACTATTGCTCCATAACAGCCCGTTGTAAAGGCTATAGCCGCCGCAGAAATCGCTTTTTACCGATGTAACCGTAATACAGAAGCCCGCCCAGGCAGGCTATCTGAATCGCACTTAAGCCCAGCAACGGGCGAAATTCAGGCTTGATAAAGTCTATGAGAAAGCGAAAGCCCAGGTAGGCAATCATATAAATCTTAAATAAGTCGCCTGACTGTCTGGGCCGTTTGTTCATCCAGCGCAACACAAAAAATAAAAATATTAAAAAGCCTATTTCATAGAGCTGGGTCGGATGCCGAGAAATGCCATCACCAAAGTCCACCCCCCAAGGCAATGTTGTCGCAATGCCGTAAGTGCGATCGCTCAAGCCAGTTAAAAAACACCCGACTCGCCCAATCGCTGTTCCCCACAGCACCGAATACACAAAGCTATCGCCGGTAGACTGCCGCACACCAATCATGCGCTTGGTCATCTCAACGCCAATCAAGCCGCCCAGCAATGCACCCACAATGGTTTTCCCTTGCAGCACCACCAGGGCATACATTCGCCAGTCTTCACCCAGCACATTAATATGCTGCAACGCCACCAGCAGCTTAGCGCCTAGTAGCGCACCCACCAAGGCACCAACAGCTACCGATGATCGCTCAGCAGGGTCTAAACCAGACGCATCTGGAACGTTGCGCAACCGCCTGAACAACGTGAGATAAAGCCCCAAACCGTAGGCCAAAGACTCCATCACTAAATGCGGATGAAGCTTAAGTGGCCCTAAATAGATGTAAACAGGAAAGGACACTGAGGATAGATCACAGGAAACAACTTACCTCACAGGATACGGCCCTGGTCTTACTGATAGCTCCACCGCCTGGCCGTTACGATCTAACGTTACCGCGATCGCATCACCAACCGCAGTCGCTTCTACCAACCGCTGCACCTGGCTCGCTTCCGTAATCGTTTGACCGTTCATGGCAACAATCACATCTCCTAGCCGGAAGCCACCGGCTGCGGCTGGCGAGTTGCGTGCAATCCCAAAAATCGCCACGCCTTGATTAGCCCGCAACGTAATGTTCGCTCTTGGATCAGAATTAATCTCCTCTTTTAGAGCTGGCGTTAGCGTCCGCATCTGAATGCCTAAGTAAGAATGATCTACCCGGCCCTTAGCCACTAGCTCATTCGCGATCACCATCGCCCGATTAATCGGAATCGCAAAACCTAAGCCCTGCGCATTACCAATAATCGCCGTATTCACACCAATCACTTCGCCGCGCTCATTCAATAGCGGCCCACCTGAATTACCCGGATTAATCGCCGCGTCGGTTTGAATAAACTGCACTCGCTTATCAGGAACCTTAATTTGCGCGCTGGTGCGGCCTGTGGCACTAATAATGCCAGCGGTGACGGTGTTATCTAAGCCCAGCGGGTTGCCAATAGCGATCGCCCACTCACCGGGTCGCAGCGCATCTGAGTTACCCACTGCCACCGTCGGCAAATTCGCCGCATCCACCTTAATAACGGCAACGTCGGTTAGCGAATCTTCGCCAATTACCTCACCTCTCAGCTCTTGTCCATCGCGGAACGTAACGGTAACCTCATCAGCCCCTTCTACCACGTGTGCATTGGTCACAATCGTGCCATCTTCCGTGAGAATAAAGCCCGAGCCTGTCCCTTGAGCTATCCGCTGCTGCGGCTGCTGCGGAATACCCTGCTCACCAAAAAACTCACGGAAAAACGGGTCGTTAAACACACCAGGCAGGCGACGGCTGGCAGTGACTGTGCGCAGCGAGTTGATACGCACCACCGCAGGCCCGACCTTTTCAGCAGCACTGGCAATGAAGTTGTCACCTTCCAGCAGGCGCTCCGTTCCCGTTGCTTGGCTCAGCAAAGTAGGCGGAGAGGCCACTTCAGCCTGCGAGACCGATGCAGGAGCCTGGACAGTCGCGCCTTCATACTGCACCGTTTCATAGGTAAGTTCACCCTTGGATGAGGCAACCTCGCGATCACTGAGCAACATTACGGTACCCGCGCTCGCCGCAGTTACCAGCCCGTAGCTTAAGCAAACAGTCAATCCTCGGCGGAGCCAATCAGCTTTGCGCATGTCTGTACGTTTCACCAAATATATTAAGTACTTTCGTTCTAGCAAATTGAGAAAATAGTTGTGTTTCCGTCAAGTGACAGTTTTGAGAAATGTCTCTTTGGTTTGAGCGCTGGTTTGAGTGTCAGTAGTGAATCACCAGTCATCAACGCTTCAGTGTGAGTAATCAGTACCACACTCCTATTTATGTAATATTTTTTACACTCATATCCGTACGCTTGAACAACTTATGCGTACGGATATGAGTGCTTGCGATCGCACGTGAGAAACGGCACCACTACAGCACACTTCTGGTCGGGCAAGGCTTTAAGCAAGATTGTTGTGGCAACGTTGTTATCTCAGACGAGAGAGAATGCGATCGCAATTTTCAGAAGCTTGACTAGGCACCCTAACAATGTAAAAACGTCGCTTCAAAAGAGACTTTTTGACACCTCATTTGACACCAAAGTTTAAAAGTCTCTGGGAAATACGCTAAGAGTGAGATTAGCCTTTATAATTCAAAAACTAATTTTTTAGCGGTGGTTTGTCACGCAGGTAACTTTCGTCATCACATCCCATAAAGTTGCATCTCACGAGCGAAGCTGCGGCTAGCTTCCAGCATGCTGGAAGCTAGCCATTCGGCTAAATCTCACTGATTCCAGGCTCGCTAGACTCCATAGCGTTTGGTCGTGGTCAATTCTATTTACCTCTAAATGTAGAGGCTTCATAGGAACCGGCCTGTCTTTATGCGCTACATCTAGTAACCTAATAAGTCCTACATGCTCTTTAAGTTGACGAAGGGTTCAAGCTAGTCCTATCACCAGCTTAACCATGCAGTTAAGCGTTAAAGTTAACGCCAAAAATTCCAATTCAAAATTTCCAAGAAAGTTTTAAAACTCTTAAGTTTTTAGACCCACTGTTTTGGCCCTGCTTTTTTGGCCAACTGTCCTACTTTCACGAGCCACATTTTCATTCGGTTCCTCTACATCCGCTGCCACCCACGCCTGATCCCAATAACCTCAATAACCAGGATCCCAAAAGATCAAATCCCAACGATTAGGATGCCAAGCGTGGATGTCCAACGGTCGCGATCGCATCACTCCCCCCAAAGAAACTGACGAGGTAAATCTGTGCCCCAGATAAAAGAAGATCTTTGGAACGAAGTTTTAACAAAACTCGAAACCCAGCTCAGCAGCCCCACTTTTGAAACATGGATTAAACCCACCCGCATTCAGGCACTTTCCGAGCAAAAGCTGGTTTTGCTGACAGATAATCCATTTGCCCGTAATTGGCTGCAAAAGCACTATCTTGGCCAAATCACCACCGTTGCCACTGAAGTCCTCGGTCGCGACGTCGAAGTAACGGTGACCGTTACTAGCGATACAGCACCTAGCCGCTCACCCAGCGAAGCCCCTTCTAAAGAGTCTTTCAACGCGGCTAGCGCATCCAATGGAAGTTCATCAGCGGCTCTTAGCACAGCTGATGATGGAAAAACAACTGCAGCTGGCGATACCCATGCGCCCGTCGCACCAAACCACTCAGATAGAACCAGCGCCGGATCTTCTGATCTCAACTCTAAAGCTATCTTTTCTCGCTTTGTGGTGGGCTCAAACAACCGCATGGCACATGCTGCGGCCCTAGCGGTCGCGGAATCACCGGGCCGTGAGTTCAACCCTCTGTTTTTGTGTGGCGGTGTCGGGTTAGGCAAAACGCACCTGATGCAGGCAATTGGACACTACCGTATGGAAAGTGACCAAAAAGCAAAAGTGGCCTACGTCACCACCGAAACATTTACCAACGATTTAATCGCGTCTATTCGCCGCGACACAATGCAGCGATTTAGAGAGCAATACCGCGAGGTAGATGTCATATTAGTCGACGATATTCAGTTCATTGAAGGAAAAGAATACACTCAGGAAGAGTTTTTCCATACCTTTAATACGCTCCATGAAGCGGGCAAGCAAATCGTCTTAGCATCAGATCGTCCGCCGAATAAAATTCCTCGCCTGCAAGAGCGCCTATGCTCACGCTTTTCAATGGGCCTGATTGCAGATATTCAACCGCCTGATTTTGAAACTCGCATGGCTATTTTGCAAAAAAAAGCAGAGTACGAACAGGTTCAAATATCGCGGGACGTCACAGAATACATTGCCTCTTCGTATACCTCTAATATTCGAGAGCTAGAAGGTGCCCTGACTCGAGCGATCGCCTATACCTCTATTTCGGGGCTCCCGATGACGGTTGATAATCTTGTCTCCGTACTCGATCCGCCGGCTGAAAAAGTAGAGTGCTCACCCAAGATGGTCATTAAAGCCGTCTCCGATGCCTTCAAAATTCCAGTAGACGATCTTAAGGGCAACTCACGGCGGCGCGAGATTAGCCAAGCCCGGCAAGTGGGTATGTACCTCATGCGGCAGCACACGAGCTTAAGCCTACCTAAAGTAGGAGAGCAGTTTGGAGGGAAGGACCACACCACTGTGATGTATAGCTGTGATAAGGTCACGCAGACTATTAAACGAGATTTGAACCTCGCCCAGAAAATTAGGGAAGTGAGCGATCGCATTACTATCGCATCCAACCACTAACAGCAAATCAGTTAGCTATCACAAGGCAAGGATGTATTCTTACTTTGTCTTGGTGAGCGTTCCCTAGCACCGCGAGGTGACGCTGGGTCGCATCGCTGTTTTGATGCGCATTCCTTAGGCGAATTCGATTCGCCAGGGTCGCATCGCTGCTAGTTGAGTTAGCTTTTGTAGTCTAGGGCCTTTAGGAATTACTAATGTCCTAACTCACCCGACAGAAGCGCTAGTAGTGTCCTCAATTAACCTGAGAAATAGAGTCAGTCATACAGACTAGCTAGCATCATCTATCTGCAAAAATAGCCGCTTGAATCAATTCAAGCGGCTATTTTTTATGCGTTTTAATTTTTTGCTCTATTGTCTGTTGCTCTGTTGATGTCAGCTAAATTTCAGCACTCGTTCGGTTTCAATAATCATTGGACGATCATGGGTACTCAGTCACGTAAAGAAACTTGAAAAGTACTGAGGATCTTCCTGTGGAAAACCCTCGGTTTCCTGTGGAAAACCTGTGAGAAACGCCTGAATAACTTACAGGGCACTGTGGAAAAGAAAAGGACTATATCAAGGCCTGTGGAAAAGTCGGTGTTTTTTCCACACCTTTTCCACAAGCTCAAAACGCCTACAAACTAGAAAGACAAAGCCATTCCTCTTGTTCTCCACATTTTCCACAGCCCCTACTACTACTATTTTAAATAAATTCTTTAAAAGAAAAGAGTCTAAGAAGTAAGACAGGAACGCTATTTTTTCAAAGCAGAGAACTTGATTTGAGGGAACCTGACAAGGTGATAGTATTGGGCATCTCAGACTGCACAAGTGCCTTTTGAAAGCCTTAAAGGTGTCAAAGCCATAACCCCATACGGCTCATCAAGGTCTCATTCACACGATAAAACTACCCAACCCCATTTTCTGCAAGACTGATGAAATTTAGCTGCCCCCAGGTCGAATTCAGCAAACAGTTTTCGCTCGTTAGTCGTGCGGTACCTTCTCGGCCAAGTAAGCCTGTGCTAGGCAATGTGCTGGTGACCACCGATGCTGATTCACAGCAAGTGACGTTGGTGGGCTTTGATGAAACCCTTGGCATTCAGACGACATTTGCAGCTCAGGTAAATGAAAGTGGTTCGTTAACGCTGCCCGCAAAGTTGCTGGGTGACATTGTCTCTCGGTTGCCGAATGAAGACATTGACATCAGCGAAGAAGATGACGAACCCGTCGTGACGTTGTCTTGCTCCGCCGGTCGTTATCAGGTGCGCGGCCTCAGCGCTGAAGATTACCCCCAATTGCCAGTGATAGAAAGTGTAGAGCCCGTCCAAATTTCTGCTGATGCACTCATTGAAGGATTGCGAGGCGCACTGTTTGCAACTAGTTCTGATGAAACTAAGCAGGTTTTAACCGGTGTCCATCTCACTGCTGATGAAGATAGTCTAGAATTTGCCGCAACCGATGGACACCGGTTAGCGGTGGTGACAACTGTCGAAGAATCTGAGGCAGCAGCTTCGACAGTTGCTATGAACGTCACGATTCCAGGTAAAGCCCTACGCGAGCTAGAAAGGATTTTACAGATATACTCGAGCAATGAACCGGTTTCGTTTCAGCTAGATTCGACTCAGGTTGTGTTCGAGCTGGGGCAGCAGCGTATCATTACCCGGCTTTTAGAAGGGCAATATCCCAATTACCGACAGCTGATTCCTAAGCAGTTTGAGCGTCAGCTCACACTCGATAGAAAACAGCTCGTTTCTTCGCTGGAGCGGATTGCTGTCATGGCTGACCAGCGAAATAACATCGTAAAGCTCTCCATCACCAATGAAACCCAGTCTTTAGCGCTTTCTGTGGAGGCTCAAGAAGTGGGTAGCGGCCTAGAGACCCTACCGGCTCAAATTACCGGTGAAGATTTAGACATTGCGTTTAATGTGCGCTATCTACTAGAAGGCCTGAAAGCGTTGCCAACATCAGAGATTCAAGTCCAGTGCAATACTGCGACCAGTCCTTCCGTTCTCACACCCTTAGGGGGTTCAAAGATGACCTACCTAGTGATGCCCGTACAAATCCGTAGCTGACGATAAGGCTGTCATGGCTGTTGAGTTTAGACCTCTTTGATTACCCTCGTTTACCTGATGATGTCATAAGGATACGGGCAATCTATAAGGGAGATGAACTGTTAATAGTTCACCTTGTAGCAGATTTTGGTATTGCAGAGAGGGGTGTGATGGATCTTGTTATGGCAGCGCTAATGTTCGGCACCGTGCTGATTTTATTCAGTAAAGAAGTGTTGAATGGTTAGACAAAAATACTTTAAGCAAACAGCCCGCAGATGAAAGCCGTCGTCTGCGGGCTGTTTGCTGATTAAACCTATTCAAGGTAGAGAGCATTTAGGTTTCAGTCTGTTTTTGCCCAAAAAAATCTATCCGATAGTCTGTAATCTTCATGCCTGTTTGCGCTTCTACTTGGGCTAAAAATTCTGGTGGAAGACTGACGTGGATGTCCGTGATCTTTTGAGTATCGATGCAGATAACATGACTATGGGGAGAGCTTGCATGCCCATATAGTCTGCCATCTGAGCGTTCTACACATTCAATAATGCCTTGTTCAGAAAGTGCTTCTAAGTTTTGATAAACAGACGTGTGACCAATTTCTCGACCTTGACGGTTGAGCTGGTCGTAGATAGCGCGTGCTGACAGATGCTCTTGTTGTTGCCAGAGCAATTCCAAAATATATCTACGCTGACGACTCAGCCGCATCCCTAAAGACTGGCAACGCTCAATGGCATCTTCCAAGGACTCAATAGGAGATGCGCTATGCGTTAAAGCCTCAGTCGATTCAGAGCATGGGGTTTGCATAGTCATACCGTAGAAGGCTTTGATAGGTCTAAGTCGTAGTCAGTCCTACTTTAGCTTGAACGGTAAGAAATTGTCTATTGACTGATGAGCGATAGAAACCTAGCGCTGCTGGACAACTCTATCCTCATTGCGGAGTAAAGAAAACCTAGACGAATGGCTGGCAGCTTGGTTGGGGCCATTAGGGCCATTATCAGCTTGGTTTAGGCCATTGTTAGCGGCAGGCATACCTGTCGGTTCATTGTGTGTGTTCCGATCTAGGATGCCGTTTAACAAGGCCTTTAGAGTGAGCGTTGGAGAGGGTTCATGGCTGTTGGCTCCGGTGTTAATGCTGGCGTCGCTCATCAGTTTGGTGTTGGTGAGGCTTGCTTCTACGTCACTGTCTGCTGTGGCGTTTTCTGCTGTGTGACTCTCTACGGCAAGTTGTTCTGTGTTTTCGAGACTTATTTCATGGGACCCTGATTCGTAAGTTTCGGTTTTATGGGAGGGGTGTGCGGAGATAGCAGAGGAGAACTTCAGTGCGATCGCTGGCTTGTTGATGACGGTTTCACTGCCTGTTGGCATAACAGTGTCTGCCATTACCTGTTGTGCCGTGCTTGGAAGTGCAATGTCTACAGGCACATCTGAAGATGTGCCAAGTTCATCTTTAAAAGAGGCAACCCTAGGGGCTGCTTGTTCTGTGCTAATTGGCTTGGCTCGCGAAGAGGAGAGGATGTTATCTGTTCGCGGTTTATCTATATCTGTTAATGCGCTATCCGTTGAGGGTAAATCAAAGCTGACCGCTGCTGAGACTAAACTAGCCTGCTCCATACTGAGCCCCTTTTCAGTGAGTGCCTTCTTGCTGAGACTCTTTTCACTGAGCCCTTCTATCGCCACATCATGGGCAGCCAACTTAAATTCTTCGGTAACGCTGCCAAAGGTATCGTCTTTTGTTGTGGTACTGCCTAAGGCCGCTCTCTGAAGGGCAGAACCGTTTTCTAGGCCTGAGCTTTCTATGCGAATGCTATCTAAGCTAGCAAGTTCTAATTCAGGATGACTGATTGGGGCGTATGCACGTAGCGCCTTATCGATAGCAGACATTCGGCGTTCTTGATCTTTGCTAATGCTATATAAGTTATTGCCGAGTCCTGGTGCGTTCCAAGTTTTTGTCTCAGGGTCTATGTACGCGCGGGTACGCGCCCAAGCGATCGCCTCATCACCGGTCATTTGCAAACGATATGCTTGAGCAAGTCTATCGATATAGCCACCTTCGCCAAGAGCGGCTATCGGCGCTTGATTAGCCAGATCTAAACCGTTGAGTTTTTCTTGCAAAGAAAGCTGAAGGCCTTGCTGATCAGCTAGCTGCTTGAGCTGACGGGCTTGAGCCTTTAGCCGTTTAAGCTGTCTGCGGTCTGCGTCTTCAGGATCGCTAGCTTCATGCTGATATGAAAATGTCCCCAGATTCCATACGCCATTACCAGGGTCGGTGTGTCCGTAATAGGCCGGAGTACGCTGACCACTCCAGTGGCGTGTGCCTTCTGCACTCCCTACGGTGTGGGCAACTAAAGATTTTGAGCCGCCTTCAAAAATCCAATCTTCCAGTTGTGCTAGTTCATCACTTTCATCACGGATATCTAGTTCATCACTGACTGCAAGTACTGAAGGCTGATGGTCTGTTGTAGCTTGCTGTGATTTGGGTGTTGTGTTGTTTGGCGCTGTATGGGCTGGAACTGCTAACGTATCTTTGAGAAACTGAACACCGATGTCTTGTGGCTGAGTGAAGGGACTTGTGCTTGAATTGCCTGCCGTCGAAGCAGCAGATTTTGGCGGAAGTGATTCTGAAATAGATCGCAACGGCGCTTGTGGGCGAATTAATGTGTCAATAGAGATCTGTTGCTCGGCTGCAGGTTTCTCGGCTCCAGATAGTTGTTGTTGATCGAGTATTTTGTCTGCTAGTGGCGAATCTACTAATGTTGGGTTTATATGATGCTTAGGCTTAGCCTGCGTAGAGATAGCTGTCTCAGCTGGTGGCAAGTCAAAGCTGAGCGCCAAATGGATATCTTCAGCTTGAGCAACGGTTGCCCAGCTAAACAAGGTGACTAGAATGCTAATAGAAAAAAGCAGGGGTGATTTTAGCATTGTTCAATGTGAGGATATGCTTACTCGATAAAAAGAGAAAAGAAATTAGTGAGTTCAAAGAAAGAAACTTGTTTAAGACCTAGTGTGCGGTCTGAGAATTGTGAATGAGTATGTGATGGATAGATGAGAGTCTTATCGCTCACGTCCCTACAATCTTTTCTAAAATGCCTCTGGCAGGTTCAACAATAATCCAAGTGCCGTCTGGCTGTCTGCGCAGCGTTGCAAAGCTCATATAATGGCCGTTGCCTATGACCTTACCTGCCTTCACTGATCCAAAATTAAAACGTTTAAGACCACACAAGCGAAATAGATAAGCCGGAATCTCAGGAGTAGAATATAACGCGCAATTTTCTGATTCACTCGGAGATAAGTTCCCATCAAACGGTGCTTGAATGTTGGCATTTTTTAAATGAAGTGAGACATCTCCTAAGCTACCTGCAACAATGCTACCCGCAACAGTATCGCCAGGACTGAGCGTCCACTGTTGCTGTAGCGTAATAGACTTAGGCGCTGGCGTAGCCTTAGCCCCACAACTTTGTAAGAGAAGCGCACTGAGAAATAAAAATAATGCCTGTAAGCTAAGCGTCTTCAGTTGAGAAAAGTGCATGGAAAGAAATATATGAAGAAAACTGCCTTGGCGAAAACTCATCTGGCAATAAGCCACTGAGCGAAAGATCCAAGGCCTAAACGAGTGCTGAAAAGCTAGTGCTTAAAGCGATAACCTGCATATTCATCGTTTTCATAAAGAATAACGAGGATGGTCGCAGGATCGAACGCTAGGGGATATGCTTCGCGTACCGCATCGACACCTGCTCTAACCTGTAGTGTAGAAAGCTGACAGTAGGGAGCTTGTGCAATTTGGCGAATACGAGTTTTACTATCGCGCTCGGGTACAGCAAGTAGCTGAAGCAGCTGTTCACGTGAGAGTCGAGCGGTTTCTGTGATATCGCCTTCGCAGGTTGCTCTTAAAGTTTCTATGGCCTTGCCTGAGCTTGTCGAACTAGACAATAGGCTAGATGAGGATAGCAGTGCCTTAGCACCGCTGAAGTCGACCAATAATGCAATGAGCGCAAACAGAAGACTGCTTGCCAACAAAGGCTTGATCAGTGGCTTAATCGGATTTCGAACAGGACTAACAGCAGCCATGGAGGATTATCTCTTAAGAACGAAGGGTATACAAATCGGTCAGATTCAACAGTTAGGATTTAACCTAGCGATGCGCGATTGCCTATTTAAAGAGGCTAGCTAGCAGTAGCCCTGCCATCACAATGCAAAGGCGATATATCAAGCTGTAGTCATCGGATTTGGCTATGACTACTTTATAGAGTGCAAAGCAAATGCTACCTGCGAGCAGGATGACAAATAAGGTTTGAGCAATGGGATAGTTAAGGGCGACAGTCTGCATGAGAATACGTGCGATCGCAGCGCCGCTGAACCAAATCATGCCATCTAACCAAGAGAACGAGCGCGTATACTCATCGCTATCGCTGGAAGATAGTGAAGGATTATCATCTGTTGTAAATGCAGCAGTGCCTGGTTTTATAAATCCTTCTTCTAGATGCTGATGACCAGCACTATTGTCCATCAGTTCAATCGGTATGCCAGTAGGCTTTCGCTTTCGGGCTTTATTTTGTCCAAATAGAGAAAGCACTTTATCTATGGTGTTGCCTAGTGATTTCTCCAATCTGTTTTTGCGCGTTCGGGTAGGTTGAGGAACACTACTCAAATTAGCTGGGCCAGCACTGATTGGGCTACGAGTAACGGCTGAGTGATGATTTGGATATGCAGCAGGAATTTTCTGAGAGAAGAGAATATCTTGTAATGCTTCATCTTGTGGTGCGCTGGTCTGCCCAGTCCTGATGCTTTCTGTCGAGGATGTGCTGGTGGCAGTAGGCAGGTGCTGGCCGCGATTGCGCAGCGCATCTGCCGTATCCATCGCATCTTGCTGGGCCTGCTGGAAGTTGACCGTATTGTAAGAGAGCGCAAAGTATCCTTGCTCGTCTCGTTCAAGGTGCGGTACTGCTGCTGAACGATAGCGTTCTAAAAACTCAGTGATAATTGCAAGCTGCGGATGGTTTTGTATACCTTGGCGACGAAGGCCAATAGATGCCTGCTGCGCAGAACGCTTGAGCGCCAAGATATTTTCGGCTTGTTTTTCAGATTGTTCGTTAATGATGTTGGCTTGGACTTCTAGACGATAGAGTTCCTGTGCAATCAGGCTATCGATACGAGCGTTAGCGGCTTCTCCACCGCGCGATCGCTGTTTTAGGGTCTCAATAGCTAACGCCTGAGCGCTTTGATTTTCTGAGGCATATTGCGGCGTTCTACTCGGACTAGCACGATGAGCAGCTTGATTGTCCTGAGGCGTTAAGTTGACTGAAGAGAACCGTTCTTGAGAACTGTCAGCGTGTGCCGAAAGAGCCTGTTCATGTACCATCGACTCATTAGACATCGACCACGGCAGAGATAAGGTTTCAGCCGCAGGGGGCTGTGCCTGTAAAGACTGCAGCTTTTCTCGAATAGCCTGGAGTTCCATATCGCTCTGTTTCCTTGCTCCGACGGCAGCTACCTCGATCATCTACTGAATTGAGGCTAATCAATTGAATAAGGCGTAGGTGAAAGCTGCGTGGTTATCAATATAATACAAGTGTACTATAAATAACCAAAAGATCAAGGATGTAATACGAAAACTTGATGAGTCTGAATAGCTCCGTAGGTTTGCTGAAATCCCTTTACAGCTAAAACTTGAGCCCTGCTCGTAAAACGCTGACACGTATTACAACAGCCGAAAACAGAAAAATGCTTGCACCTCTAAATAGTACATAAATAGTACATAAGCTGGCTGAAAAGGACAATGACTGCTTTACTCACGTATCCAAAGGGATTTACTGTTTGTAGGTAATCTTTACTTATCGCTACAGCGACTTAGAGCAGATAGCTAACAAGCGATATATGCATGTTTGGTGGCAGCAGATTGGCAAAGTCACCAGTAGCCAATTCACCAATTCTGATTGTTTGCATGGCTCTCATCCAAAAACGATCGGGAAATCTATTGAGGGGTTGAGAAGATATCGAGCGAGGGCTAGCACCGCTAGGGCTTTTACCTTCGCTAGGGTGGGAGCGTGTTTTTTAGGAGATTAATTGCTGCGATGGTCAGAGCGGACGGCCCATTTTTCGAACGCATTTCTCAGCTTTGGGACGACTCTGCTGCTAGGCTGTGGCCTAACCGCTCACCTAATCGTCAGCTTCAAAAAAACATGCGTGATCAAAAGCTGCGTCAGTCGAGCTACCAGCGTGCTTCTACTAAGCGCCCTCACTACGGTCATTCTCATCACGATCACCATCTGCATGGAGAGGCTGATAACCCTATCTATCACACGGCAATGGCCATTTTGCTCTCCGGTCAGGTGATGCATCGCTTACTTCGAGGCCAATATGGTCGCCGGCAAATTATGGAGCATCTCATGTTTGCAGGGCCTCGCTGTTTAGCCTCTGTCATGCTAACCAATAGCTGTGCAGGCGCTATTTTTGCCATTCAGTCGGCCCGTGAGATGGCCCGCTTTGGCTCAATTGGTACGCTTGGGAGTGTGTTTGCTGCGGCGTATTGCCGAGAGCTGGCGCCTTTGCTAACAGCAGGTGTGCTCGCTTGTCAGGTTGGGTCTGCGTTTGCTGCCGAGATTGCGTCCATGAAGCTCACTCAGCAAATTGATGCCCTGAAGATGTTACGCACCGATCCGATCAATTACCTCGTCATGCCTCGTGTGGTTGCCTGTGGGATTATGCTGCCAATTTTGACAACGCTAGCGCTGTTTTTCGGCGTTGCGACAGGCGGTATCGTCACTACCTATGTATATGAACTGTCGATGGGGACATTTTTAGAGGGTTTGCGTGCTTATCTCAGTGTTACTGATGTGCTCTTTGTGATGGTAAAAGCGGCCCTATTTGGCGGTGTGATTGCCGTTGTCAGCTGTAGCCGTGGTCTGACGGCAGCTCGGCATGGTCGAGGTGTTGGAGAAGCTGCAACCTCGGCGGTGGTAACGTCATGGGTTGCGCTCTTTGCTATTGATATGGCCGTCGCCGTTGTCGGTTTATTGCAGATGACGAATTGAGTCTAGTGATAGTGATGCGCTAGCAATTCCTTCTGTCAGCTTCACCACAACTTGGGCATCGGGCCTGTCATATGGGACGGTTGGCCAACAACTGCACTGTGACCAACTCCTCAATAATAGATCTGCAGTACTATTTTTGAGGACTCAGTAGGTTTGCGTTTTCCGTATGCGTTTGTCATCTATCTGTCACAGCAAAGTCATATCTGGCCATCACCATAAGAAATAGGAGTGATAGCTCCTCACACCAATCTCCGGTATCGCTCAGTTTTTGGCTCTGTGGCGGTACCGGTTTCCTTTTGCGATGGGTTTCTTTTATTGCTACTGTGGTTTGTCGTTCTTCTCTATTGCTGCTGTCGAGTGAGTCAGGTCATGAGTAATTGCTGAAAGCCCTGCGCTACTTTTGCCGTGCTCCATTACAAATGAGCACCTATCCTTCAAACTGCTGGCTGTGAAACTGGGCATACCGTCCGTCTGATGACAGAAGTTCTGCGTGAGTGCCTGATTCTACAATCTGACCGTTTTCTAAAAAGATGATTCGATCTGCTTGCCGCACTGTGCTGAGCCGATGAGCAATGATGAAAACGGTTCTATTTTCCATGGCTCGCTCTAGTGCTTCTTGCACAAGTGCTTCAGACTCAGGATCAAGGGCGCTAGTGGCTTCGTCTAGAATGAGAATGCGCGGATTCAGCAAAATTGCCCGAGCGATCGCAATTCTTTGACGTTGCCCGCCAGAAAAATTGTTACCGCGCTCGGTTACCCACGTGTGGTATCCCTGCGAAAACTGACAGATAAAGCTGTGGGCGTTAGCGACTTTAGCGGCTGCCTCAATCTTGTCATAATTGAGCTCTGTTTGGCCATATGCAATATTTTGGGCGATTGTCCCTGAAAATAGCGTGGTTTCCTGCGGTACAATCCCAATTTGGTGCCTTAAGCTGCTAATCGTGACTGTTTTAATATCTATGCCATCGACTAAAATGCTACCAGCCTGCGGATCATAAAAGCGAGCGAGCAAATTAACGATAGTGGTTTTGCCGGCGCCGGATGGGCCTACGAGCGCAACGACTTCCCCGGGCTGAACCATTAGGTTGAGATGCTTTAAAATCATCGCATTGTCATAACCAAAGCTGACGTTGCGATAATCTACTTTGCCGGTAATTGCTGGCAGTGGCCTTGCATCTGGCGCTTCTAGCAGCGTTGGCTGCAGATGCATCAACTCAAACACTCGCTCCGTGGAGGCTTCTGTTTGTTTGTAGAGGTTGTAGTGCTGTGTGGCTAAATCAATGGGGGCAATCAGCAGGGCCACGGCCGTTAAGAAGGCTACAAAGTTTTCCGGCGTTAGGTTGCCTAACGAAATTTGCCAAGCGCCAACTAAAAACAACAGCATGATGCTGACAGCCTGTAAAAAACCCACCACTGGAAACTGAATAGCTGTCAAGTGTTCGGCTTTGTACTTGGCATCTCGGTTGCGCTTGGCCTCCTGGGCAAATCGCCTCACTTCGTAGTCCTGTGCTGCAAACGCTTGCACGATGCGAATGCTGCCGAATACCTCTGTTAGGAGTGAAGATAGATTAGAGATTTCGCCTTGACTTTTACGGGACAGTACCAGCAAGCGCTGTCCAAAAAAGCCAATCAGCAATGCCATCAGCGGCGCAATAATCACACCTGTTAAGGAAAGCTGCCAGTTCAGATACAGCACATACCCCATCAGAACAATGATTTGTAGAACGCAGGCGATGAACTGCTGCGACATTTTGGCAACAACTTCGCCCATCCGTTCGGTATCTTCTGTGAGCCGATACGTCAGATCGCCTGTCTTTGAACTGGCAAAATAGTCTATGCCTAGTCGGTGAAGATTGGCATAGACGCTGTTTCTCACGGCTAAAACCACGTTTTGAGAGGCTTCAATAGCACCGACGCGCTCACCGTATAAAAAAATATTTTGAACAGTGAAATCAGCGATCGCCAAACCCAACCAATAGGCCGTTTGCTTTACGTCACCTTGGCCGATTGCGCTGGTTGCTTCCTTCGCCAAATACGGCAAAATCGGGACCGTTGCCACATATCCCAGCACACACAGCAGCGTTCGAGCCAGCGTTCGCCATTCCTGTTTGAGAAAGGGCACTAAATACCGGTAGCTAGACTTTTTGTTGGCAGCGCTTTTCACAAGTTGTTTATCTCAATTATGTTGTCTTGGCTGATGCCTGATCAGCGCTGATTACCCCATCCATATGATGCAAAATTGAGTTTGCAATTCGAGTCGATGCTCCAAAAGGCCCAAACCGCTGTCGTCCATTTTCCACACAAGCTTCTAGATAGGTCTTGTCCTGGAGGGTTTTCACAGCGCATTTAGCGGCCTCTTTCAGAATTGCCGACGTGGCAGGTACTGTGCCAATAGTTTGCACAGATAGGCCAAGTAAGCGCTGCTGCGCTTCTGCAAATGCATACGTGAACTGTGGCCCCGGCCCTGCAATCTGCACAATTGGCTTGCCAATTGCCATCGCGTGGTTGACCGCTAGCCCTGCCATGCCCAGCACTAAGTTTGTCCGATAGGCAATATCGCTAAACGCATCTCGATAGCATAAAACTTCGGTGCCCTGAGGATAATGATCGGTGCCTGCGTAGCTGAGCTTTATCCAGTTTGCCTGATTTGTGTTGGTCTTGGCTTGCTGATGTTCTAGTTGCCAGTCGGGCATCCAGCTGGGGTTTGTGGCAGCGGTAACGACTTCCTCAAAAACGTTGGGTACCAGTGCGGCCCTAAATTTGATGCTGGAATCTAGCTGGGCAATTTCTAGCGATAGCTGCATTTCCAGCTGCAGATTGCCAACCGCTTCAGGCGGACGCGACCCAGGCAGAAGCCCAATCATGACGTCTGTTGCTGTGAGCTGCAAATCTTTCCCAGTGGGCTGGAGACGATCCAATGCCGGAATGCCGCCAAAGTGGATTTTTTGAAATCCTTGCTGGGTTAAGTCTGTTGCCGTATCAGCATCGCGGGTAAAGACAGCCTTACACCGATCAGATCTGATGGCATTGCGCAGCACAAAGTCGGTTTTTAGGGTGCCTTCGTAGGTGGATGAGAGCGGCGAAATAAAAGAAACAAAAGGTTTGCCGCTTAGCCACGCGAAGGTTTGGCCTACGGCGTCACCTGTCGCGGCAACGAAGTCAATCTGTTCCGCTTTCACATATTGTTTCATGGCTTGATACTGCTTCCAAGTCATGGTCAGTAGCCCTGCTCGAATATCTTCTATCAGCTTTAGGCGATTCATAAACGTAAAGCCGCCGGAGGGCACTAAGTACGTTGGCCCAATAATGGGCACACCTATTTTTTGATAGTCATTGCCATGGCCCACGATGGGTAGGGCGGCGATCTTTAACTCAGGGCGAATCGCTTGAAGCGTGCGGATAATGTGGGAAGAGTGATTATCTTCGCCGTGGCCGTTGCTAATGTAGAGGAGTTTTTGCGCCATGGATTTGCGCTGTCAATGTTTGCGCTGTTGGTGACTTGCTGCTGTAGGGCTGCTAGGTGCTGCTTTCCGGACTCAGTTTTTGTTTACTTGAGATTGGTTTACCTGATTAGTCAATAGACTAATGGCTACCAGTGTCGCAATTCTAAGGAGCAGGGTGAAACTATCCTACACCGCGTGAGGATACGCAATTGTGAGGACAGTTGCCGCCTCATTAACCGGGCCACAACTGCTACAAGGGGGGTTGTCAATTTGATGGGTGAATGCGTAATTTTGGGAAGCTATAAGTTTCAATTCTTTTTGTTATAACGACTGTTGAGACCTATTTTCCTATGGGCATTTCTCTAGATCTTTCTTTGATATTGCGTTGCTGTTCGGCTGGGGTTATGGGCGTTACGCTTGCAGCGACAGTTCCTCTGAGTGTTGCTAGGCAAGCTGTTGCTCAAACGTCTTCCGTTCCCAGCTCTTCTGCGTCCGTAGCGCAAATGCTTACAGAGAAAACGTCTATAGATCAAACCGTAGAGTGCGAAATATTAGTGGTCGGTGGCGGGCTTTCGGGTACCTCGACAGCCTATGAAAGTCTTCGCGCGGGCCGCACGGTGTGTATGACTGAGCTCACAGACTGGGTTGGCGGGCAAATTTCTTCTCAGGGCACGTCTGCTTTAGATGAAGCTAAGAGGCAGCGATCGCTTCTCTTTTACGCTGAGGGCTATAAAGAACTCCGCCGTCGCATTGAAGACATGTACGGTGAACTCAATCCTGGTGGCTGTTGGGTCAGTGTGTCTTGTTTTTTACCCAATGATGCCAACACCATTTTGATGAATATGCTGCGCGATGCAGCCGAAAAAGGCGGCGGCGAGCTGAAGTGGTTTCCATCCACGGTTGTGAAAGAGTTAGCGCTTAGCGCCGATGGCAGCATGATTGATGGGGCGATCGCAATTCAGCATGCCCCGGCCCCTGGTGCCCCGCCACTCAATACGCGCCTGCTCTCTGAAACGTTGATCGACAGCTACCAGTACGAAGACTCCGACCAGTTTACAAAAACGATTATTCAGTTTAAGCCGCCCAGTCAGGTGCCCAGTCAGGCGATTGATGGCCCGGCAGACTGGTACGTTGTGGATGCGACTGAAACTGGCGAAGTCATCGTACTTGCTGGCGTTCCCTATCGCTTGGGGCTCGATCCGCGATCTCATCTCAATCCTTCTTCCCCGACCGAAACCGGCGATCAGTACTGTGTTCAGGGCTTCACTTACACCTTTGGCATGGAGCGCACAGCTGGGCCCCAGCCCCAGCCCCAGCCAGTGTTCTATCCGCAATACGCGCCCTACTTTAGCTACGAACGCCCCCGAGATAATCACGATTACTTCGACTATGTCTTCACCTATCGTCGCATTGCCGCGCCCGATCCGCGCCCGGAAGGCAGACAGTTTGGTCAGACTAAAGTCGCGCCGGGTGATATTTCCATGCAGAACTGGACGTGGGGCAATGACTATCGACCCGGCACCTCCAATGACAATTTGATTTATTCTCCAGTCCAGCTAGCACTGAGCGGACAGCTAGAACCTGGCGGCTGGCTTGGAGGGCTGCGCGTTGAGACCCTGCGCAAAGGCGAAGAAAATGCATTGGCTTATTATCACTGGCTGGTGGCCGGCGATACTGACTCTCAGCTTGGTCCTGGCGTTAAAGCGCCGAACCCCAACCATCGCTTCGTTGCAGGGCTAGAGACCCCAATGGGCACCGCCCACGGCTTATCGAAGCATCCTTATATTCGTGAAGGGCGTCGTATTGTCGGACGTCCTGCCTATGGTTATGAAAATGGCTTTATGGTGAATGAAATTGATATCTCTCGGGCTGACTACCGAGACGATTACTACAAAGAGACGCTGGGCGATCGCCGCTACCTTCAGCTTTGGCAATCGTTGGCTGGCTTACAAACGCTAGAAGTTCTAGATGAAGATATTCCTGCTGCCAACATTGGCCGTCGCACCCGTTCTACCATCTATTCTGATTCGGTCGGTATTGCTCAGTACGCAATAGATTTTCACCCCTGCTTGACCCAGTCGCCTGCTGAGACGCCGGGTAATAGAGAGTACGCCAATATCCGAAAAGCTCACGGCCAAGCGTATCCCGGCCAAATTCCACTGCGTGCCATGATTCCTCAAAAAATAGACAATCTACTGATCGCTGGTAAGACAATTGCCACGAGCAATATTGCGGCGGCAGCGTATCGCGTGCATTCCTTTGAGTGGTCAGTAGGCGCAGCCGCAGGCACCACCATCGACTTTGCGCTAGATAACAGTGTGCTTCCCTATGAGCTGGTAGATGATCTGCCCTCTCGTGAGCCTTTATTAGAGCAGCTTCAACGTAGATTGAACGCAGAGGGAAATCCTACCGCCTTTCCCAATACCTCTATTTTCAATACGGATTGGGAAGAGTGGCGGGTCTGGTAAAGCGTAATCTTACGCTACCGAGTCCTAATCTACTCGGCCTAAGCCACCAAGCCTAATAGCTTCCCAAGGATGGCTAAGTTACCAGGGATTTCCAATCATAGTGAATGCCGACCAATAAAACGGGTGGGAAAAGTCCCACTGTCCGCTATCGGATAGCTCAGGAATAGTCACGATGGTCTCACCATCTGACCCGTATACCTCGCCATACTCAATCCCGACTTCACCGCTGATCAGATTGATTTGTGCCTGTCTGAGTGCCTCTGCGCGCACCGGTGCTTGACGCAGACTACTGTAAAACTGAGACATAAAGCCGAGTGTGCCTTCGTCATTTACAGGCCAGAGGCTGGCCAGCGCTGTCGGCGTGCCAGCGCGAATGGCGAAGCCTGCAAAGCCATATTCAGAATTGAGAGCGCCGATAGCTGTATTACATGCGCTGAGAATAATCAAATCGATGTCTGTTTTATTCAGCTCTAATTGAGACACCTCGCTCAACGTCAGTTGCTCTCCCCACATTTGAATGTAAGAGTTGTCCAAGTTATCAGATTCAAAGTTGGCATGGGTTGCTAAATGCAAAATTCCGTAGTCTTGATCTTTTATCTGGGCTTGTAAGTTTTCCAGTACAAAGTCTTCGTTTAAGAAGCCATTTCCTTGCCAAAGACTATCTGTAATTAGTGAGATTTCTTCATCCACGGCAGGTAGGTCAGGTTGCTGCTCAAATTTAGAAGCGCCCATTGCCAAAACGTCTGCGTTTCTAAAGTCTCTGTTTTTAGTCTCTGGATTCTCAAACTCTGTGAGGCCTAGCGTCGGTAATATCCCAAGGCTATAGTTCTCAACGAGATAGTGAGCACCATCATGAAGCGTGGCCAATGGCAGAGTACGTAAGCCCGTATCCATGATAAAGCCTAAACTTTGGACGTTTTGTTGTTCTAACGTGTCCGCAATCGGTGCCATGATCCAATCGTAGAGCTGCTGTGCCGGCGGTAAATATTGTTGCTCCGTAGAAAACTGACTAGTGGTTTGCTGTCTTAATATCTGGGCGACTTCGTCAACTTGAGCTCTAGTAACGCCCCACTGGCGATGGCGAGTGGGTTCCCCTTCAGAGGAAATCAACATGATTTCTAGCTGATCAGTATCGTTAGCGGATGAAGAACTTAGCTGATGTGATGTTGCTGACGCCACATCCGGTACAAAATAGACATACACAATTGCGGGTGTGATGTCACTGGTGCGTGCTACGTCTTTTAGGTTGTTCTGTGTCTGTCTAAGGGTAATGCCTGCTTCGGATCCACCGGCTTCATTCAGCCCAAAATATTTCGCAAACTCTTGTCCAATTTTATTTTCTATGGCTTGGAAGATTTCTTCGTCTTCTGAGGTGATTGCTGCTGTCACCGCAACGGTGTTTTCAGATTGCTCTATAGGAGGACGCGTTGCCAATGGTTGACTAGCGGTGACGGGCGTTTCTTCACCTGTGCCTTGTTCAATCAGGCTTTCATCTGTGGGTATTGCTAACTTTGGTGGCTCAATTATGGGCCGCGCTGGTGCGGCAATGCCAAGATTAACCAGTTCAATATCTCCCTGACGATGGTTCCCCTCAAACTCTCCTGAGATCAGAGTTGATTGACCACTCACAATCGAACCAGCTGTGCTGTTGCTCCCGCTGCGATCGCCTACTGTAAAGCTCTCTGCCTCGTTTTCAGCATTCCCAAACGTAACGCGAATGCGGCCCTGTCCAGGCTCTGCGCCGGCTGTAGAAAGGCTACGTTCACTGTTGGTCGCTGTAAAGGTATCAGAGGTTGCAATTTCAATACGTCGCGTGGCGCTATCTTTTCCTTGGCCTTCTGCCTCAATAGATCCAACCTCAATGCTTCCGGGACTAGAAAGATTAACGCTGCCAGCACGGCCACGTTCGTCACTACTAGCAGAGGTTATTAGACGCTCTGTTGTAATGCTTCCGTTCTCTGCTACCAGCTCAAGATCTCCGCTCTCTACCTCACCGATAGTGCTCAGTTCATCTAAGCTAATGTTGTCTTTAGCGCTAATACGAATATCTCCCCCTACGTTGTTAATGGCGCCACCAACCACGCTTTCTCCTGACGTTAGCGTGAAGTCTCCTTCCGTGACCACAACCTGAGCATCCGTCATATCAAGCGTGCCTTGAGAGATAAGCTCAACGGAATCTAGGAAGCGCACATTGCCTCTAACATAGATATTGCCTGTTATACTTTCATCGCCAACAATAATTTCAGTAAAGCCATCTTGTATGGCGGCTAGCTCATCTACGCCAATGTTCACACGGTTGGAAATAGCTGACTGGCTACTGCCGACTAAGATATCAGTGTTATTTGTTTCAGGTCGAATAGTGAGTTTCCCAGTGCCAGAAACAGCGCTAGTTGGAGTCTTTCCCAAACTAGAATTGCCCCCACCAGCACTGCCCCCACCAGCACTGCCCCCACTAGCACTGCCCGAATCTAAGTTTGAACCTAAGTTGATATTGTCACCAATCAGCGTTAAGTTACTGTTTCCACTATTAATCGAGCCTGTAATTTGTGCATCTGGCTGAGCAAATAAAACTTCGATTTCTCCTCCATCCGCGCTATTACTTTCTATATGTTGAATCTCTCTAAAGTCAACTATGTCGCTAGCTAGGGAAACGGTTCCTTGGTTTTTTCCGGTCAGCCTCCAGTTTGCTGTCTCATGGTTCAATACGATCCGATTATTAGACTGACCGTTATCTAAATCATCACCACCAATAATTGTGGTTCCTGTCGTAATTTGACCAACATTAAAAACATCTATATCGTTGCCACCTACGATATTGTTGAAGTTCTCAAACCCAATGGCCCCATTTAAACTTCCCTCTCCTTGACCGTTAAGCTGCCATTGGTTAGCCTCGTTTAGGCCTTTCAGCGTATTATCTAGCGACGCTGAACCCACAAGTCTCTGGATATTATTGAGAGCTAGCTCGCTTAGATCAACTGTGACAGCTGAGTTTGCAAAGTTTTCGTAGGTTAGCGTATTTAACCCTGCGCCGCCAGAGATCCGATCAAAGTCTTCTATCTTAACGCCAACATTAGGTTGGAAGATATCATTGCCAGTACCACCTTCAATATTTTCAATATTAAAAAAACGAATTCTAGAACCAACAATGCTGCCTTCTCCGGGGCCTTCTAGACGATAAGTGAGTTCGTCAGTAGATACGTTAGGGCCTATGAGGCGATCTCCGCCTAGAAGATCAATCTGTTGGGAAATGGCAAGGACACTATCAGATAAAGTAACTGTTCCTGTCCCAGCGCGGTTCAACTTCCCTAACTCAATGTTGCCTTGAATTTGAGATAATTCTGAAGAGTTGAGATTAAGTGCACTTGCTGAGCCGTTAAAGCCAACATTAATATCTTGTGATTCGGTAAAGGGACTTAATCGAATTAGCTGACCTGCGACCGTATCACCTATGAGTTCGATGTCATCTCCCGTTAATAAAACATTTCCTAAAGAACCATCTGTACTGGTCGCAAGCAAATTGCCAACAATAATACTGCGATCGCCCTCTAAAGAAATTTCTCCAGCATTGCCTGCATCATCATCATCAATGTCATAGGAGCGCGTATCTACGCTACTAACATTAATCGTATCAGCATATATTTCTACCGAGCCGCCATTGCCAGCTTCTTCTATGCCGGCTTTAGAGGCTGTTTCTATATGTTCTGTAATAGCGACAGCAGCGCCTAAATTAGCTGAAACATCTCTGCCTATATCAATAAGCACATTGCCTCCGTCCCCAGCATTCATCTCTCCTGCGGAAGAATATGCTTCAATGCTGCCATCGACCATCACAAAATTGTCGTTAGCTGCATTATGCTGTCTTAGTGTAACGTTCCCCCCGCTACCGCTATTATCTTTCTCGGCTGCAGACCAGGCTTCAATTCGATCTGTTGTAGTAATACGGTTGCCGACAATAGAGATATCGCCACCTTGCCGCGATATCGATCCAGCTCTTGCATAGGAATAGCTTTCAAGCTCGCCATCTACAACAACACTGTTTTGAGCGTTGATAACAATGTTTCCACTATTTTGTGCATTACTGTTGGCTCGAGTTGATGTATCAATTCCATTAACGCTTACGTTGTTAGCTGTAATTTCTACAGAACCACCACCCATCGCATTGTTACTATGAGCACTAGAGTAGGCTTCCACCTTGCCTAATAGCGTATCTCCTTCAGCTGAGCGAATGACTATATTACCGCCCATTCCAGCGTTATTGCCAGGTTGACTGCTGCGATCTGTCTGCGCTATTGCTCGGCTCAGGATGCCATCTGCTGTGATATTTCTGCTTGCGATTAGCTCAATCACGCCGCCATTGCCCGCAGCACTGGATGAACTGTCTCCGTTTCCATCTATTGCTTCAGCAGATGCTTCAATATTACCTGTAATGCTGATGTTCCCTTGTAAAGCCTGTAGAGAGATATTGCCACCGTCTCCGCTATCAAAAGTTTCTGCTATTGAGCTAGCGTTGAGAGATGGCCCAGATGTATTGTCAGTATTGAGTAAAATATTGTCTCGAGCCGTTAGTGTGATGTTGCCTGCAGAGCCTGCTTCATGACCTTGCACCTTGGAAAAGGTTTCAATAGCGCGTTGCACTTCAATGTTGCCACCTAGGGCTGTAATTTGAACATCTCCACCATCAGGAGAATGATGATCTTCTGCAGAAAGTAAACCATACGTTAAAATCTCTCCTATTGTGATATTACTATTGCTTTCTACAGAGACATTGCCAGCCGCAACGAGGCTGCGTCCGTTAGTAGTTTGTCCACCAGGATTATGTGCATTGCTACTAGTGTCAATAGTGCCTACGTTAATCTCATCATTTGCTGAAAGTGTTACATCGCCGCGCTCGCTAATAATCTCCTCTACATTCAGCCATTTGCTGCTCTCAATTGAGACATTACCAATCGTAGGATCATTCTCTTCGGTGCTGCCATAATTTGGATCAATATTCAGTTTGCCAGCCGTTACGCCAGCTCCAATGATGCTGATGTTACCTTCTTCTACTGCGATGACATCGTTAGGGTTTTCCATCCTAAATTCACCACCAGATAGGTTATTCTCATCAGCTATAAAGGTGATTGATCGGCCTCTTGCGAGAGCAAGCTCCCCATCTGGGATAGGTTCAATAATAATATCGTTTACAGCTTCTAATATAATGTTTGTAAAGAGAGATTGTATTTCTATCCAGTCACTAGAAAAAAATAAGTTGTCGTCTCCAAGGATGGGTGTTCTATCCGTGATAATAATGTTGCTAGGATCAAATAGAATGGTTCCTGTTTCTCCCCGTTGAGCTCTTAAGTCTATACTTCCAGTAATAGAAAGTTCTCTCTTTCCTGATATCTCTGCAAATCCGCCATTGCCGCGCTCATTTCCGCCTCTTGCACTCAGATGACCGTCATAGACCGTTGTATCATCTGACCATACAAAAACATTGCCACCATTACCGATGTCTACAGCATCTGCTCGTAGGCTAGAGTGGTTGTCGACTAAGGTCTGAAAAGCCTGGACAATATTTCCTTCCCCCCTGTAATCTCCGCCTACTCTAATGAGTCCTCCACCCTGCCTGCCTGAAGCGTCTAAAGCTGCGGCCTGTAGGTTCACTTGCTTGCCAAGCACATTAATGTTGCCACCTAAGTCTCCTATTGTAGAAAGGATTCCGCTTGCAATAACAGTGCCGCCGGTTTCAGAAGTTGAGACTTCACTAACGGCAATTTTCGCTGTGCCGTCAGCATTTCTCAATAATTGATTACTATGTCTCAGCTCTCCACCTGTTAGCATTTCTCCGAGACTAACGGGTGTAATTATTTCCTCCCCTGACAACACTTCATGTATTGCTTCTACTTCTAAAGCAAGTAACTGTTTATCCTGCTGAATTCGAACAATATTACTTCCCTCTATCGCAGCTAGTGTTACTGATCCTTGTGGTGCATTTAGGCTACCTTCATTTAAAACTGTGCCACCGACAAGAGTAATTGATTTACCTTCTTCAACATATAAATTCCCTAAGTTTACAACAGCGCCAGGATGCTGATGTTCAAAGCGAAAAGCCGATGGGGTGCCAGTGAGCGATAAATAGTGGTTACTACCACTAAGGCTGAGCTGCCCATTGTCGAATTCAATACCTGTTGCTGTTGTCGCGTTGAAGCTGCCTGCAAGGTTTAGTTGAGCATTAGGGCCTAACAGAATACCTGCTGGGTTCATTAGATATAGATTGGCACTGCTACCGCTGATTCTTAGTGTTCCATCGATGACAGAAGCGTGGTCACCATTGACTGTACCGATCACATGTTGAGTCGTAGGTGTGGTAATAAAGTTAGCGATTTGGTTTTTATCTAAGTCAAATTGCTCAAAGCTGTGAAATAAATTGCTTCCATCTTCAGAAAACTGACCTTGTGTAATATTAATTTGATTATCGACGGTATTAATAACGCTGTGCGCATTATCTTCTGACGGAATTATCTGTGCTATTGCGCTATGAGTCGGCCAAACTACGCATAGAAAAGGCAATAGTATTAAATATGCCTTTGCATGAGACGCTGATATAGCTGTCTGACTCATACGGATGCTACTCATAGTAGAAATTAGGTAGATAGCAATGCTCAGAAGTTAGCTTTGAACAATTACCTATCAGAATTCCCATTAGCGAATGTACCTAGTCCTATTTTTTGTAATTGCTTGATTAAGTTAGAGCAGACAAGGTTTAATGGTTCAAAATATATAAAATTCTCCGGTGTGCAGTCGTAACCTGATTTATGAACGTCTCTGACAGCTGGCAAAACTGGCTATTTACTGTGAGCTATCTCACATTCATCTTATTTATTGTTTGGCAAGTAGTTAGGGGTTCTCAAAAATAGCGCTTATGCCTTAGCGATCGCGCCTTCGCTGCATCGACTTATTTCTTAGGTTTGCTCACGAAGATGGTTCGTTAATCTATCGTTTTTGGCGCTTATTCCTCATCGCTCCCCTTCAACGATTGTCTACGGCGCTTGCTACGAATTTTCACTGTGCTACCAACCATTTCCCAGACGACTGGTACTATGAAGAGCCACGTGTAGAGCTGCTATCTACGCGCTCGTTGTGAAAAATGCCTACTGTGAAAAGGTTCATGGGAGCCAGCCAATATGCTGCGACGGTTTATGACTTGGCTACTAAATAAAGTGCAAAAAGTGTTGAGCGTGCTCGGTAGCAAGCGTGGCCGCAGTCGTACAGCCGTACCTAATGGAGCTGACACTACTTCCTTCACTATGCCAGATGCCAGTGCTCAGTCCTCAGATATCACTGTGGCAAAGCGGTCTTCTGCCTCGGTTTCCTCCTCTAGGGTGTCAACGACGCTACCTCACCAAGATGTAGTGATCGCCGACAGTGCTGCTCAGGATGCTCAAGACTCAGATGTTGCCTTGCCTGACGAGGTTGCTATTCATAATCGACTGGATGTGGCATCGGCCTCTGTTTCTGGGGCTTCCGAGACTAGATCCAGCGTTCCATCAGAAGTATCTGAGCTTCTATCTGTTGTAGATCCTGAAAGGACTGATGATGTGTCTGAGCACTTCGTTGGAGACCTGGCAGATGAGCAACTGCCGCTTATTCAGGATCTATTACCTGCTGTTGCTTCATCTGATGGTGGCAGTGCTGATGCTGAAAGTGAGGTTAAGCAAAGTAAGGCCGAGGAAAGTCTCTTAAAGGAGGCCACGGCAGATAATAATGCAATGGAGCTGTCGGACCCAGCAAAGAGTGCATTGTCAACGGATACTCCTGCGCGCCCAGTTTTGTTTAGGTTTGACATTATTGAAAGCACCGAAAAGCTTGAGTCAGCGGACATACAGGGTTCTGTCGATGAGCATGCTGTCAAGATATCAGGTGCAGAGACCTCAAAAAGCGGTGCTGATGCTTGGACTGAGAGGGACGCGAGCTTAGATGGCGATAGCGTAGCAGGGTTAGATTCCCCAATCGCTGATGGGTTAGAGGTTGATGGGTTAGAACTAGAGAGCGATGCTGGAACATTGCGCTCAGCGACGCCAATAAAAAAGGAGGAAGAAGAAGAACTTCAACCAGTGTTTCAACAGACGGAGTCTGTAAGCAGCACAGACCCAAGCAAGAACTATCCTGTCAAAATCGGTACCGTGAAGCTACTCTTCATGTTTAAGAAAGGTAACTTTCATGGTTATATTGCGCCAGATGATGGTTCTAAGGATATTCTTTTTCATCAGAAGTACATCAATGCTGATATTTTCACAAAACTAGAGCGTGGGGCTCAGGTTTCAGCTGCTGTCAAATATATAGAGGGTAAAGCATATGCTACTCATGTAGAGTTGCTATAGTCTTTACTCTTGAGGGGCTGCTCTTTCTTATAACCGATTGCTTATATGGCAAAGTAAGGATGCATTCTTACTTTGCTAATCGAGTTAGCTGTTGTAGCTCCAGGCTTCTATCGATTACTAATGTCCTAACTAACTCGACAGATGCAATAGTTCAGTTCTTAGTGCTTTTTAGCAACATATTCTACAGAAAAAGTTTATATGCAGGGTTAGAACTTTCGTTCCAGTATCGATAACCTAATGTCTGCAAAAAAGCTTCCCATTGCGGCATTTCCTCAGGTGGTACCTGCATGCCTACAACAATTCTGCCGTAATCTGCACCATGATTACGATAGTGAAATAGGCTAATGTTCCAGTTAGGACTCATTGCGGAGACAAAGTTGGTGAGGGCACCAGGGCGTTCAGGGAACTCAAACCGATAGAGAAGCTCATGGTCAGCCAGATGAGATTTGCCACCGACCATATATCGCAGGTGCATTTTGGCTAACTCATCGTCGGTTAGGTTAAGTGTTTCAAAGCCATGTCTGCGCAAGGCGTTTTCAATGGCTTGCGCGTCTGCTCTGCTTTTGACTTTGATCCCTACAAAGATATGAGCTCTATCGGTATCGGCAATTCTATAGTTAAACTCGCTGATGCTGTGGTTATCTAACGTTTCGCAAAATTTTCCTAGGCTGCCAGGGTGTTCTGGAATAGTGACTGCAAATACAGCTTCTCTACCTTCACCGAGCTCGGCTCTTTCAGATACAAATCGCAGCTGATCAAAGTTCATATTGGCTCCGCAAGCGATCGCAACTAAACTCTTATCAACAATTTTTTCTCTCTGAACGTAGGCTTTCATCCCAGCGATTGCTAGCGCGCCTGCAGGTTCTAATATTGAGCGTGTATCTTCAAAGACATCTTTGATGGCTGCGCAGGTATCATCGGTGCTGACTAAAATAATTTCATCGACATATTGCTGACATAGCCGAAATGTTTCTTTGCCTACTTGACGCACTGCAACCCCGTCAGCAAACAAGCCAACTTGTTTAAGCCGAATGCGATCACTCTTGGCCAAAGACTGGCTCATTGCATCTGCATCCACTGGCTCTACACCAATAATCTTAGTATCAGGCTGTAGCCGTTTGATATATGCTGCGATTCCTGAGATCAATCCACCACCGCCAATGGCTACAAAAACTGCATGAATAGGCTGTTGGTACTGTCTCAATATCTCCATGCCGATAGTACCTTGTCCGGCAATGACGTCTGGATCGTCAAACGGATGTACAAATGTTAGTCCCTTTTCGATTTGGAGATGCTTAGCGTAGGTGCAAGCATCATCATACGTATCACCATGTAGAATGACCGTGCCACCCCGCGCTCTGACCGCATCCACCTTTACCTGTGGTGTTGTCACAGGCATGACGATTGTTGCTGTTGTTCCTAACTGTTTGGCACCTAGTGCTACCCCTTGGGCGTGGTTCCCAGCTGAAGCTGCAATGACACCGCGTCGTAATAAATTGGATGGTAGTTGCGCCATTTTGTTATAGGCACCTCGTAGCTTAAACGAAAAAACAGACTGCATATCTTCTCTTTTAAGCAGCACTGTGTTGTTTAATCTGTCTGATAGTCGAGGTGCGCGTTCTAGCGGCGTTTCTTGAGCGACGTCGTATACACGGGCCTTCAAAATTTTTTCTAAGTAGTCAGGATGAGTCACAGAACCATGAGCGGATAAAGACAGCTACTTAATACTTTACGCGCTTATAGCGTTGGTCGCTTGGCTAAGGTACGAGTCTATGTCTGAAAGCCGTTTATTGGATAGTGGTGAGAGCCCGCAGCGTTTTGTGGCGATAGGAAATGCTCATAAAGACAAATAGGCTAAGTGATGTGCGTGCCTTGCTGTGTAGTTAGAGTATGCATCCAACGGTTGCCAGAGAATATGCTTTAACCTCTCAGGCATCCCGTGTCTGTATGGTCAACTGTCGCCACTGATGTACGAGTGCCTAGCACTACCTTGCCATTTTTGTCAATTGCCCAGCCTTGAGCTTCGACAATTTCAGTTGTACGAGTAGCTGTGTTTGTTTCTACTAATGCAGATTCTGCATTATGCGAGTTATCTTTACTGAGTAAGTTGTTCCTCTCAAGTAAACGAAAGTCCTGCCAGAGCGACTGACCTGTAGAAATTTGGCCTGATCCTTCTGGAAGGCCGCCGCGACCAGTTGCGATGAACGTATTGGCATCAATTTTTTCGCAAGCGGCAACAATTTGATCTTCAACATTGAGCCCTTCAGGAAGCTCTACGGTACCATCGGTAGGGTCAACTTCTGGTGAGTTGAGTTCTACGCTTCCGCTAAAAGCGGGGCCGAGTTCTGATGTCGCGGTGATGTCGCTTTCGCTAGTGAGTTGTTCGCGATAAGCTGTGCCAATAATAGTCGGTGAATTGATAACAATTCGTCCGCCGAAGTTATCGACTGCGTTAGCTGTAATGTCGCTATTTTCAAAAGCGATGAGTGCTTCGGTATTTAAGCTAATGTTGCCACCTGTTGCCGTGCCTGTTGCGTTTGTAGTGATCTGGCCCCCTTCACGTAGTACAACACTCTCTGATTGAATGTTGATATTGGCCCGCTCACCTGCTGATGTATCCGCTGTGATCAGGCTGCCATTTTTAATGTTGACGCTAGTTGCATTAATGTCGATATTACCGGCAGTTCCTTCGCTAGGTTTAGCGTTGCCTGATGTTTGAGAGGCGCTAGGCGATGTGCTGACGTTAATAGTCGCACCATCTAAGACATCCAGCTGCTGAGTATTGACAGTAATACTGCCACCTGTGCCTGTACTGTTGACAGGCACTCTCCTATCTCCAAGTGCGCTAGCAAACAAACCACTACGTCCGTTACTGTCGCCACCGCGTAGTTCTACAGATTCAGAAGCATTAACAACTAAGCTTCCCCCCAAATTATTGCTCAATGTGCTCACACCCACTTGTGCAGTATCAGAGACAAGAAGCCGTTCAGTATTAAGGATGAGAGAGCCACTGTTTCCACTGCCTTCTGCGACAGACGGAAAACGAGGTGTCGGCGGCGTTTGAGAATTCAGAACGAAGCCGAGAGGTGCGATCTCAGATGCGCTACGGATGCTACTAACTGCAGTAACGTTTTCAGAAGGATTGCGTCCAACTACTCTAACGTCGTTGGCATTAATGGTGAGATTGCCAGCATCGCCTCCGTCAAAGGTGCTCGTTGTTATTTGAGCGCCATTAGTAACGTTCAGTTGTTCTGCATTAATAGTGAGGTCTCCGCCTTTTCCTAGCGCTGCCCCACCTATTCGATACGCGGGCAGAACGGCTGCATAGATAAGGGAAGGATTCGCCGCATCTCCTCCATCAACGTTGACTGTTTCCGCTGTGACATTCACGACTCCAGAGGTGCCGGTGCCAGCCATGCCAATTCCGATCTGTCCAGTTTGCGTAATATCTACAGTGTTCGCATTTACTATGATCGAACTATTTCCATTGCCTGTAGCGTTAGTGCCAATCTCAACAAATGTGCCTGTCAACATAGGCTGTGTTGTCGATATGCTTTCTCCTATGACACTTATGTTATTAGATGCGTTGAGGATAATGTGTCCATCTCCACTATCTTCTACCTTTGAAAAAATTGCAGAACCTTCTCTGAAGCTTATATTTTGAGCGTTGATTTGAACGTTACCGGCATTACTACCGCTGACATCTATCGATGCTTGCTGAGTAAGAGAAACATCTTGAAAGTTTGAAACCTCAGAGTAATCAAAATCCCATCCATTGCTGTTAGCATTTAAATTGACTGTTTCCTCACTGCCTATACTGCCGATTTGTATTGAGCCATTCTGCGAAACTAAATTACCGCTCTGTAGTGAAACTGACCCTCCCAGTAAGGCTAAAGTTTGTCCTGATGCAGCAATTAATCCTGTTGAGGGAAGAGTTCTACTGATAGTGCTACTACGAGAGTTATAGGTGAGTGCATGACCATCTCCAGAAACAGTGATAGGAGCAGAATTTGTCCCAAACTGTAGGCCAATTGGAACACTAACGGATAGCAAAGACTGGGTAGTTTGATTGGTTGCGTTGAATTCTTGATTGTTTTCAAACAGAATGCTACTAGCTGTGGTTGCGAGGAATGAGCCAGGAATATCAAGACTAGCATTGTTACCGAAGACAATGCCGTTAGGGTTGAGTAAGTAAAGATTGGCAGAACCATCTACCTTAAGTTCGCCATCTATATTGGTAAGAGTATTACCAGTAACACGGCTGAAGATGTTAGTGACGCCTGGATCTTCAAAGGTGACCGTAACACCTGTATCAACATTGAAATTACTGAAACTATGAAAGAGATTTGAAGTATTATCAGTACTTCTAAGTCCACCAGTAATGGAACAACTGTTGCCTGAGCAGCTTGTGCCGTTATTGAGCATTGTGCTCGTTGATCCATCTATAGCAATAGATTGAGCTAAAGCAGGATTGGCTGTAATAGTGATGAGACCAGTAATAGTTGTGAGCCATGTTCCTGTACGGAAGGAATCGTAGTTAGTAGATAGCCCTGATTGAGATCTTGACTGGCGAGTCATAAGCTAGAATCCTGACGTGCTCGGGAATGAAGATAGAAGCGTTCTCCATTTTAATGTGCCCAATTTCTAGATACGTATATGAGATATGACGTAATTCACTGAATATATTCGGGCATTAATAACAGTGGGAAGAAGCTGGTGATATGTAGCGCGATGGATTTCACCAATAGATTTAGTGGGTGAGGGCTCTAATTGCTACCTGCTTCAAGACATCACTGAGAATAAGCCCAAGGACATGTAATATGAAGCGTATAAAGAGATATCGCCATAGACTCGCTAGGGGCTTTTCGTTACCGAGCTTCTTACATAGTAAACAGCTGTTGCTAGTTATTCTTATGCTGTGTACTTGGATGGGCGTCACGTTGAAGCCAGCGGCTTCTATGGCGCACTTACCGAGTATCAGTCAAGTAGTCACGCCGCCGCAGATAGATAATGTGTTGTCCCGCAGCTTGGTTACTAGCGATAGTGACCCTAATGTATCGCAGGGTGTTACTCTCCCGTCTTCTTTGTCTCAAGGGCAGCTCTACTACGAATCTGGTCAACTGACGGCGGCGATGCAGAGCTGGCGTCAGGCAGTGGATGAAGATACTCATCCTTTGCGTCAGGCTTTATCCTTGAGCTATCTTTCCTTAGTTGCGCAAGATTTAGGGGAGTGGTCACAGGCTGAAGACGCTATTATGCGTAGCCTCAGGCTGTTAGCGGATAATCCAAACTTGAAAGGGAGCTCACGCGTACAGGCTCAGGTTTTGAATGTTCAAGGTCGATTGTATTTGAAGCAGGGAAAACCAGAGACCGCTTGGGAAACATGGCAGGAAGCTGAGAGGTCTTATACTCGTACAGGCGATGTGTTAGGCAGCATCGGTGCACAAATTAATCAGGCTCAAGCACTCCAGACGATGGGGTTGTACCGTAGAGCAAGTGTAAAGATATCGGATGTGATGCGGTTGTTAGAGTCACAGCCTGATTCTGAGATAAAGGCTGTTGCTTTGCGTAGTTTAGGGAATGTTCTTCAAACGACTGGTAGCTTAGAGGAATCTGAAAAGTATTTAGCTCAAAGCATTACAATAAACGAACAGCTAGGGAATCAGAGTGCAGTTACGGATGCGCTGTTTGATTTAGCCAATACTCAACGCTTAATTGGAAATGTAGCAGATGCACAACAGGGCTATTTATCTGTAGAAGCGCAGTCTACTCGAGCACAGCTTCGTGTGAATGCTCAGCTTAGCCGATTTAGATTGTTGCTAGAAACAGAACAGTGGTCAACAGCTCGAAAACTATTGCCAGATATCTACACTGCCTTACAGGCTATGCCTGCCAGTCGTGAATCTATCAATAGTCGGGTGAATTTAGTTGAAAGTCTTTTAGCTCGAGGTAAAGATGGTCATCAACCGATGGAGTGGCTATCTGTAGAGAAGATTGCTCTATTACTGGCAGATGCTAACCAACAAGCTCAGTTGTTGCAAGATGATCGGGCACAATCTCTAGCTTTAGGCTCATTAGGGAAAGTGTACGGCTACACGCGGCAGTGGGCAGACTCTCAGCGCCTAGAAGAGCAAGCACTGCAGTTATCTCAGCGAATTAGTGCTAAGGACTTATCATATCGCTGGCATCAGCAGCTAGGAAAAGCCTACTACCAGCAGGGTAATGAGCAGGCTGCGATTGAGAGTTACTCAGATGCAGTAGATACACTAGGAGAAGTCCGCCGGGACTTACTCGCTACAAACTCAGATGTTCAGTATTCTTTTAGGGAGACGGTCGAACCTGTCTATAGAGAGTTGGTTGCCCTGTTACTACTACCAGACGAGGCTAGCCAACCAAACTTGTTAAAAGCTAGAGAGGTTATTGAAGACTTGCAGCTAGCAGAGTTGGAAAACTACTTTAGATCGGCGTGTATTGACTCTGCTTCTGAATATATTGATAAGTTAGATAGTGAAGCAGCAGTTTTATATCCTATCGTTTTGTCTGATCGCGTAGAAGTCATTGCTTCTGTACCTAATCAGCCATTACGCCACTACCGAACTTGGCAAACTGAGGATGCTACTAATCGAATAATTACTGAGTTGTTTGAGAATTTTAACCCAGCGCTATCTTCTCGAAAAAGGCTAATGCTGTCTAAGCAAATATACGATTGGTTGATTCAACCGGCAGAAGCAGCGTTGAATAAAAATGGTGTAAGCACTTTGGTGTTTGTTTTAGATGGAAAGTTTCGGAATATTCCAATGGCTGCTTTATATGACGGTAGTCAGTATCTGTTAGAGAAATATAGTGTGGCACTTACGCCAGGTCTGAAGCTATTAGGGCCTCATTTTCAAGATCCAAAGCCGCTGCAGGCACTAATGTTGGGGTTGACAGAGGCTCGAAATGGATTTTCAGCACTGCCTGGTGTGAAAGAGGAGATCGAACAGGTTGCTGCCCGTGTAAACTCGGAGGTGCTTTTCGATCGAGAGTTTACTAAGGATAATTTAGAAGCTGAAATAAAGCGAGTACCTTTCCCTGTGTTACATTTGGCGACACACGGACAGTTTAGTTCAGACTTAGAGAAAACATTTCTTTTGGCATGGGATCAAAAGCTTACGCTAGGCGATTTAGATGATTTACTGCGATCTCGTCGCCAGCAATCAGAGCCGATTGAATTGATGGTGTTGAGTGCATGTCAAACAGCGGAAGGAGATGATAGAGCCGCTTTAGGGCTGGCTGGAATGGCCATTCGTTCTGGTGCTCGTAGTACTCTTGCAACATTATGGGCAGTGAATGACGAGTCAACAGCGGATTTGATGACTCAGTTCTATCAGGAATTATCCGACACTAATTTATCCAAGGCGGAAGCATTGCGCTTAGCTCAGATAAAGATTCTGCAAATTCCTGAATACTCCCATCCCTTTTATTGGTCTCCATTTGTTTTAATTGGGAACTGGCTGTCTTAGTAACAACAGAATTTTTCAATTATGAAAACAAAAACTGCTTTTTCTAACTTCGCTGTTCTGAGCATTCTTCTTTCTGGATGGAATTCTTTAAGTATTTCTGCGGCGAGTGCCGTAGAAGATCTGAGCCGAATGAAGGAAGCTTCTGCTCGTGTTAGTTTTGTCCCACGTAGCGATAGTCCGGCTCCGCGACGTACTCAAAGCGGTGCAAGCCGCCGCGAACTACCTGGTGTATGTGATGGGTTACCGGTGCTCCCGGAAAATGGGTTTGGGTTAACAGCGGACAATGATCCCTCTTTGTTTGTTTATTTTGCCGAAGGCACAACGGTTGAGAAAGCTCGACTTACCTTGAAATCTTTGGATGAAGAAGAGAGTGAGTACTATGAGACTATTGTCACTTTGCCTCAGGAAAAACTTTCTGAGAGTGGTGGTGTCCTAGCATTTGAGATGCCAGAGATTGATACCGAGCTGGCTATGGATCAAGAATATGCTTGGTCTCTTATTTTGATGTGTGAAGGTCAGCTCCGTCCAGATAGTCCCGTTTTGAGTGGATTTTTGCAACGTGTAGAAGCTACGAGCGTAGATGTTCAAGAAGGTGAAGCTTCTTTGATTGAGCAAGCTACTGCATATGGAGCTGCTGGCATTTGGTATGACTTATTATCCACTCTTGCTTTGATGCGTTCAGAGGGTGCTAATGGGGAAGTATTTAATGAAAGTTGGTCGAGTGTGATGTCAGAGGCGGGGCTAGATGTTATTTCGAGTGCACCTTTGATCGTGGAATAGTAGAGTCCAAGGCTAGTCGTTGTCTAGTGCAGTGACTAAGCCTTTATTCTCATAGCTCAATTTTTTAAGCTCTGTTTAATGACTAACGATGCGTGTTTTTACGGTTCCTGTAGGAACTATCGAAAGGCGTTTGTTAGTAATTGAATGGGGCTTTATTACGTGTCTAAGATCTACCGAATGTAGAGATGGGCATTCTATGGATATCACTTAGAGAACTCTGGAAAGACGTTGTTTTCAAAAATGCTTGCTCGGCTTAAATCCCGAATAGGACAAGGCCAACAGATGCTGGCTGTGAGCGTTAGCGTTTCAGCTGCGCTTTTAGTAGGTGCAACTCTAGGTGTGTTTGAAGGTGTAGAAATTGGTGTCGCAGACCATTTTGCTAGAGTTAAGTCTCTTGATAAGAAAATAGATGAACGAATTTTAGTTGTCACCATAGGTGAAGAAGATCTGACGGCCATGGGGCAGTGGCCGATGTCAGATAGAACTATGGCATCTCTTGTTCGTGAGATTTCACAGTATGAGCCAGCGGCTATTGGATTAGACATCTATCGTAATTTTTTTATTGAACCTGGCACAGATGAGTTGATTGAGGTGTTTGAGAAAACACCTAATGTAATTGGAATTGAACGAATTGTAGGTGAGAGTGTACCTGCACATCCTACGCTCATAGAATTAGATCAGACAGCTTCTTCTGATTTGCTAATGGATGTAGATGGAAATGTGAGGCGAGGACTATTATCCACGTTTACTTCATCAAATGAGGTGAAAGAAACATTGGGTACAGTGCTGGCGATGAACTACTTTCTGCAGCCAAAGGGCATTACTGTAGAGGTTTTGAATGATGAAGGGCCGACACTTGCGTTAGGTAAAGGTGTTGTCCACTCGTTTCGCAAGAACGATGGAGGATACGTTAATGAAGACGATGGAGGATTTCAAGTTTTACTGAATTACCGAGGTAATTATGAGAAGTTTGAATCTATAGCGATGTCAGACGTATTGGACGGTAAGCTGACTGAAGAAATGGTAGATGGGCGTCTTGTGTTTGTAGGCGCGACAGCGGTGAGTCTGAATGACTGGTTCGCCACACCTGTCGGTGGCGATCAGGTGGCTGGTGTTTATATGCATGCTCATCTGGCGAGTCAGTTAATGGAAATAGCCTTAGATGGTAAATCTTTTCTGCGAACAGTTTCAGATCCGCTTGAGTGGTTGTGGGTAGGTGTTTGGATTGCGATCAGCATACTAGTGAGTCGCTCAGTGCTATACAGCGGCTCACTGAAATCGGAACTATCCATATGGCAAATGATCATGCGGATGATAGGTGTGAATGCTGGGTTAGTAGTGACAGGATTTGTTTTATTTGTATGGGGCTGGTGGCTGCCTTTAGTGCTCCCAATGGCCTCGATGTCTGTGGCGATGATGTTGGGAATGGGATATCGCAATCAGCAATTACAGAACTTAGCAGCTTTTGATGAGCTGACACAGATAGCTAATAGGCGATATTTTGATGAGCGTTTGGCTACGGCGTTAAAGGTTCCTCGGCGTCTTTCTTTGATTTTATGCGACGTTGATTATTTTAAAGCCTACAACGATAGGTATGGACATCCTGCCGGTGATCGCTGTTTGCAGCAGGTGGCTAAAGCGCTTCAAATGTCAGTGAGAAGTTCGGATTTGGTTGCTCGTTACGGCGGTGAAGAGTTTGTTGTGGTGCTGCCAGATACGGATGAAGCTTTGGCAGTTAATGTTGCAGATAGAATTCAAATCCACATGCGTCAGATGGAAGTGGTTCATGAAGGTTCTCAAGTAAGTGAGTGGGTAACTTTGAGCTGTGGGGTGGCGACAGTCTCTAAAGATCAGTCTTTGACACCTTTACAGCTGATCGAATATGCGGATCAGGCTTTGTATGAGGCAAAGCAGGCTGGAAGGAATAGGATGATGGTGAGTCAGTGGCAACAGCTAATTCAGCCTAGTAATGACAATACAGATACTAGCAGTGATAATACTTACGACGAGAAGGTTGCGTAGGTGCTGATTAAGTGAGCTATGTGTGTGCTCCCTTTTGGGTTGCTAAATTCAGTGAGAAATCTCGCTAGTATGTAGTGAGTGTATCAATATGCGTATATGCTTGTGAGCCCTTTTCTCATTATCGCTTTGTAATTCTAAGCGTTGTGAGCATGTTGGAAAAAGTAGCGAATATTGTGGCAATATTTCCCACTGAATTTGAATAGATGGTTATAAAAATCAGAGCTTTTGACAATGCGGATATTGAAGCGCTAACCAAGATATACAACTGGTATGTTTTGAAGACAACGATTACCTTTGATTTAGAACCTTACACGGTAGAGCAGCGGCAGGTTCGATGGATGTGCCACTATGCAGCGGCAGGGCGGCATAGGCTTATTGTTGCTGAGCTGGATGGGCAGGTGATTGGATATGCAAGTAGCAGTCAGTTAAGGATAAAACCTGCTTATGATCCCTCTGTTGAGGTGAGTATTTATTTGTCCCATAGGTTCCAGCGGCTAGGGATTGGCTCTTTACTATACGAGAAATTATTTGAGCAACTGAGAACAGAAGATGTGCATCGGGTTTATGCTGGGATTACTGTGCCTAATGAAGCGTCTTTAGCATTCCATCAGAAGTTTGATTTTGTTGAAGTTGGGCGGTTTCATGAGGTAGGCCGAAAATTTGGTCAGTATTGGGATGTTGTCTGGTTAGAGCGAAAAATGCCATAAGAAAAATCCTCTTACATATTGAATGTAAGAGGATCTGGAGAGCGTAGACACACACTTAAACTAGGAAAACCTCTGTTTTCAGGCCTCAGATAGGTTGGCTTAGAATAGATAGCCAAGCCCAATTGTGAAACCAACTTCATCGTTGTCAGCAAATGGTGCGTAGTTGACAGAACCGTTCGCAACGTATTTGTCAGCAAAGCGGTAGTCAGCGCCAGCTACGAGGGCGAATTCGATATCGCTATCGTCACCGATGCCACCGGAGACACCAGCTCCTAAGAACGGATTTAGCTGCATATTTTGAGTGCCGACGGAGTTGAAGTCGTAGGTGATAGGCACGAGATAGGAGATATCTTCAGAGTCGTCGAAATCGAAGTCTGTTGAAATTTCGGGGCGAATAGATAGGTTGTCGTATAGAGAGAACTTACTGTTGACGACGAAGCCGTCATCGCCGCCGCCGATACCGACGTAGTTGTAATCAGGAGATACTTGAGCCTGAGCGCCAAATGGGAGAGCGAGAAGGGCAGCGGCTGCAAGACCAAGGGGTGCCCAAATACGAGAGAATTTCATGGAATTGTCCTCAAAAGGTGGTTTGTAAAACAACGTCGTAATGTTGTTGAGAGTGATTTGGAACTTCTGTGGTCTCTGCGCTTTTCTGGTGCGCTTTTCTGAGTTTGAACGCTTAAAAAGACAGAGCGAGAGAAGGGGGCGAAAGAACTGTTGTTTGGGTTAGAAACGGTTGATTCGTTTCGCATGTTTAAGTTGTATCGGCTATGACTCAGCAATGCGGATTCAGTATGGACACTTTGTTGTGCTGGACTAGGATATTTACCGCTCTATCGTCGTAAATATGTTTGTTTTGAGTGTGACAGTTGGATGGAATGGCCAAGATTTATTGCTGGATTTCTAGCGTTCAGTGTCAGTTAATGCTTGGCAATATTAGGGTTGTATTTATTTCGTGAGGTGGTAGAGCCTTTGACGGTATGGTGACTGAGGTATAGAGACTTTATCTAGAGTGTTGATTATGGATGGGTTGAGAGTGGGGAAGGATGGGAAATGCCGATGCTGGTGGGCGGGTGATAAGTCAGATTATGTGGCCTATCACGATCATGAGTGGGGCGTGCCGGTAGCTGATGATAGGAAGCTATTTGAAAAGATTTGTTTGGAAGGATTTCAATCTGGGCTGAGCTGGCTAACGATATTGCGTAAAAGAGAGAATTTCCGAGTCGCCTTCTCAGAGTTTGACTTTCAGCGGGTCGCTGAGTATACCGAAGAACATGTAGAGCAGTTGCTACAAGATGCAGGCATTGTTCGACATCGGCGTAAGATTGAGTCGGTGATTAATAATGCGAAGCGATCGCGTGAGCTCGTTGAGGAATTTGGCTCGCTGGCAGCTTATTTCTGGCAGTATGAGCCGAGTGAACATGAGCGGCCTGAGAAATGCGACTATGAGACGCTGCGGGCATTGGGGAAGACCGCAGCGTCTACGGCGATGAGCAAGGATTTGAAGAAAAGAGGGTGGTCTTTTGTTGGGCCAACAACGGCATATGCCTTTATGCAGTCGATGGGCATGGTGAATGACCATGTGGAGGGGTGTGAATGGCGATCGCACACGAATAGATTGAGAGCACGTTTTGTTAGGCCCTCGGTTCATTGACCATTTCTTGACTCAGTTGCTGCACTCAGCTCAGCGTAAGCCCACTAGAGTAAAGCCATCGCGCAACCGCCCTAGCGTAAGCGTATTCGGTAGTTGAGAACACAAATTTAGCTGAGGGACTTAACCCAAGCGGCATGATCAGGGAGAATAGAAATATTAAATTTTTCAAAGGCTCCTCTCAAAGCTAGTGTTTGCTGAAGTGTTTTCATCAGCGCTTTGAGCAGTTAGCGAGCGAGCTGAGAAATTTTCAGACGTATTTTAGGACATCGCTCATGACAGCAACCCAAGTTAAGCCCAAAGCCGCTTTTCCCATCGATCTGAGTGCATACAAGCGCATTACGCTCGATCCCTCGAACAACAAGCTGACCGATGAGCAACGCGAAGCCCTAAAGGCCAATATTCAGCTCTGCCGTGAAGCGATTGTGTTTTTTACTGCGACGGGCGGCGCTCGGGGCGTGGGTGGTCATACCGGTGGCCCTTACGACACCGTGCCTGAAGTGATGATTTTGGATGCGCTGTTTAGGGGCAACCCTGATAAATTTGTGCCCACGTTTTTTGATGAAGCGGGGCACCGAGTCGGCACGCAGTACTTGATGAGTACGCTGAATGGCGACTTGCCAGCTGAGCAGCTAATGAGCTACCGCGCGGCAGATTCTAAGCTGCCCGGTCACCCTGAGCTGGGGTTAACGCCGGGGGTGAAGTTTAGCTCGGGCCGATTAGGGCACATGTGGCCCTTTGTAAACGGTGTTGCGCTGGCTAATCCTGGCAAGACGACGTTCCTGTTAGGCTCTGATGGGTCGCAGATGGAAGGCGACGATGCTGAAGCAGCTCGCTTGGCGGTGGCTCAAGATATCAATGTGAAGCTAATCATTGATGATAATGATGTGACAATTGCCGGTCATCCTTCAGATTATTTGAAGGGCTATAGCGTACAGAAAACGCTGGAAGGCCACGGTCTCAAGGTGCTAGTCAATGATGGCGAAGATGTTGATGCGCTCTATGCCAATATCTGCGAGGCGATCGCCACAGATGGCCCGATTGCGATTATTTGTAAGCGCCCCATGACGGTTGGTATTGATGGCCTTGAAGGCACTTGCCATGGCCATGATGTTGTGCCGACCGATGTTGCGATTCAATACCTTGAAAAGCACGGTCGTCAGGAAGCGGCTGACTACCTCAAGAACATCGAAAAGCCTAAGCATAACTATGCGTTCAAAGGGTCTAGCGATGAGCTTGGCTCAAACCGTAACGTGTTCGGTCAGGTCATGGTTGAAGTGCTCGGTCAGATGAGCGACGCTGAGCGCAAAGAGAACGTGCTAGTGGTCGATTGTGACTTGGAAGGCTCCTGCGGCTTGAACCACATCCACAAGGCGTATCCTGAAATTTTTGTGAGCGGCGGCATTATGGAGCGGGGCAACCTCTCTGCGGCAGCTGGCTTTGGTATGGCTGAAGGTAAGCAAGGTGTCTTTGGTACCTTTAGCGCGTTCTTAGAGATGTGTATCTCTGAGATCACCATGGCGCGCTTGAACAAAGCGAATTTGCTGTGCCACTTCTCCCACTCGGGTATTGATGATATGGCAGACAATACCTGCCACTTCGGCATCAACAATATGTTTGCGGATAATGGCTTGGATGACGGCTATGAGACGCGGTTGTACTTCCCAGCTGATGCGCATCAGATGAAGGCTTGTGTAGAGAAGATTTTCCACAATCCTGGCATTCGCTTTATCTTCTCGACCCGTGCGAAGGTGCCCATGCTGCAAGATGCGGATGGTAAAGCGCTGTATGACGGTGACTATGAGTTTATCCCTGGCAAAGACGATGTGGTGCGTGAGGGCACTGACGGCTATATCGTGAGCTTTGGCGATGGCTTGTATCGGGCGTTGGATGCGGTTGAGCGCCTTAAGGAAGAGGGCCTAGATATTGGTCTTATCAACAAGTCCACTTTGAACGTGGTGGATGAGCAGATGCTGGAAAAAGTGGGCAAGTCGCCTTTGGTAATGGTGGTTGAGTCGTTCAATGAGAAGACTGGCCTGGGTGCTCGCTACGGCACTTGGTTGCTAGAGCGGGGCTATACGCCTAAGTTTGCGCATGCTGGCACCCACGAAGAAGGAGGCGGTGGTCTCTGGGAGCAGTTCTATCACCAGGGTCTGGATCCTGAGAGCATCATGCAGCGGGTGAAGAAGCTGGCTGGTCAGTAATGTGATGCTTCATCTGTTGGTTTAGAGCGCCAAATGTAGGTAATGGCTCTAGGCAAATGGATGAACCTGCGCCGTACTTTTTCTTCTTCATTGCGTTAGCAGAAAAAGTACGGCATGAGCCGTAAAAAGTGTTGAGCAAAAGCCCTTTCGATGTATTTGTCGGAGGGGCTTTTTGAGTAATTAGCAGGCTGTAGGCATTTGTCGCTCATGGGCGAAGACATGTCATGAGATGGTTACGCGAGAGGTGTATGATTTTGAGTAGAGATACCTAATTTTTGGAGCGATCGCCCCGATGCCCGCAGAATACATTGCCGATGAAGCTGCATTTGATGAGCTCGTAAAGTCTGAATCCGTTGTGGTAGTGGATTGCACAGCGAGTTGGTGTGGCCCTTGCAAGCTAGTTGCGCCGCTGATGGATCAGCTGGCAGATGAGTTCGATGGGAAGGCGGCGGTCTCTAAATTAGATTTGGATGCCAATAAGCCGGTAGCGCAACGATTTAGCATCAAAAGCATTCCCGCTGTGATGGTGTTTAAGAATGGCGAGTTGATGGATACGATGGTAGGTGTAAAGCCTTATGCCACCTTTAAAGAGGCCGTCGAGAGCTATTTGTAATTAAAGAGTCTTATCGGTCGCGAGGGAGTTTGGCCGTGGGTCAAGGCTCCCTTTTGTTTTATATATCTGGCTTGGGATATCTGGCTTGTGGGATATCTGGCTTGGATGTCTGGTCTGCAAGGCGTGATTGACGAAATTTTGAATTCTGCGAGGAAAAGAATATGCGAGAACCTGGAAAGCCTGATCCTAATTTGATTACTTGGTCTCCTGAGACAATCTTGGCAATTCTGTTCGCAGCGATCTTTATCCCGCTAATTTTGACTGGTTTCATCTCCCAGTAGCCTGGGTGATGAAAGCTTGAGCGATTCAAACCTCGTCATTAGGGTCTGTGTGTAGAACTTGTCTGTTAGATCGTTAGCCCCTCAGCGGTGAGCTACGGAAGTAGTAAGCAGTGGAAACCGCCCTAGAAACCCGTCTAAGGGAGTGCCGGTAGGGGGCATGAAGGAGGGCGTGCTGGGTGATATCGATGGATGACGATATTGGTGATGGCGATATTGGGGTGCTGATGTCAGCGTACAGAAATATTTTTGATGTTAATCGTCACATCTGATGTGACTGAGTTCTAGGGCTTTGGGTAGGTTATTGGTATTTGAACCATCAAGATAATTCGATATAGGGCTTTGGCGATGCCGCTGAAGTTTGCTGTTGCAAGGAGTCTTTCTCTTAGGAGTCTTTTCATATGTGTGGAATCGTTGGATACATTGGTACTCGGGCTGCTAGCAGCATTTTGATTGAAGGGCTCAAGACGCTGGAGTATCGAGGTTACGATTCTGCGGGTGTTGCGACGATTTGTGAGGGGCAGCTAACCCGGACGCGTGCGAAGGGAAAGCTGAAAAATTTGCAGGTAAAGCTGGAGGGCTTGGAAGATCCGGCTCGCTTGGGTATTGGCCATACGCGCTGGGCAACTCATGGCAAACCTGAGGAGCATAACGCCCATCCCCATACGGATACGAAGGAACGCATTGCGGTAGTGCAAAACGGCATTATTGAAAACTACCGTGAGCTGCGTGAAGAACTCAAGGCAAAGGGCCATGAGTTTCGCTCTGATACGGATACTGAGGTGATTCCGCATTTGATTGCGGAGTATTTGGAGAATCCGCTAAGTGAGGCGGTGCTGACGGGGCAGTCTCAACTGCTAGAAGCTTCGCGCCAGGCAATGACGAGGCTGGAAGGGGCTTTTGCCCTAGCCGTTGTTTCGGTTGATTTTCCGGATGAGCTGATTGTGATTCGTCAGCAGGCTCCATTGGTGATTGGCTTCGGCCAAGGTGAGTTTTTCTGCGCGTCGGATACGCCTGCGATTATGCCGTATACGCAGGCGGTGCTGACGTTAGAAAATGGAGAAATTGCAAGACTGACGCCATTGGGCGCTGAAGTTTATGACGTAACTGGGCACCGGCTGAAAAAGCATCCTCAAACCCTGAATTGGAACCCCATCATGGTGGAGAAGCAGGGCTTTAAGCACTTTATGCTCAAGGAGATTTATGAGCAGCCTGGGGTGGTGCGGACGTGTTTAGAGACGTATGTGGATACGGAGTGGGATGCCCAGACGGGTGAACAGAACAGGCGATCGCCTATCAAATTAGACCTGCCAGATACGGTACTAGAGGGTTTGCAGCATATTCAGATATTGGCCTGTGGCACGAGCTGGCATGCGAGCTTGGTGGGGAAGTATCTGCTAGAACAAGTGGCTGGCATTCCTACGTTTGTTCAGTATGCGTCTGAGTTTCGCTATGCGCCTGCGCCACTGATGCCCGATACGCTCACGATTGGGGTGACACAGTCGGGGGAAACGGCGGATACGCTCGCGGCGCTGGAGATGGAGCAAACGCGGCGAGCTGAACAGGGTGAGGATCGTTTTGCCCCCAGAATGCTGGGGATTACGAATCGAGTGGATAGTTCGTTGGGGCGATTGATTCCCCATGTGATGGATACGAAGGCAGGAATTGAAATTGGCGTGGCTGCGACCAAGACGTTTGTGGCGCAGCTGATGGCGTTTTACTTTTTGTCTTTAGAGTTGGCGTATCGGCGAAAGGCGATTTCGCTGGCGCGGATGGCTGACATTATTGAAGGCTTGCGACAGCTACCGGCTCAGCTGGAGCTGGTGCTAGAGAGTCAGGAGCGCTATGTAGAGGAGCTTTCTCATGATTTTTCGGAGACGCAAGATTTTATTTTTGTAGGTCGAGGCATCAACTATCCGATTGCGCTAGAAGGGGCGTTGAAGCTTAAGGAAATTAGCTATATTCATGCGGAAGGCTATCCGGCAGGTGAGATGAAGCACGGGCCGATTGCGCTGCTGGATGAAAAGGTGCCGGTGGTGGCGATCGCAACAAAAGGCACCGTGTACGAAAAGGTGCTCTCTAACGCGCAGGAAGCAAAGGCCAGAGATGCGCAGCTCATTGGCGTGGTGCCGATGAACGAGCCGGAAGCAGAAGAAACATTCGATGCGCTGCTGCCGGTGCCTGATGTCGATGAGCTGCTATCACCGATTTTGACTGTGGTGCCTGTGCAGCTTTTGTCTTATCACATTGCGGCGCGGCGCGGTTTAGATGTGGATCAGCCTCGGAATTTGGCTAAGTCAGTAACGGTGGAATAGATATGGGCTGATTAGCGTTTATTGGGATACTCTCATTTAGAAAAGGGTTGGGGCTTATAGAATGGGTCTCGGCCTTTTTTATTGCTGACGCGCAGATACCAATATGATTGATCTCTATTACTGGACAACGCCTAACGGCCACAAAATTTCAATTTTTTTGGAAGAGGCTGAGCTGGCCTACAGCATTAAGCCCATCAACATTGGCAAGGGCGATCAGTTTGCTCCTGACTTCCTAAAAATCTCGCCCAATAACAGAATTCCGGCCATCGTAGATAACGATGAATCGATCAGCGTTTTTGAGTCGGGCGCGATTTTGCAATATTTAGCGGATAAGACGGGGAAGTTTTTGCCGATTCAGGGGGTGGCACGCTATGAAGTACTGCAGTGGTTGAACTGGCAGATGGGCGGACTCGGGCCGATACTGGGTCAGAATCATCATTTTTCTAGATATGCGCCTGAGAAAATTCCTTACGCGATAGAGCGTTATGTGAAAGAGACTGCGCGGCTATATGGTGTGCTCAATAAGCAGCTAGAGGGTCGTGAGTATATTGTGGGGGATTATTCGATTGCAGATATGGCCTGCTACCCATGGATTGTGCCCTATGCAGCTCAAGGTCAGGATTTGAATGATTTTCCTAACTTGAAGCGTTGGTTTGAGCGTGTGCAGGCGCGTCCGGCAGTGCAGAAGGCGTATGAGGTAGCTAAAACGGTTAATTCTTAGCTGCATCTTTAACCTCAGTGAGAGATAACGTGATTGGGTTTATGCAGGGCTGGTTAAGCTGCTGTAGTCACTGCTTGAGAGCTTTTCGCTGCCCTCAAAACCTGAACTTGCGTTATTTTTGCTGACACTGGCATTTTTTGAGGTCTCTGCTCTGTTATGTCATCGTTTTGTGATGTTAGGGGGAGGGGGCTTTCTGAGAAAGCTGCGAAGTCTGAGGAAGCTTTCTCAGAGGTGTTTTAAGAGAATGATGAATCGGCTTTTGAGCGAGGGTAGCGATCGCCTTTAGGGCCGATTTGATGAGACGATTGGGGGAGAGAATGCCCCTTTGAGTAAGTTGTTTGAGCTATGAAAGCAATTGTGGTTGGTAGCGGTGGACGCGAACATGCGCTGGCTTGGACGCTTTTGCGATCGCCTAATGTCACTGAAGTGGTTTGTATTCCGGGTAACGGTGGAACTGCTTTGCTGTCGGGATGCCGCAATGTGGCGATGGCTACGGATGATGTAGAGGGTATTGTTCGCTGTGCGTTGGTCAATAACATGGCGTTTGTGCTGGTTGGCCCGGAGCAGCCGTTGGCTGAAGGTCTCGCAGATGCGCTGCGCGCTGAGGGCCTGAAGGTGTTTGGCCCTAATCAAGATGGGGCTCAAATTGAGGCGAGTAAGGCTTGGGCTAAAGCGCTGATGGCCGATGCCGGGGTGCCAACGGCGGCTTCGGCTGTGTTTACGGATGCCCAGCAGGCCACTGACTATGCGAAGCAGCAAGGTGCGCCCATTGTGATCAAAGCCGATGGGTTGGCGGCGGGCAAAGGCGTGACGGTGGCAATGGATTTAGAGGCGGCGATCGCGGCGATTGACGCTGCGTTTAGCGGTCAATTTGGTGCGGCAGGCGATCGCGTTGTGATCGAAGAATTTTTGCAGGGCCAAGAAGTCTCTGTGCTAGCGGTGACGGATGGTAAAACGATTCGGCCTTTGCTGCCCGCTCAAGATCATAAGCAGGTTGGCGAGGGTGACACTGGCCCAAACACAGGTGGCATGGGCGCTTATGCACCGACCCCCGTGATGCCCAGTGCCCTGTTGGAGCGCGTGCAACAAGAGATTTTAGAGCCGACGCTGAAAGGGCTACAGGCCAAGGGCATTGACTATCGCGGTGTGCTGTATGCGGGTCTGATTGTGACGCCGGAAGGCGATCCGAAAGTGATTGAATTTAACTGTCGCTTTGGCGATCCAGAGACGCAGGCAGTGCTGCCGCTTTTGGCTACGCCGCTGGATAAAGTGGTGCTTGCCTGCTGTGAGCAAAAGCTAGAGAGTTTGCCGCCGTTAGCTTGGCGCGAGGGCGCCTCGGCCTGTGTGGTCATGGCCGCCAAGGGCTATCCAGGGCGCTATGAGAAAGGACTGGCGATCGCGGGGATTGAGAATGCTGAATCAACACATGCTAGATCAGCAGATGGTCAATCAGCAGATGCCAAATCGGCCAACGAGCAGGCGGTTGTGTTTCATGCGGGGACTCGGCTCAGCGACGAGGGCCTAAAGAGTACGGGCGGCCGAGTGCTCGGGGTGACAGCCGTGGCAGATGGTTTTGATGAGGCGATCGCGGCTGCCTACCGTGCGATTGATAAAATTGACTTTCCAGGTAGCTTTTACCGCCGTGATATTGGCCACCGGGTTAAAGGTATCTAAGTCAAAACAGTCGGTGCTTAGCGCCAATCAGCAAAAAGTTCAGCAGCAAGCGCGGCTGTGTCAACACCGTTTAGAATAAAGGCACTGTAAGTAGCCACTGATTCAGTAGCCGCTGAAAGTAAGCTGCTGAGATGATTGATAGGGGCATGTCTTTACGTGCGCTAAGTCAGGTCTCTTAAGCTGCGACGCTTTCATTCGTTTACACCTGATGACTCTCAACCTGTTTGTTCAACTCAAAGCTCTGCTGGCCCGCTGGTGGAGTGACTTTACCCTCCAGACACGGTTAATGGCAGGGGCCACGCTGCTGGTTTCTCTGGTGATGAGTGGGCTTACCTTTTGGGCGGTCAACAGTATCCAAGCCGATGCTCAGCTCAACGACACTCGCTTTGGCCGCGACCTGGGCTTACTGCTAGCGGCTAATGTTGCACCGCTGGTGGAAGAAAATGACCGCGCTGAGCTAGCCCGCTTTTCGTATCGCTTCTACGAAAAAACTTCAAACGTCCGCTACATGCTCTACGCCGATCAAGAAGGCGAAATCTTCTTTGGCATTCCTTATTCTGAGCCTGCGGTTCAAAACTCTTTAACGCTTCGCCGGCGGATGAAGCTGCCTGCCAATTACACCACGAGCGCAGAGTCGCCCATTGTGCGTCAGCATCTGACCCCAGCCGGTATGGTGACAGATGTGTTTGTGCCGTTGACGGTCGACGATAGCTACAAGGGGATGTTGGCGATGGGCATTACGCCTAATCCAACGGTTGTCGCGTCGTCTCACTTAACGCGAGATGTGACCATTGCGGTGTTTGTGTCTATTTGGGTGATGGTGATTTTGGGGGCGGTGATTAATGCCTTAACCATTACCCAACCGATTAAAGAACTTTTGCTAGGGGTTAAAAACATTGCGGCGGGCAACTTTAAGCAGCGTATTGACTTGCCTTTAGGGGGTGAATTGGGTGAGCTGATCTATAGCTTTAACGATATGGCAGAGCGCCTAGAGCGCTATGAAGAGCAAAACATTGAGGAGCTCACTGCCGAGAAAGCGAAGCTAGAAAGCTTAGTGTCGACCATTGCAGATGGTGCGATTTTGTTAGATGCGGACACGAATTTAGTGCTTGCGAATGTGGCCTCTCGGCGGATATTAGGGTGGGAGGTTGGTGCGCCGCTAGCCGGCAGCATGTTGGACTGGTTGCAGCCGGAGGTGAGAGCGCAGATTGCGCCCCATTTAGTGCAGGCAATTTCGGGAGAGGCCCATGAGGGGAGTGAGTTTCGAATCGCGCTGATGGAGGGTAATCGCACGATTCGAGTGTTGCTTAATACGGTGTTGGATCAGTCGCGGGCCAATGTGAAAGGGGTGGCGATTACGCTACAAGACATTACGCGCGAGGTGGCACTCAACGAAGCGAAAAGTCAGTTTATTAGCAATGTGTCTCACGAGCTGCGCACGCCGTTGTTCAACATTAAGTCGTTTATTGAAACGCTACACGAATACGGGGAGGATTTGAGCGATACTGAGCGGCAAGAATTTTTGTCGACGGCGAACAATGAGACGGATAGACTGACGCGATTAGTGAACGATGTGTTGGATCTATCGCGGTTGGAATCTAATCGTCGCTATGAGTTCTCGGCGGTAGAGGTGAATGAGCCAATTGAGCAAGTGCTACGGACCTATCAGCTCAATGCAAAGGATAAGCAGATTGCGTTAGAAAAAGAAGTCGCGTTTGATTTGCCGCCCAGCTTAGGCAATTACGATCTGTTGCTTCAGGTGTTTGGTAACTTAGTGGGCAATGCGCTGAAGTTTACGCCGGCAGGTGGGCGGGTGATGATTCGTGCTTATCGTGCGCCGAGTGCGGGCCCTCAGCTGATTCAAAATGTGCGTATTGAGATTAGCGATACGGGCTTAGGCATTGATGAGGATGATCAGGCGACTATATTTGAGCGATTTTTTAGGGTTGAAAATCAGGTGCATACTTTAGAAGGCACTGGGTTAGGGCTCTCGATTGTGAAAAACATTATGGATAAGCACAATAGCCAGGTGCATTTGGTGAGTGCGGTGGGTGTGGGCACCACGTTTTGGTTTGATTTGCCGGTCTATGATTTGACTGAGTATGCGGAATTGACGTCTGACAGTGACCAGACGGATGATGGTGTTATCTCAGTCGCTGAGACAACACCTGTGGAAGATTCGTCGGTTTCAGATGCCTCTGTTTAGCAGCTTAGATCAAACGCTCATTGTAAAAGCGCTGAACAAAGTAAAAGCGCTGCATCAGGTGTTTCGCTCAGGAGGGCGTTGCTGCGTGTGCTGGCTATACCGGTGTGAATGTGTGTAATGCCTAACTTGATGAGTATTGTCACGATCAGATCGGCTAAGTATACTGACAATGACTATCTTTAGCAGGCGATTATGAGTAATAAGCAGACAGTTTTAACGGCTTTGGGCTGTGCGGGGTCTTTGGCTGCCATGTTGGCGGTTGCTAGTCCAGCGTTTGCTAGCCCGGTGGCAACAGATGCTAACGCTGGTGCGGATGAAGGTTTGTTTGCTTTAACCCAGGCGGATTCTAATCCGATTATGGATGCTTTGAGATGTGGGTGTGCGACCTGTGCGATGAGTGATACGCAGCCTATTTTGTAGGTATTAGGTGAGAAGGCTTTTGAGCAGTGCATTAGATTCAAGAAACTCTCTTATTTGACGATAGGAGAGTTTTTTGTTGGGAGTGATGGTGGAACTTTTTAGATCGATAAAATCGTGTTGAAGCTGTCAAGACAGTTGATGACGGGTGCAGTATGAAAGCGCGAATGCTCACTGGTAATTTGTATATTGCTGACGACTCGCAGCTTGTAGCCGATAGCCGTCGAGCAGCGATATTGACGCAACGGTTCAACACCAGCGATCCTGCAAATTTTAAGGCACACGGCGCTATATTCCATGAGTTGTTTGGCACGCTCGGTGAGGGTGTTGTCATTCGCCCACCGTTGCGATGCGACTACGGCTATCAGACTCGCATCGGCGCACGAACATTCATTAACTACGGTGCCATTCTGCTCGATGTTGCAACGCTTATCAAGTTGGCCCAAATGTTCAGTTTTTAACGCCAACTCACCCACTTGACCCGACACTACGCCGTGCTAAGTGGGAAGCTGCAAAGCCGATTACCATTGGTGACAATGTCTGGTTAGGTGGTGGCGTCATTATTTGCCCTGGCGTTGCCGTTGGAGAGAACACCGTTGTAGGCGCTGGGGCCGTGGTGACGAAAGACCTGCTTATGAATGTTGTTGCGGTTGGTAATCCGGCTCATGTCATCCGGCATTTGTAACCGATTAAGCCCATCACCACATACTTAGGTTTGGCATGATATGTCATTTATTGCTTCGGCAGATAATAGGATACAGCCGCTAACGCTGGTTACTGCCAACCCACCCTGCCCTACGGGCATCCCTCCCGAGAGGGAATCACTTCCGGCCACCCTGTTTAGTGACTGAGTTAATGTCTCACGTTTTATTAGGGCACTACCCAGTTGAGAATGCCAAAAATGAAAGCTGCCACTATAGAAAAAGCCCCACTATCAAAATTAATAGCGGGGCTTTGGATTGGTGTGAAGGCGCGCTAGAGGAATGTTGAGTGATTAACTCTTATTGCGTGCATCGCGATTGTGACGCACAAATTCGATGAAGCTGGTGCCTTCACCTAGTTCTTGTGGAGTTGACACTTGTGCAGATGCGGCTGGTGCGAAGGCTGCTGCCGTCAAGATTAGCGCGAGAGCGGAAAGTGTAATACGTTTCATAGATAGAGTCTCCTTAGACGTGGATTTAATTCGATGCTTTAAGAATGACAGCCCTACTTAAAGCACAACCCAGGAGAAGCTGAATGTTTGCTCAGCATATGGGAAAAGAAACTGAGTAGAGACTGATAGCTTTCTCAGAATGAAGCTATTGCCTCTGTCGCGTGAGTTAGGACACTAATGATCGCGAGAAGTCTCACACGACAACAGCTCACTCAACTAGAAAAGTGCGTAGGCGCTAGCCTTCTGCGCGAGTATGCATCCGAACTTTGCTATGAAACCTACGGGACTGGCGCGATTCGAACGCGAAACCTAAATCCAAAATGGCCTATAGGCAGGGGATTTGGGCTTTGAAAATATAGCTGTACTTAAAATTGTCCTTAAATTGGTTTAGCTGCACTCTCAAACATGCGTTTAGATTCTTTGTCAGAAAGGGTTCTAACGATTAATGCTCGTAAGCATATCTACGGTAATACAGACACTATCACCTGCTAATCTTATAGCTTAACCTGCTCAACCATAGGCTCAACCATAGGTAGTAGAGTCTAGAGCGCCTTATGTGGACAGTTATCGCCAGTTGGGTAGCACTCAATACCAAGCTCAACTTCTACTCAGCAGGTGCTTGGCTGAATGTTATCCAGATAAAGGCAATTAAGATACTAAAAGTTGGCCACAACCGTGTCCACAAGCAGCAAAGATGTGATTCGTGGTCACACTTGCCTTGTGTGGAATGATCGCCCCTGAGGCTGATGAGGCACTTAGTGAAAAAAGTCTTGCCATGCCTATGCAATTTCAGTCATCATACTTGTACACACACGTTAAGACGATTCCAATCGCATTGGGAAATCAGGTAGCGTACCTACTGCTAGCCTGGGAGGGCAGGGTGATGAATACGATCAAACTATCTACAACGGATAATGTACAGACAGTATCCTTGCCCCAGGAATTTCAAGTAGCAGGGGATGAGGTTTACATCAAAAAAATTGGTAATGCCATTATCCTGATTCCTAAAGATGATCCCTGGCAGGCCTTGATACAGAGCTTAGATTTATTCTCTGCAGATTTCATGGAGCAGCGAAGTCAACCTGGACAGTCAGAGCGCGAGGCGCTTTTTGAATGATCTACTTGCTCGATACCAATATCTGCATCTACATCATGAGGCAGAAACCCAGGCAAGTTCTCGAAAGATTTCGTGATTTAGAGCCCTCTGACGTTGGCATTTCGTCTATTGCTGTTGCTGAGCTCGAATACGGCGCTTACAAAAGTCAGCAACCTGAACGGAACCGGTCTGCCCTAAAGCAGTTTTTGATACCGCTGGAAATCGTCTCCTTTGATGGGCAGGCTACTCAAGTTTATGGCAAGCTTCGCAGTCAGCTGGAGCAACAAGGTCAAGTCATTGGTTCTTTAGACATGCTCATCGCCGCGCAAGCACTGTCTCTAGAGTTAACGCTGGTCACTAATAACACGCGTGAATTTTCTAGAATTGCTGGGTTAGCCTTAGAAAATTGGGCTGATTGACAAAAACCTACTGCCAAGTCGTAAGCAGCCAAAATTATGTGACGTCTGAAGTCACTACAGGCGACATCTGTGAGACGTGCTTGCCTGTGTCGATAAATCAGGCATCTAGAATATCTGGCGTTGCTGATTCAAAGTATGAACGGGCGTTTGAAGACCTTGTGCGTATTCGCGTGACTTCGGCAATGGTGATGTCTGCTTCGGCACCCCCTTCAGTAATGAAGTGATGCGACTACCGAGACAGGTAATTAAAACATCATGTCATGACACCTCTCAAACGTAAAAAAAAGGAGGGTCAAATAA